>NZ_JASJPC010000031.1:0-63862 GCF_031426875.1 Sulfuritalea sp.
ATGCGCTCGATTGACTTCCCGCGCATGGTGCAGACCTTTCGCTCGGTACGAATCGATCAACTCACGATCCTCGTCGGTGAGATGCAGTTCCGTCTGTCGCATAGCCAACTCCTCGTCATGGGATGGGTATGCGACAGCATAATACATGTTTCGTTATTTACGTGTTGTTATACTAGCATCTGGCGTTCGAGTGCGTCGTAATGCTCAGTGATTTGCTCGAAGGGGACGTGCAGTTCCTCTGCTATTTGATGAATCGAAAACGAGTCGGTTTGCCCTGAAGCAAGATTTCTAACGGCGAGAGATGTGACGCGGGGTGTTTTGCCGTCAGTCTTATCGTAGAAACTCTCGCATGAATAGTGAATGACCAAGGTCGTCGCGGCCTGCTCAAGCAGGCTATCCAACCTTGATACGACGTCCTTGCGGCGCTTTAGTCTTTTGAGTTCACGGCCCATAGTCTAGAGTGTCCGATGTCATGTAGAGAAATCCCTAATGCCAAATGTGGATCTGTAACAACGCGATGTCCTGCGTCATGAGGGAATACATCCCGTCAACACCGACGGAAGTAAAGGCATTGCGGTAAAGAAAAAGCTTGCACATCAACGACCCGTCCATTCGGAGAGAGCGCGAAAGGCGGTCGCGAAACCGTTACCTGCTGAAACGGCTTTCGCTCGTCACGTTTCCGCCGCTCGCGCCAGAATACGCCGTCGCCAAATAGCCGTCCAGCATTCAGCGTCCGGCGCAGGGCGGGGTGGTTGCGGCGGCGGCCCTTGAGAGCCGCCGATGCGAGGAGCCGTGCCAGGGGAAGTCCGCTGGCGTTGTCCGACGACGATGCCGGCTTCATCGGCAGCGGCTAGTTTAGCCAGCGGCCTGGCGCGGCCCCGCAGTGAGGGCAGCCGCAGGCCGGCGAACCAGGGCCGGCGACGCGGCCACCCCGCCCGGTGGGCTTACGTAGGGGGTTTCAACAGCAGCGACGAAAGCTGCTTTGCGATCTGCGCGACGCTCTTGCCGCCGTCCGGCCGGTACCACTGCACGGTCCAGTTCAGCGCGCCGAGCAGGAACAGGCGCGTGACGCGGCTGTCGTCGGCGATCAGGCCGACCTGTTTCAAATCCTTGAGCGCCTTCTGCCACATGGTTTCGTAGCTGTCCTTGAGCGCCACGACTTCGGCCTGCGCCGCGGCGTCGAGATGCCGGCTCTCGTGCAGCAGCGTGGCGGCGAAGTCGCGCCCCTGCTCGCCCAGCAACTGGTCCAGGTGCGCCCGCAGCATGGCCTCGAAGGTGGCGCGCGGTGGCTTGCCCGAAGCGGCGGCCCGCGCCACCGCGGCGTTGATCGCGCCTATGCCTTCCAGCGCCACGGCGCGCAACATGTCCTGCTTGGTCTTGAAGTGGTAGAAGGGCGATCCCGAACGCATGTCGACGGCCCCGGCGATGTCGCGGATCGTCGTCGCCGCGTAGCCCTTTTGGGCGAACAGCCGGCTCGCGGCGCGCACGATATCGGCGCGGCGGTTGGTCTCCTCGGCCTGGGCAGACTTGCGCTTAGTCGCCATGGCGGCCCTCGCCCTGGCGGAAGCGGTCGGCGCCGGATTGCGCATCGCCGCTGTCGAGCGAAATCCGGCCGTGGCGGCATTCGTTCTTCAATGCCTCGGGCAGCGGCAGGCCCCATTGTTCGTAGCTCGAAAGCCGATCGTGACGCATGCAGGTCTGCGGCAAGGCGGCGATCTGCGCGGCCAGCGCTTCGGCTGCGGCGCGCGCCTCGCCATCGGCCACCACACGATTGGCTAGACCCATGGCAAACGCCTCGTCGGCGCCGACCGGCCGGCCGGTGAGGATCAGGTCCAGCGCACGCGAATGGCCGATCAGGCGCGACAGGCGGATGGTGCCGCCGTCGATCAGCGGCACGCCCCAGCGCCGACAGAAGACGCCGAAGGTGGCGGATTGCTCGACCACGCGCAGGTCGCACCAGAGCGCGAGTTCCAGGCCGCCGGCCACGGCGTAGCCGGACACCGCGGCGATCACCGGTTTGGACAAGAGCATGCGGGTCGGCCCTAGCGGCGCGTCGCCATCTTCATTCAATTGCCATTCGCCGGGATTGGCGACAAAGGATTTCAGGTCGGCGCCGGCGCAGAAGTGGCCGCCCGCGCCGCAGAGCACCGCCACCGATGCCGTCGGATCGGCATCGAAGGCGCGGAAAGCGTCGGCCAGCGCTATCGCCGTGGCGCGGTCGATGGCGTTGCGTGGCGCGGGACGATCGATGATGACCGTGGTCACCGCGCCCTGGCGTTCGATGTGAACGCTCATGCTGCGGGCCGGGCGATCGCCTCGTGGTCGAAGTCGCCGGCCTGTCCTTCGCTGACGGCGACCAGTTGCGGGTACATGCGCAGCATGTCGGCCACCAGTTCGTCATAGGGCAGGTCGTCGAATTCGCCGCGCTGCTTGACGTATTCCATGTGGCGCTGGTTGGACGAGTTGTAGGGATGCATCTGCGAGTCGTGCTCGCCGTCGAAATCCAGCGGCAGCACGCCGAAGCGCTGGCACATCTCCAGGTTGAAGGCCGGCGTCGCCTTGACCCACTTGCCGTCGAGCCACAGGCTGACGTAGCCGTGCCAGGCGTAGATGTCGGTGCCCATCAGGCGATCGAGCTTTTCTGTGGACAGGTGGTTCCTCACGTCGGCGAATCCCGGCCGCGCCGGAATGCCCACGGCGCGCAGACAGGCCGCATACAGCAGGGCCTTGGGCACGCAGTAACCGACGCGCTTGACCAGGGTCGTGCTGGCGCGCATCGCCTCGCGCTGCATGCTGGCGCTGTAGGGATCGTAGCGAATGCCGTCGCGCACGGCGTAGTAAAGGCTAAGGGCTTGCTGTTTCGCCGTGCCGGACTCTGTCTGCCGGGAATTCCGCTTCGCGGGCCGGCAAGCGCCAACTCTTGCGGCAACGAATTCGCGGATCGCCGGATGCTCGTGGTCGATGAATTCGGTGGCGGCCAGCCAGGCCGGATCGATCGCCGTCATCAGGCTTGACCCGGCCAGGCGCGATCGAGCAGCGCCTTGAAATCCGTCGCCGCCGGCAGCGTGCCGAACACCGTACCCCAATGGTTGGGCGTCAGGCGCGAGGCACAGAAGGCTTCGGCCACAAAGCCCGGCGCGTGGCGTAGCAGCAACGCGCCCTGCATCGCCAGCGCGATGCCCTGGGTCAGCTCGCGGCCGCGCATTTCGATGTCCTGCGGATTGGCCAAGCCGTCTTTCAGCTTGGCCGCGAAGGCGTCGAAGGCGCGGTTCTTCCCCAGCGCCGGCGCGATTTCGGCGGCCAGCACTTCGACGCTCTTCGGACTGCGTCCCATGGCGCGCAGCGTGTCGAGGCACATGACGTTGCCCGAGCCTTCCCAGATGGAGTTCAAGGGGCTCTGCCGGAACAGGCGCGGCATCGGCCCTTCATCGACATAGCCGTTGCCGCCATGCACCTCCATGGCCTCGGCCACCAGCGTCGGGCAGCGCTTGCAGATCCAGAACTTGGCTACCGGTGTGAGGATGCGGCGCAGCAGGCTTTCCGCTCCATCGTTACCCTGCTCCTGCGCGTCGAAGGCGCGCGCGAGGCGCATCGACAAGGCCGTCGCCGCCTCGGTTTCGAGCGCCATGTCGGCCAGCGTGTTCATCATCAGCGGTTGATCGCGCAGCAGCTTGCCGAAGGCGGAACGCAATCCGGCGTGGTGCATGGCCTGCGACAGCGCGCCGCGCATGATGCCGGTGCTGCCGATGGCGCAATCGAGGCGCGTATAGACGCCCATCTCCAGCACGGTCGGAATGCCGCGTCCTTCCTCGCCGACCAGCCAGCCTTGCGAGCCCCAGAACTCCATTTCGGTGCCGGCATTCGAGCGGTCGCCCAGCTTGTCCTTGAAACGCTGGATGCGCAGTTCGTTGAGCCTGCCGTCCGGCGTCCAGCGCGGCACGAAGAAGCAGGACAGGCCCTTGGGCGACTGCGCGGTGACCAGGAAGGCGTCGCACATCGGCGCCGAGAGGAACCACTTGTGGCCGGTGATGCGCCAGCTTCCGTCGTCCATGCGTTCGGCGCGCGTGGTGTTGGCGCGCACGTCCGAGCCGCCCTGCTTCTCGGTGAGGCCCATGCCGATCAGCACGCCGGTCTTCTGCGCGGCCGGAATGAAGCGTTTGTCGTAGTCGCGCGAGAGCAGCTTGGGCATCCAGTCGCGGGCGATTTCCGGCACATGCTTGAGCACCGGCACCGCGCCGTAGGTCATGGTGGTCGGGCACAGCGAGCCGTCCTCGATCTCGGCGAACATCACGTAGGCCGCGGCGCGGGCGACGTGGGCGCCGGGCTTGGGTTCGGCCCAGGGCCCGGTGTCGCAGCCGTTGCGTTTGAGCCAGCCCAAGCACTCGTGCCACGAGGGATGGAACTCGACCTCGTCGCGGCGGTTGCCGTAGCGGTCGAACAGCCTGAGTTGCGGGATATTCACGTTGGCCAGGCGGCCGTGCTCGATCCACTCCGCGCTGCCGACCTCGGCGCCGCGCGCGATCAGCCAGTCCTGCGCCCAGCCGGCGCCTTGCGTCTTCACCGCCTCCTGCAGCGGCAGGTTGTTGGCGTAGGCGTTGTAGTTCTCCAGCGCATGGGCCTGGTTCAGCACTTCATGCGTGGTGGTCATTATGGGTGGTGTAGGAATCATGGCCTGTCCTCCAATGCGAGTCGGCCATTTTTGCCCCGGCCCCATTCCTTGTCAAGCAAGCGCTTGCTTGGTAGCATGGCTGCCCTTCCGCAGTAACCGGAGAAGCCGCCATGATGTCGATTCCGCGCACCCTGTTCGATGCCGACCACGAAGCCTTTCGCGATACCGCGCGCCGTTTCATGGAACAGGAAGTCGCCCCCCACCACGCGCGCTGGGAGGAGCAATCCCATGTCGATCGCGAGATATGGACCAAGGCCGGCGCCGCCGGCTTCCTCTGCGCGACCATGCCGGAAGAATACGGCGGGGTCGGCGTGGACAAGCGCTTCTCGGTCATCGTCATGGAAGAGGCGGCGCGCATCAATGCCACGGGCCTGGGCTGGGGACTGCATTCCGAGATCGTCGCGCCCTACCTGCTGCACTACGGCAGCGAGACGCTGAAGCAGAAATACCTGCCGAAAATGGCCAGCGGCGAGATGATCGCGGCCATCGCCATGACCGAGCCGGCGGCGGGTTCCGATCTGCAGGGCGTGCGCACCACGGCAGTGAAGGATGGCGACCATTACATCGTGAACGGCTCGAAGATCTTCATCACCAACGGCTATCTCTGCGACCTGGTCATCGTCGTCGCCAAGACCGACCCGGCGAAAGGAGCGAAGGGCACCAGCCTCTTGGTGGTCGACACCTCGATGCCCGGCTTCACCAAGGCCAAGCCGCTGCACAAGGCCGGCATGAAGGCGCAGGACACCTGCGAGCTGTTCTTCGACAACGTCAGGGTGCCGGCGGAAAACCTGCTCGGCGACGAGGGCAACGGCTTCGTCTACCTGATGCAGGAACTGCCCTGGGAGCGCCTGCAGATCGCCGTGATCGCGATCGCCTCGGCCGAAGCGGCGCTGGGCTGGACCGTCCAATATACGAACGAGCGCAAGGCCTTCGGCCAGGAGATCGCCAAGTTCCAGAACACCCGCTTCAAGCTGGCCGAACTCAAGACCGAAATCCAGATCGGCCGCGTCTTCGTCGACCGCTGCATCGAGCTGCTGCTGGAAAACAAGCTCGACCCGGCCACGGCCTCGATGGCCAAGTACTGGTGCAGCGACCTGCAGTTCAAGGTCATGGACGAGTGCGTGCAACTCTTCGGCGGCTATGGCTACATGTGGGAATATCCGATCACCCGCGCCTGGGCCGATGCCCGCGTGCAGCGCATCTACGGCGGCACCAATGAAATCATGAAAGAACTCATCAGCAGGAGCCTGTAATGACCGAAGCCTATATCTTCGACGCCCTGCGCACGCCGCGCGGCAAGGGCAAGCAGGGCGGCGCGCTGAATCAGGCGACGCCGATCCACCTCGCAGCGACCGCCTTGCGCGCGCTGCGCGACCGCAACAATCTCGACACCTCGAAGGTCGACGACGTGATCCTCGGCTGCGTCGAGCCGGTCGGCGAGCAGGGCGCCGACATCGCGCGCGTCGCCGCCTTGTATGCCGACTACGCGACCAGCGCACCGGGCGTCACCGTCAGCCGCTTCTGCGCCTCGGGGTTGGAGGCCTGCAACCAGGCCGCGGCGCAGATCATGTCCGGCCAGGCCGACCTCGTCGTGGGCGGCGGCGTCGAATCGATGTCGCGCGTGCCGATGTTTTCCTCCGGCGGCGCCTGGCCGATCGATCCGCAGGTGGCGGCGAAGACCGCCTTCGTGCCGCAGGGCATTTCCGCCGACCTGATCGCCACCAAGTGGGGCTTCTCGCGCCAGGACGTCGATGCCTACGCTGCCGAATCGCAGCGCCGCGCCAAGACGGCCTGGGACGAAGGGCGCTTCGCCCGATCGATCGTGCCGGTGAAGGACATCAACGGCCTCGTCATGCTTGATCGCGACGAATACATGCGGCCGGAAACTACCCGGGAGTCGCTGGCGCAGATCAAGCCGGCCTTCCAGGAGCAGGGCGAAAAATACGGCTTCAACAGCGTGATGCTGCAGCGCTATCCGGAAGTCGAGCGCATCGAGCACGTGCATCACGCCGGCAACAGTTCCGGCATCGTCGATGGTGCCGCCGCCGTGCTGTTCGGCACCAGGGAAATGGGTGCGGCGCTGGGTCTGAAACCGCGCGCACGGATACGCTCCTTCGCCTCGATCGGCTCCGAGCCCTCGATCATGCTGACCGGGCCTTCGTATGCTGTGGAAAAAGCCCTCAAGCGCGCCGGCATGAAGATCGGCGACATCGACCTGTTCGAACTCAACGAAGCCTTCGCCGCCGTAGTGCTGCGATTCATGCAGGTGCTGAACGTCGCGCACGACAGGATGAACGTCAATGGCGGCGCCATCGCCATGGGCCATCCGCTCGGTGCCACTGGCGCCATGATCCTCGGTACCCTGCTCGACGAGCTCGAGCGGCGCGATCTTTCCACCGGGCTTGCCACGCTCTGCGTTGGTGCGGGGATGGGAACGGCAACGATCATCGAGCGGGTTTGAAATGAAAACCGACGCGGAATTGTCGATTGTGCGGGATCGGGAGGGCGGGGCATTCTGCGCTGCTCATGTCATCCGTCGTCGCCCTTCGGGCTCCTCCTCCTTCTTTACTTCGCTGCGCAGAACATCCCACCCTCCCGATCAGGTGATGCCGTCGCGGATTTTCGGTTGCTATGCGCAGGCCTATCCCGCCAAGGATGGCGGGGGTCCTCCTCCGGGAAGTAAAGGAGGAGGGCCGGCGCCTTTTCGGCCCGGGGGACATGGACGGAGGAGGACCCCCGTCGTCCTTGGCGCTCCCAAAGTATCGCAAATCAACGCCTTTGACCCATTGCAGACTCACACGGCACTCTGGAGCCACTGACATGCTGAACTATTCCGTCGATGCAGAAGGCATCGCCACCGTCGAATTCGACTACCCGGGCAAATCGCAGAACATCCTCAACGCAACCTCGATGGGCGCCTATGCCAAGGCCATGCAGCAGGCGCTGGCCGACCCGGCGGTGAAAGGCATCGTGGTTGCCTCGGCGAAGAAGGATTTCATCGCCGGCGGCGACCTCGCCGAACTCGGCGCCGCCACCGATGCAGCCGCCTTCCACGCGGCGATCAGCGACTGGCATAAGCTGATGCGCGGCATCGAGTTGGGCGGCAAGCCCGTCGCCGCGGCGCTCAATGGCACGACGCTGGGCGGCGGCATGGAAATCGCGCTGGCCTGCCATTACCGCGTCGCGGCCGACAATCCGAAGGCGCGTTTTGGCTTCCCCGAAGTCACGCTGGGGCTGCTGCCTGGCGCCGGCGGCACGCAGCGCCTGCCGCGGCTGGCCGGCATGATGGCCGCAGCACCGCTGCTGATGGAAGGCAAGCGCATCAAGGCCGCCGAGGCGCAGAAGATCGGCATGATCCATGCCGTGGTGGCCGTGGGCGAAGAACGCCAGGCGGCACGCAAGTGGGTGCAGGATGCCATCGCCTCCGGCGCCAAGCCGCTGCAGCCCTGGGATACGAAAGGTTTCAAGATTCCCGGCGGCGGACCAAACACGCCGGGCGGCATGCAGATGCTGATGGCAGCCAACGCCATGCTGCGCGAGAAGACTTACGACAACTACCCGGCGCCGAAGCACATCCTGTCCTGCGTCTATGAGGGGCTGTCGACCAACCTCGACACCGGGCTCGCCATCGAGGCGCGCTACTTCACCAATCTGGTGATGTCGCCGGTGTCGAAGAACATGATCCGCAGCCTGTTCTTCGGCATGCAGGAAGCCAACAAGCTGGCCTCGCGTCCCGCCGACGTGGCGACGCAGAAATACACGAAGATCGGCATGCTCGGCGCCGGCATGATGGGCGCCGGCATCGCCATGTCCACCGCCACGGCCGGCATCGATATCGTGCTGCTCGATACCTCCCAGGAGGCGGCCGAGAAGGGCAAGGCCTACGCCGCCAAGCAGTGGGGCAAGCAGGTCGCCAGGGGACGCATGACCCAGCAGGCGGTCGACGCGCTGCTGGCGCACATCCATCCCACCGCCGACTATGCCGATCTCAAAGGCTGCGAACTGGTGATCGAGGCGGTGTTCGAGAAGCGCGAAATCAAGGCCGAGGTGACGAAGAAGACCGAGGCCGTGATCGCGCCTGATGCGATCTTCGCCTCCAACACCTCGACCCTGCCGATCACCGGGCTGGCCGAAGCGTCCGTGCGTCCGGCGAATTTCATCGGCCTGCATTTCTTCTCGCCGGCGGAGAAGATGCCGCTGGTCGAGATCATCGTCGGCAAGGCGACCTCGGACGCGACGCTGGCGCGGTCGATGGATTACGTGCGCGCCATCGGCAAGACGCCGATCGTGGTCGATGATTCGCGCGGCTTCTACACCAGCCGCGTCTTCGGCACCTATGTTTCGGAAGGCATGGCGCTCTTGGAAGAAGGCGTGCCGGCGGCGCTGATCGACAAGGCCGGGCTGATCGCCGGCATGCCGGTGGGGCCGCTGGCGCTGGCCGACGAAGTTTCGATCGAGCTGGTGCACAAGATCGCGCAGCAGACCCGCGCCGATCTGGGCAAGGCTTATGTCGAACGCGCCGCCGATCGCGTCGCGGCGAAGATGGTGGCGGAACTGGGCCGGCTCGGCCGCAAGTCCGGCGCCGGCTTCTACGACTACCCGGCGGACGGGCCGAAGCATTTGTGGTCCGGGCTGGCACAGCAGTTCCCTACAAGAGTTGGTGCTGACGGCACGGCGATGATCAGCCTCGATGACATCGTCGAACGCCTGATCCTGGTGCAGTCGGTCGAAACCGCGCGCTGCCTGGAAGAGAAAGTGCTGCGCGCGCCCATCGATGCCGATGTCGGCGCCATCCTCGGCTGGGGCTACCCGCCCTTCCGCGGCGGGCCGATCGGCTGGCTGCATACGCTGGGACTGGCGCAAGCCGTAGCGAAGCTGGATGGTCTCGCGGCAAAACATGGCCCGCGCTTTGCCGCACCGAAAATCCTGCGCGACATGGCGGCCAGGGGAGATCGTTTCTATCCTTGATTCCGGTTTGGCTTGTCTGTACAGTAAGAATGTAATGCAATCCTTACCGGAGTACGTCATGCTAGCCGTCGCCAAAATTACCGCCAAGGGCCAGACCACCATTCCGCAAGATGTGCGCGCCGCGCTGAAGGTCTCGGCCGGCGACCTGATCGCCTGGGAAGTCGGCGCTGACGGGACGGCGACTGTCCGCCGGGTGCAGCCGATGGACATCGACTACCTGCGCGCCGTCGAAGGTACGCTTACCGAGTGGGCGAGCAGCGCCGACGAGGAAGCCTACCGTGAGCTTTGAGCGCTTTGCGGTAGTGCGCGTGCCCTTCCCTTTCACCGACCGCAACGCCACAAAGAACCGTCCGGCTCTCGTGCTCTCGGACGCCGATGCCTTCAACACGCCGGCCGGGCATTCGGTGATGGCGATGATCACCTCGGTCTCGAACCCGTCCTGGCCGCTCGACTGCCCGATCCGCGATCTCGCCACCGCCGGCCTGCCGGTGCCCTCGATACTCCGCTTCAAGCTGTTTACCCTGGATCACCGCGTCGTGCGCGGCGAACTCGGGCGGCTGTCGGCGACGGATGCAAAGAACGTCAAAGCCGCACTGTCACAACTGTTTCAGACGCCAGCCAGAGGCGGGTGATCCAGCAGGCCTGAGCCCGCAAGACAGGTTCGTCCGCGAGCTTGAGCGGTTGCGCAGGGACAGTGAGGCGGCAGTGCTGTGCCTATGGAAGTGCTGAATAAGCCGTCACACCGGCAAACGCCGGTGTCCAGCGCCTTGATTCTTCTGGATTTCGGCATTCGCCGGAATGACGATTTGACACTTGATCAGCGCCTCCCTATATGCTTTGCAGTCCTTCTATCTGTCCTGCATGTAGCGCGCGAACAGCACGGGATGTGCTTCGCGCAGTTTACGACGCCCCTCGACCAGTTCGCCATGACGCCCCTGGCGCTCGAGCGCGAGCAGGCCGAGCACGATGCGGGCGCAGGTTTCCGGCCGCGTATGCGCGCCATCCTGGACCAGCCGCAGGCCCGCCGCATGGCGCCTGTCGGCGATCAGCACCCAGGCCGGGAACCAGGCGAAGTCCTCCGCCGCGCCCTCGCCCTCGAACTCGGCATCGAAGCCGCGCAGCAGGCGGTCGAGCTCGGGCAAGGCCAGCCGTGACGCGAGCGCCTGCGCACGTCGCGGCGCCATCCAGGCCAGCTCCGCCAGCAGCGGCCAGATCGCCGCGAAATCAGCGCATCGGCTGCGGGCTTCGATCATCCAGGCCAGCGGCGCCGGCTGCCGTCGCCATGACGCGATGCCCTCGATACTCGCGACGGCCTCGGTCCAGCGACCGGCCCGCAGCAGCAAGGCCGCGGCGTGCAGTTCCTCGTCATCGGGCTGGAACGGGTAAGGGGCGATGGCCGCCGCCAGCTCGGTCCAAACAGGTGCAAGCCAGGCCTGCGCCGAGTTGCCGAACACCGCGTGTGCCGCTGCCGTCACGGCGCTCCGGGTTTCCTGCACAAGCGCGATAGCCGCCTCGCGCGCCAGCGGAGTGGGAAGAAGCGTATGCAATTTCTCGCTGAGCAGGCCGAAGGCCGGCAGCAGTGGATCGGCGCCGTACTCGGCCGCAAGCGCGGCGATTGCATGCGCACAGGCACCGGCATCGCGCAGGCGCAAGGCATCGATGACCGCGTTGCGCAAGACCACGTCGCGGCTGTGCTCGAAGATATCGAGTTGCATGTACGGAATGGAAAGAGGCGGCTCGCGGGACACCGAGGCGGTGAAACGATTATGCCATCGCCGGCCAGGCGGTGCGCCGCTTCTAGGCCGACGCTTCCTGCAGTTCAAGATTCACGTAGCGCAGCCGCGTTGCCATCTCGGTGCTCAGGTTGAACAGGATGGTCGCCGCGATGTCGGGATGGCTGCGCCGAATTTCGTCGAAATGCGCCCGCGTCAGCTTGAGCACCACGCTGCCCTCGTCAGCGATCAGATCGGCCGAGCGCGGCAGGCCGTCAAGCAGGCCCATCTCGCCGAAGACCACGCCGGGCGCCAGCGAGGCGACGCGCTTGCGGCCCTGGCCCTTGTCGCCGCGCAGGTAGACGCTGACGCTGCCCGCAATCACCACGTAGAGTCCGTCGGCCTTGTCGCCGGTGCTGAAGATCGGCGCGCCGCGCTCGATGCGCAGCTCGGTCAAGGCGTCCTGCACTATCCGCAGATCATCCTTGTCGAGGCTGCGGCCGAGCTGGGTTTCCCGCACCGACAAGAGCCGGTCGCGGGGCTCGGGCAGATCGAACTTGGCCAGCAGGTCTTCCTCCGCCCATTCCATGGCATCGTCCGCGGCATCGAACCAGAAGCGTCGCTCCGGCAGTCCGGCACCGCCCAGCATCGCCAGCATGCGGCCGCGGGCGCCATCCGGCTTGACCGAGGCAAAAACCAGCTGGCAATGTTTTGCCGATACTTCGCGGGTCGCCTGCTGCAGGATGCGCGCGCCCGTCACGTCGATTTCGGTCACCCGGCGGAAGTCCAGGATCAGGTATTCGGCCTTGCTCGCAAAACCTTCGATTTCGCGTGCAAGCCGATCGGCCGTGCCGAAGAACAGGGAACCGTCGAGTTCCAGCAGCACGATGCGCCAGCCTTCGCGCTCCAGTTCGCGCATGCGCGAGATGCTGCGCTGGCGCAGCGAGTGATGGTGGTTGCCGTGCAGTTCGCGGCGGATCACGTTGCCGCTGTTGCGGCGCACGAAGAGCAGCATGGCGCCGACCACGCCGACGAACACGGCCGTGATCAGGCTGGTCGCCACGGCGGTGACGACCACGGCCAGCATCACCAGGTAGTTCGCCAGCAGCGTGCGGTGCTGGCTGCCGGTCAGGCCGTGGCCCTGCAGCAGTTGCCGCGGCAAACGCCGGCTCCATTCGTCCACCATGATCCAGGCCACGGCGACCAGCAGCCCGCCGGTCACGGCCAACGGCAGGTAAGCGATCATCTCGACGAGGTACAACATACCCGCCGCAATCAGCGCATAGGTCAATGCCGACCAGCGCGTGCGTGCCCCGGCACGCACGTTGTTGGCGCAACGCGAAAGACCGGCTGCGCTCATCAGGCCGCCGGCGCAGGCGCCAAGCACGTTGGCCAGCCCCTGCGACAGCAGCTCCCGGTTCGAGTGGTGGCGCTGGTGCAGCAGGCCGTCGACCACCGACGCCGTAAGCAGGGATTCCACGGTGGCCAGCAGCGCCAGGCCGAAGGCCGAGGGAATCAGCGCGGGCACCATGGCCCGCAGCTGCGGGTCGCCGAAGATGGTCTGGAATCCGCGCAGCACATCGAAGTCCGGCCATTTGCTGGCCACCGCACCGAGCGTGGCGCCGGCCCGCTCCGGCCCCGCCAGCGCGGCGATCAGGTAATGCAGCAGCAGGCCGCCGGCCAACGCCACCATCAGGGGCGGCAGCCTCGACGCGAAGCGCGGCGGCCGCAGCGCGATCGCCGCGGTGGCGAGCCCGACCAGCACGGCGCCCGGCTGCACCGTCGCCAACTGGTCGGAAAACCCCTGCCACGAGGACACGCCCGGCAGGCCCAGCAAAGGGCGCAGGGCCGAAAGCAGGATCAGCAGCGCTGCGCCATTGACGAAACCGGCGAGCACCGGAAAAGGCATGTACTTGAACAGGCGGCCGATATTGGTCAAGCCCATCAGTAGCTGGGCGACCCCGGCCATGGCCAGCGTCAGCATGGTGAAGGCGAGTATCAGCGGAACATCAGGCTCGCCGTTCACGCGCAGCTTCGCCGCCAGATCGCCGATCAGCACGGCCACCGCCAGTACCAGGGTTGGCCGCGTGCCGCCGAGCAAGCCCGGCCGCGCCGTGGTGAGCGCGGCGACCAGGTTGGCGACCAGCGCGCAATGGATCGCCGCCAGCACGCCGACCGCCATGAAGGACGGGCCGAGGGCCGCGAAGGCGATGATGCCGTAGTTCGCCTCGATCGGGATGCTGACCAGCGACGCCGTCAGCGGGCCGAGAAAATCGCCGGGGAATGCGGGACCGGCGAAATTCCCGACGGGGCCCCTGCTCGTGGTTGATCGATTCGACATTGATGATGCGAGCGTATGGCGGGCGCATTTGCCGGAGAAGCGATACTTCAATTCTAAACAACTATCGGGGCGAATAACGGCGTGCCGACGCGCAATTCGCGCGAGGGAGTTGACGATGGCGCCACGGCGGCCCGGCGCCCGCGCCGCCGCTACAACCGGACAGTGGAAGCTGCGCCATCCCGGTTGCCGATGCTCGACCTATGCGCAAGCGTCGCGCGTCATTGCCACAGCGGTCATTCGTGATGGAATTTGACCGGCTGCGGTGCGTGCATCGGCATTGGTCCCGCAATAGTCCACTCGACGGTCAATCGCGTTGGAAACAATGCCACGCCCTGCCGACATATGCCATCGGCATGACTCGGATAGCGATTCGGCAAGGCTGAATTATGCTTACATACTCTTGACGTAGATCAATTCCACCGCTCCCTAAGAACCGAAAATGGTGCGCGCAGGGTGCGGAGATTGGATGTGCGTGAAATTGCAGGGTTCCATCGCCAGCTCTCGCGGCCGCGTCGGTAAGTGCGTGCGCCATACGGCGTGAAGCGTGGCAGGTACCTGCGCCTGCGCTGCGCCAAGTGCAATGTGTTGGTGACTTTGCGATCGTGCCGCCGCATCCGATCGCCCGGCTTGCCGACATTGGTGAGGAGGCGCGATGACACCTGAAATGCACAAGGGGCTGATACTGCTGATTGAAGACAATCCGGATGACGAGGCGCTCACGCTGCGCTCGCTGAAGAAGAACGGCATCGCCAATCCGGTCAAGGTCGCGCGCGACGGCGAGGAGGCCGTGGACTATTTGTTCGACGCCGGCAACGCGGTTCCCGCACTGGTGCTGCTCGACCTCAAGCTGCCCAGGATTCCCGGTCTCGATATTCTGCAACGCATGCGCGCCGACGCGCGGCTCAGACTGGTGCCGGTCGTCATACTGACCTCGTCGAAGGAGGACTCGGATTTGATTGCCGGTTACAACCTGGGCTGCAACAGCTACATCCGCAAGCCGGTGGACTTCGACCAGTTCAATGCGACGATACAGACGCTCGGGCTCTACTGGCTGGTTCTCAACGAAGCGCCGCCGGTGCGGGTTTAGGCCTTTCCATGGACGCGAGAGCCGCCCCGCAGGAAGCCCGCAGCCCTTTGCGCGTACTGATCGTCGAGGATTCCGCCGACGATGCCGAGCTGCTGCTGCACGCGGTGCGCCAGAGCGGTTACGAGCCGGGTTCGGCACGGGTCGAGACGGCTGCGGCGATGCGCGCGGCGTTGCTCGACAAGCCGTGGGACCTGATCCTGTCCGATTGCCGGATTCCCGGATTCGACGGCATGGAGGCGCTGCGAATTGCCAATGAAAGCGGCCTCGACCTGCCGTTCATCGTGGTTTCGGGCAAGGTCGGCGAGGAAGTCGCGATCGACGACTTCGGCACCGGCTTCTCCTCGCTCAGCTACCTCGCCCGGCTGCCGGTGGATACGCTGAAAATCGACCGCTCCTTCGTCATCGAGATGACGGCCGGACCGCAAGGCCTGGCACTGGTATCGACCATCATCAACCTGGCCCAATCGCGCAAACTCAAGGTGGTGGCCGAAGGTGTCGAAACCGAGGAGCAGCAACGCCTGCTGCGCCTGCTGAACTGCGACGAAATGCAGGGCTACCTGTTCAGCAAGCCGGTGTCGGCGGCACTGTTCGAAACACGATTCCTGGCGCGGCTTGCGCCGGACGACAAACCGGCATGAAACCAAGCTGTCGCAATGCGCTGTTGCAATGAATAGCTCCGTTTACCTGGATACGCGAAGCCTGCTCATCGTCGCCGTCGCCATGGCGGTGCTGATGGGGCTGGTGTCGCTGCTGTTCGGAAGTCTCAGGCACGGCATGCGGGCGCTGAAGTTGTGGGGCTGGAGCCTGCTGGTTTTCGCGCTGGGAATGGGCCTGGTGGCGCTGCGGGGGCGGGTGCCGGATCTTGTCGCCGTGGTGATTGCCGATACGATCATGTTTGCCGCGGCGATCCCGTTGCTGCGCAGCCTGCGCAGCTTCCATGCCGCGCCGGACAGGGATGTTCCGGGCTGGTTGCTGGTGGCGCTGGGCTTCGTGCTCATCACGGTGTCGTCGCTGGTCAGGCCGGATAACACCGCGCGTATCGTGGCATTTTCCGCGATTGTTGCGCTTCAGTATTTCCGCATCGCCGGCTACCTGTTCAGCACCTTGCCGAGGCAGGGGCGGCTGCCGCAAGTCTTCACCGCCGTGGTGATAGCGAGTTTCGGTGCCTCATCGGCCGCACGCGTGGTGCTCACCCTCACGGCGGGGAAGATCGACGATCTATATCAGCCCAGCCACGTGCAATCCGTTTCCGTGCTGGCCTATATCGTGATTTTTGTCGCGGCCACGCTGGGCGTGATGTGGATGGCCTTGCAAGCTGCCAGGGATGAGCTTGCCGAAAGCGAATTGCGCCTGACCGAAGCGCAAAGGCTTGCCCATATCGGCAACTGGACGCTGGACCACCGCCGCAATGCATTGACGTGGTCCGACGAGATCTACCGCATTTTTGAAATCGACAAGAACGCCGGTCCTGCCTCGTACGACGCTTTCCTGAATGCGGTCCATCCCGACGATCGGCAGCGCGTCGATGCCGCCTACGCCGACTCCCTGAAGACGCACCGTCCCTACGCAATCATCCACCGCCTGCTGCTGGCCGACGGCCGGGTCAAGCACGTTCAGGAGCAGTGCGAATCGGTTTTCGACAGCGAGGGCAAGCCCTTGCGTTCCATCGGCACGGTACAGGACGTGAGCGAGCGCGTCATGAATGATCTGGCGCTGCGGGAAAGCGAGGAGCGCTTCCGCACCATCGCCGACTACACCTACGGCTGGGAGTACTGGCTGGGAACCAACGGCGAGCTGCTCTACGTCAACGCGGCCTGCGAACGGATCAGCGGCTATTCCCGGGAGGAGTTCAGCGCCGATCCGGGGCTGATCAGGCGCATCGTGCATGCGGAGGATAGGCCCGCCTACGAGGAACATCTACGGCATGCCTACGGATGCGAGGGCGTCCAGCTCGAATTCCGCATCGTCACCAAGACGGGAGAACTGCGCTGGATCGCGCACGGCTGTCGGGCGGTATTTGCGCCGGACGGCAGGCCCCTCGGACGGCGCATCAGCAACCGCGACATCACCGACCTCAAAGACGCCGAAGAGCATGCCCGGCAGTTGGCGTTTTTCGACAGCCTGACGAAATTGCCCAACCGCCGCATGCTGCTCGATCGGCTGAACCATGACTTGGCACAGGCCAGGCGCTTTGGCCGGCCCATGGCGGTGATGTTCCTCGACCTCGATCATTTCAAGGAGACCAACGACACGCTCGGCCACGACGCCGGCGACTGCCTCCTGCGCGAGATGGCGGGCCGGCTCGCGGCCTGTGTGCGTGCCGGCGACACCGTGTCGCGGCCCGGCGGCGACGAATTCGTCATCGTCCTGCCCGAGATCGCCCATGCCCAGGCGGCGGCCGTGGCCGGCAAGGTCCTCGATGCCATCCACCAGCCGGTCCGTATCGCCGACCACCTGCTCACGGTGACGGCAAGCATCGGCATCGCGATCCGTGAAGCCCATGCCGAGGACGATGCGGCCGATTTGATGAAGCAGGCCGACATCGCGATGTACCAGGCAAAACAGGCCGGGCGCAACGGCTACCGCGTGTTCGCCGCGACAGGCGTCTGAGCGCCCGGCATCGACAAGAGTTGGTGTTGGCGACACGGCGATGCGGCGCGCAAACCAACTCGCTTGATGCATAATTGACACCTGAAGCAGGGCCCAAAAGAAAGCCAATACGGCAGTTTTCCCGGGAGGAGATATCGGGTGTTGCAGCTCCTGCAATTGATCGTCAGCGGAGCAGCGATCGGTTGCATTTATGCGCTGATCGCCCTCGGCTTCGTGCTGATCTACAAGGCCACCGAAACCGTCAATTTCGCCCAGGGCGATTTGATGATGATCGGCGGCTTCATCGGCCTCTCCGCCATGACGGTGATCGGCCTGCCCTTCGCCCTGGCCTTCGTCGCCACCATCGCCGCCATGGCGCTGGTCGGCATGGGCACCGAGCGCCTGGTGCTGCGCCCCCTGCTCGGCCAGCCGGCCTTCACCGTGGTGATGATCACCATCGGCCTGGGCTATCTGGCGCGCGGCGTGGTCACCATGATTCCCTACTGGGGCACCGAAACCCACACGCTGCCGGTGCCCTGGAAGGACGAGGTGATCTGGATCGGCGGCGAGGGCAGCGGGCTGGTGGTTTCGGTCGAGCACCTGGTGATCATCCTGGCGACGGTGGCGCTGGTCGCGCTGCTGTATGTGTTCTTCCGCTACACGCGGCTCGGCATCGCGATGCAGGCGACTTCGCAGAACCAGCTCGCGGCCTTCTACATGGGCATCCCGGTGCGCCGCGTGAACATGCTGGTCTGGGGCCTGTCCTCGGCGATCTGCGGCGTCGCCGGCCTGCTGCTGGCGCCGATCACCTTCGTCCATGCCAACATGGGCTTCGTCGGGCTCAAGGCTTTTCCGGCGGCGGTGGTCGGCGGCTTCGGCAGCATCCCCGGCGCGCTGGTCGGCGGCCTGGTGATCGGCATCGTCGAATCGCTGGCCGGCTTCTACCTGCCCGAAGGTTTCAAGGACATCGCGGCCTACGTGGTGGTGCTGGTGATGCTGGTAGTCAAGCCCAACGGCCTGTTCGGCGAAAACCTGACCAAGAAGGTGTGACCGGGACCGCGCATGCACTTCCTCTTCAAGACCCGTTACGAACAGGACATCGCGCTGTTCAGGCATGGCGGCCAGCGCTTCTGGTACGCCGCCCTGGCCGTGGCGCTGGTCGCCGCGCCCTGGCTGCTGTCGGAATACACGCTGTCGCAGATCACCTTCATCGGCATCTATGCCATCGTCTGCCTCGGCCTGATGCTGCTGGCCGGCTTCACCGGCCAGGTCTCGCTGGGCCATGCCGGCTTCCTCGCCATGGGCGCCTACACCGAGGCCTATCTGCAGGCCAACGGCTGGCCTTTCGTGATTTCCCTGCCGCTGGCGGCGCTGGTGGCGGGCATCACGGGGATCATGATCGGCCTGCCGGCGCTGCGCGTGAAGGGCCTCTACCTGTCGATCGCCACGCTGGCCTTCGGCTTCATCCTCGAACAGGCGGTGGTCAGCGCAGAAGCCATCACCGGCGGCAATGCCGGACTCCAGCTGAACAAGCTGGTCATCGCCGGCATCGACTTCGACGACGGCACCAACTTCTACTACCTGGTCAGCTTCATTGCCGTGCTCTGCGTGCTCGGCGTGCTCAACCTGCTGCGCAGTCCGACCGGCCGCGCCTTCGTCGCGATCCGCGATTCCGAGGTGTCGGCGCAGAGTATGGGCATCAACCTGGCGCACTACAAGACCGTCGCCTTCGCCCTCTCGGCGGCGCTGGCCGGCATCGCCGGGGCGCTCTACGCGCACAAGATCCGCTTCATCACGCCCGACCAGTTCGGCTTCCTGCAGTCGATCGAACTGCTGATGATGGTGGTGATCGGCGGCCTCGGTTCGATCCAGGGCGCGATCTTCGGCCCGGCCTTCTGGTTCGTCGTGCAGCAGTTGATCGTCACCGGCAAGGACTGGCTGCCGGAAGCGCTGGGCCAGCAGACGGGATTGCAGCCGACCGTCTTCGGCATCATCCTGGTCGCCATCGTGCTGTTCGAACCGCTGGGGCTCTATGGGCGCTGGCTGAAATTCCGCACCTTCCTCGAAATCTTTCCGTTCTATCGCAAGGGCATGTTCAGGCGGCAGAAAAGTTATATGAAGTCGGAGCGGATGAAATGACGACGCCGATGCTGCAGGCCGTCAACTTGTCCGTGCAGTTCGGCGGCCTCAAGGCGGTGAACGACGTCTCCTTCGATGTCTGGCCGAACGAGGTGTTCTCCCTGATCGGCCCCAACGGCGCCGGCAAGACCACCATCTTCAACCTGGTCTCGGCGCTTTACCGACCCACTTCGGGCGAGGTGCGTTTCGAGGGCGAGGTGATTTCGCGCATGCCGCCGCATGTCGTGGCGCGCCACGGCATCGCCCGCACCTTCCAGAACATCGAGCTGTTCGAGCATGCCACCGTATTGCAGAACCTGCTGGTCGGCCGCCATTGCCATCGCCACACGGGCTGGTGGCAGGACCTGCTGTTCACCGGCTCGGTGCGCCGCGCCGAACTCGAATTCCGTCGCCAGGTGGAGGAAGTCATCGAGTTCCTCGACCTTCAGCATTACCGCGACAGCATGGTGGTCGGCCTGCCCTACGGCGTGCGCAAGGTAGTCGAACTGGCGCGCGCGCTGTCGATGCGGCCGCGCCTCTTGCTGCTCGACGAACCCTCCTCGGGCCTCAACACCGAAGAGACCGAGGACATGGGCTTCTGGATCGAGGACATCAAGCACGACCTGGGGATTACCGTGGTCATGGTCGAGCACGACATGAGCCTGGTCTCGCGCGTCTCCGACCGAGTCCTGGCGCTGAACCTGGGCGAGGTGCTGACGCTGGGCACGCCCGAGGAAGTCCAGGCGCATCCGGGCGTGATCGAGGCTTATCTGGGCGGGGTGGAGGCATGAACTTCAAAAGCAAAGCGTTAGACACAGAGAACACAGAGGAAGAACTTCACAGAGGTTTTCTCTGTGGCCTCTGTGGCCTCTGTGGCCTCTGTGGCTAAAAGGTTTGACCTTATGTCCGATCCCATCCTCCAGCTCAACAACGTCGAGGCCGCCTATGGCGCGGTCAAGGCGATCCGCGGCGTCTCGCTGGCGGTGCCGACGGGCGCCATCGTCACCGTACTGGGCTCCAACGGGGCGGGCAAGACCACGGTCCTGAAAACCATTTCCGGCATCCTCGATCCGCAGAAGGGCAGCATCGTCTTCAGGAACGACAAGCTGGAAGGCCGCGATCCGGCCTGGATCGTGCGCCAGGGCCTGGTCCACGTGCCGGAAGGGCGCGAGATCTTTCCGCTGTTGACGGTGCGCGAGAACTTGCTGATGGGCGCCTACACGCGGCCGGCGGCCGACCGGGACGCCGTGGCGAAGGACATCGAGGACGTCTTCGGCTATTTCCCGATCCTGAAAGAGCGCACCAACCAGCCGGCCGGCCAGCTCTCCGGCGGCCAGCAGCAGATGCTGGCGATCAGCCGCGCACTCTTGTCCCGCCCGACCATGATGCTGCTCGACGAACCGAGCCTGGGCCTGTCGCCCAAGCTGACCCGGGAGATTTTCGAGATCATCGTGCGCATCAACCGCGAGCGCGGCGTGACGCTGCTGGTGGTCGAGCAGAACGCCCACATCGCGCTGCAATATGCCGACTACGGCTACGTGCTGGAAATCGGCCGCATCGTGATGCACGACACCTGCGCCGCACTGCGCGAGAAGGACGACATCAAGGAGTTCTATCTCGGCGTCAAGGCTGCCGGCGCGCGCGCGGGGCGACGCTGGAAGAAGAAGAAGACTTGGAGGTAACGATGCGGAAACTCTTTCGACGCAGAGGGCGCAGAGACGCAGAGAGCGCAGAGAAGATCCATATCTTGCAGTTTGAGCTTTTCCTCTGCGCCTCTGCGTTAATAGCGGTTAAGGGTTTGTGCCATGTGGCGGCTTGACGGCAAGCATTACTGGGCCGAGGAACGCATCGTCGTTCCCGGCGACAACCTGCCCGAGATGTTCTGGAATGCCGTGGCGCTGCGCGGCGAGCGGACGCTGTTCCGCCAGAAGAAATACGGCCTGTGGCAGAGCCTGTCGTGGAACGCGGTGGGCGAGATCGTGCGCGAGGCCGGCATGGGCCTGCTGGAGCTCGGCTTCGAGGTCGGCGAGACGACCTCGATCCTCGGCAATACGCGCCAGGAATGGCTGTTTTCCGATCTCGCGGTGCTCTCCTGCGGCGGCATCAGTTCCGGCATCTATCCGACCGACGCGGCGAGCCAGGTCGAATACCTGATGCAGGATTCGAATTCGGTGCTGCTCTTCGTCGAGGACGACGAGCAGCTCGACAAGGCGCTCGAAGTGCGCGAACGCCTGCCGCTGCTGCGCCGGATCGTGGTCTGGGACATGGAGGGCCTGCGCGATCTCGACGACGCACAGGTGATCAGTTTCGACCGCCTGCGCGAACTGGGCCGCGCGCGTCTCACCCGCGTCGGCCCCGAAGCCGCCGCCGCCGAGTGGCGCGCGCGCGTCAGTGCGCGCCGCAGCGAAGACCTGGCGATCCTGATCTACACCTCGGGCACCACCGGCAAACCCAAGGGCGCCATGCTTTCGCATCGCAACATCCTGCAGTCGGTGAAGAGCTTCAACATGGTGATCGCGCAGAACGAGGACGACGAGCGCATGTGCTTCCTGCCGCTGTGCCACGTCGCCGAGCGCAACGGCGGCGCCTATTTCGCGATCTATACCGGCACCAAGCTGAACTTCGTCGAGAACCCCGAGACGATTCCCGAGAACGTACGCGAGATCGCGCCGACGGTGTTCGTCGCGGTGCCGCGGGTCTGGGAAAAGTTCTACTCGGGCGTCAGCATCGCGCTCAAGGAATCGAATGCCTTCGAGCAGTGGGCCTACCGCCTGGCGATCGGCATCGGCCTGGAGAAAGTCAGGCGCTACGAGGCACGCCAGGCGATCGGCGGCTGGCTCGACTTCGCCCACTGGCTGGCGCGCGCGCTGGTGCTGAACAATGTCAGGAAGCTGATCGGCATCCATCGCAGCCGCATGCTGATCACCGGCGCGGCGCCTATCTCGCCCGACCTGGTGCGCTGGTACCTGGCGCTCGGCGTGCCGATGCTGGAAGTCTGGGGCATGACCGAAACCGGCGGCGGCTCGACCGCGATGCCGATCGATCGCATCAAGCCCGGTTCGATCGGGGTGCCGGGCAGGATGAACGAACTCAAGCTGTCGGCCGCGGGCGAGCTGATGGTGCGCGGGCCGAACGTCTTCATGGGCTACCTGAACCAGCCGGAGAAGACCGCGGAGACCATCGACGCCGAGGGCTGGCTGCACACCGGCGACGTCGGCACCGTCGATGAAGAGGGCTTCTACCGCATCTCCGACCGCCTCAAGGACATCATCATCACCGCCGGCGGCAAGAACATCACGCCCTCCGAGCTGGAAAACCAGATCAAGTTCTCGCCCTATGTCACCGATGCCGTGGTCATCGGCGACCAGCGCCCCTACCTGGTGGCGCTGATCATGATCGATCAGGAGAACGTCGAGAAGTTCGCCCAGGACCATGACGTGCCCTTCTCCAACTATGTCAGCCTGACCCGCTCGGCGGAAGTGCAGAAACTGATCGGCGGCGAGATCGAACGGGTGAACCAGCAGTTCGCCCGCGTCGAGCAGGTCAAGAAGTTCCGTCTGATCGAGAAAAAGCTCGGCGCCGAGGACGAGGAATTGACCCCGACCATGAAATTGAAGCGTAAGCTAGTCAGTCAAAAATATGCCGAGCTGATCGAGTCGATGTATCGCGACTAGGTCGCCGGCACTGTTGGTTTCAACCGGCAAAAGAGGAGAGCACAATGAAGCGTTACACGAAACTGGCGGCAGCGGTACTCGCGGCTGCGGGAGTTGGCGCTGGCGCCACGGCGCTCGCCGCCGAGCAGATGGGCATCACCAAGAATGAAATCGTCATTGGCACGATCCAGGATCTGTCCGGTCCGCTGGCCGGCTTCGGCAAGGCCTTGCGCTTCGGCATGCAGATGCGGGTCGACGAAGTCAACGAGCAAGGCGGCATCAATGGGCGCAAGATCAAGTTCGTCGCCGAGGATTCCGGCTACGATCCGAAGAAGGGCCTGCTCGCGGCACAGAAGATGGTGCAGCAGGACAAGCTCTTCGCCATGGTCGGCACCATCGGCACGGCGGTCAATCTGGCCACCTTCCCGACCCTGTTCGACAAGGGCGTGATGAACCTTTTCCCGCTGACGGCGGCGCGCGAAATGTATGAGCCGCTGCACAAGCTGAAGTTCTCCTTCGCCGCGCCCTACTACAACCAGATGCGCAAGGGAATTCCATGGATGGTCAAGGAGCGCGGCGCCAAGAAGTTCTGCGTCATCTACCAGGATGACGACTTCGGCACCGAGGTGCTGAAGGGCGCCGAGGACGGCCTCAAAGACATCAACATGAGCTTTGCCGAGAAGACCTCGTTCAAGCGCGGCGCGACCGATTTCTCGGCGCAGGTGTCGAAGATGAAAGCGGCGGGCTGCGATACGGTGGTGCTCGGCACCATCATCCGCGAGACCATCGGCACCATCGGCACGGCACGCAAGATGGGCTGGAACCCGAACTTCGTCGGCTCCTCGGCGGCCTATACCGACCTGATCCACAAGCTCGGCGGCAAGGCGATGGACGGGCTGTATGCCTTCCATCAGGTCGCCGTGCCCTATGCCGACGATTCCTCGAAGAACGTGCGCGACTGGTTCGCTTCCTACAAGGCCAAGTTCAAGGAAGACCCCGGCCTGTTCTCCGCCTACGGCTACGTGGCGATGGACATGTTCATGCAGACGGCGAAGAAGACCGGACCGAAACTGACCACCGACAACTTCATCAAGACCCTGGAGAGCACTACCTTCTCGCGCGACATGTTCGGCAGCCCCGAATACAAGTTCGGGCCCAAGCAGCACCTGGGCAACGACAAGTCCAAGGTGGGCCAGATCCAGAACAGCCGCTGGGTCGCAGTGACCGACTACCTGACTCAGTAGCAGACCACGCCCGCAAGGGCGCGGCCAATCAGCAACGGGCGTCCCGACCAGGGCGCCCGTTGTGTTTGCGGCACCGGATTGCGGCGGCGAACGCAATCCGGCGCCAGACTTGCAGGCTTCCGCGCAAATAGCCCGCAGGCCCCCAGAAAGCGTTACATTGCGCCTGCGCGGTGCAGACCGCGCGCCGGGAGACGACGTCGATCAAGACCGCCCCGGAAGAGGGAGAGGAATATGGCCTTGAACGATAGCGAAACCCTGCATCTATTTCAGACCATCATCGACAACCTGCCCAGCGGGGTGACCCTGATGGACAAGGATCTGCGCTTTGTCGCCTGGAATTCGCAGATCAAGCGCCTGCTCGACTTCCCCGACGAACTGTTCGCGCCCGAGCCGCCCGACCTGACCCGACTGCTGCGCTACAACGCGCAGCGCGGCGAGTACGGTCCGGGCGACCCCGAGGAGCTGGTCAGGTCCGGACTGGAGCGCGCGCGCAGAATGCTGCCGCACGTTTTCGAGCGTATCCGCCCGGACGGGACGGTGCTCGAAATCCGCGGCGTGCCGCTGCCGGACGGCGGCTTCGTGTCGACCTACACCGACATGACGCAGCGCAAACACGCCGAGGACGAACTGCGGCGCATCGCATCGTATTTCCAGGCCGTGCTCGACAACCTGCCCTTCGGCGTCGTGGTGATGGACAAGGATCTGCGCATCGTCTATTGGAGCGGCATGAGCGAAAAGCTGTTCGGCCTGCCGGCGGGTTTCGTCGAGAAACAGATGCCGCTCGTCAGCGTCTTGCGCACCTTCGCCGAGCGCGGCGACTACGGCCCCGGCAATGTCGAGGAGCAGGTTGCCCGGCGCATGGAGATCATCGGCAACTTCGAGGCCCACGCGCTGGAACTGCCCCGCGCCGGCGGCGGTGTGCTGCTGGTGCGCGGCGTGCCGGTGCTGGTCGACGCCGAACCGACGGGCTTTGTGCTGCTGGCCGAGGACATTTCCGAGCGCAAGACCTACCAGGAAACGCTCGAACGGCTGGCGACCACGGACCACCTGACCGGCTTGCTCAACCGCCGCGCCTTTCTCGAAGCCGCGGAAAAGGAAATCCGCCGCGCCCATCGTTTCGGCCAGTCGATTTCGGTGCTGATGATCGACGTCGACTTGTTCAAGTCCATCAACGACCGCTATGGTCACGCCGTCGGCGACGAGGTACTGCGCCGCGTCGGGTTCGAACTCCAGCATGCGCTGCGCGACGAGGACATCGCGGGGCGTATCGGCGGTGAGGAGTTCGCGGTGATCCTGGTCCAGGCCACGCTGCCGGTCGCAACTCGCGTCGCCGAACGCATACGCCTGGCGTTTGCCGGAGCTTCGGTCGAGGCCGGGACCGGCAATGTCGGCTTTACCGCCAGCCTCGGTATCGCAACATTCGCCGAAGGCGTCGATAATGTTCACCACCTGCTGTCCATCGCGGACCAGGGCCTGTATGTGGCAAAAAACAGCGGGCGCAACCGGGTGCACTGCGTGCAGGCGGGCGTCGAGTTGGCGGAAGTTGGCGCCGACGCGAGCCGCTAGCCGAAGCCCGGCGCGTTGCAGCGAGGTAGGCAAGACTCGACAAGACTCGACAATTGATCCGAACTGAGCATTCTTTCATGGAAATGAACTGCAGCCGTACAGCAATATTGCGGTCGGCTGGGCGCGGGACCTGATTCAAATCGCGGGCCGCAGTTCAAACCCGGGATGGAGACGCCAATGGCAGTTGTGTACACCAAATCGGCCAAGGGCCTGCGTGAGGCAAGCGGGAAAACGCGCGACCTGTCCAGGGACTTGCGCGAACTGCTGAAGGCATGCAACGGCTTATTCTCGATCGAGTC
This sequence comes from Sulfuritalea sp., assembly GCF_031426875.1. Lineage (NCBI taxonomy): Bacteria > Pseudomonadati > Pseudomonadota > Betaproteobacteria > Nitrosomonadales > Sterolibacteriaceae > Sulfuritalea > Sulfuritalea sp. The sequence goes on from NZ_JASJPC010000031.1 coordinate 26,247, forward strand.
GAAATGTGCCGAAGCGGCTCCGGACGACAGGGAGTGGATCGCCAGCGCCCTGGCCGATCTGGTCGACAAGGGCTACCTGCGCGATGTCCCCGAGGCCTCGCTCGATACTGACGAATCCATAGGCGATGGCGGCAGCCTGGACAGCCTTGACTTCAGCAGCCCGGTGCAGATCAAGGCCCGCCAAGGCGAGGAAAAAACCGCCCGCGAAGCCGAGGCAAGAGCTCGGCGCAAGGCCGAAGAACAAGCCCATCGCGAAGCCAAGGAAAAGGCCCAGCGCGAAGCCCGGGAGAAAGCCCAGCACGAGGCCGAAGAAAGAGCCAGGCACGCCGCCAATGAAAAAGCGCGCCGCGAAGCCGAAGAAAAAATCCGGCACGAGGCCGAAGCCAAGGTCCGCCGCGAAGTCGAGGAGAAAATTCGCCGCGAAGCCGAGGAGAAAGCCCGCCGCGAGGCTGAAGAGAAAGTCCGGCGCGACGCCGAAGCTCAGGGCAAGCGCGAGGCCGAGGAGCTGGCACGCCGCGAGGCCGAGGCTCAGGCCAAACGCAAGGCCGAGGAGCTGGCACGCCGCGCGGCCGAGGATCGTGCCCGACGCGAAGCCGAGGAGCTCGCCCGACTCCAGGAGGAAGAGCGCGTCCGCGAGGCCAAGAAGAAGGCCGCCGAGGAAGTGGATGATGCGGCCGCGAAGCTGCGTGCCGAGGTGGCCAACCGGCGCGGACAGCGCGACGGAAGCACCAGCGAACTGCTCAAACAGCTGGACGAGGCGGCGCGGCAGAAGGCGCAGGAAAAGGCCGCCCGCGAGGCCGCGGAAAAAGCCAGGCGCGAAGCCGAGGAAATAGCCCGCCGCGAGGCCGAGGAAAAGGCCAGACGCGAAGCCGAAGAATTGGCCAGACGCGAGGCCGAAGAAAAAGCCCGGCGCGAAGCCGAGGAACGAGCCGCCCACGAGGCCGAGGAGAAGGCGCGGCGCGAAGCCGAAGCGCAGGCCCGCCGTGAGGCAGAAGAGAAAGCCCGGCGCGAAGCCGAGGAGCGTGCGCGGATCGAAGCCGAAGAACGGGCTCGCCGCGAGGAAGAAGAACGCATCCGCCGCGCGGCCGAGGAAAAGACCAGGCGCGAAGCCGAAGAGCTGGCCAGACGCGAGGCCGAGGAAAAAGCCCGGCGCGAAGCCGAGGAACGAGCCGCCCGCGAGGCCGAGGAGAAGGCGCGGCGCGAAGCCGAAGCGCAGGCCCGCCGTGAGGCAGAAGAGAAAGCCCGGCGCGAAGCCGAGGAGCGTGCGCGTATCGAAGCCGAAGAAAGGGCGCGCCGCGAGGAAGAAGAACGAATCCGCCGCGCGGCCGAGGAAAAGGCCAGGCGTGAAGCCGAGGAAATAGCCCGCCGCGAGGCCGAGGAGCGAGCACGGATCGAAGCCGAAGAGAGAGCTCGCCGCGAAGCCGAGGAAAAGGCCAGGCGCGAGGAAGAAGAACGGCTGCGCCGCATTGCCGAGAAAAAGGCGCGCGAGGAAGCGGAAGAGAGGGCGCGCCTGGAGCAGGAGGAACGCGACCGCGAGGCCATCCGGGAAAGAATCCGGCAACGCAGCGCGAAACGGCGCCGCGTCATCCTGCCGACGGTTTTCGGCCTGCTCCTGCCGCTGGCGCTGGGTCTGACGCTGCTGAATTTCTACTCCTTCGAAGGCAAACGGATCGAGTTCGAAAAGACCGCCGCCGAGCTGTTCGGCGTTCCCGTGAAGGCCGGCAGCGCCAAGTTCTGGATTTTGACGGGACCGCAATGGCGGCTCGACGACGTCACGATAGGCTCCGAAGCGGACGCCGTGAAAATCGCCCGGGTCGGGCTCGGGACCTCATTGTTCGGCCTATTCGGGGCGCCGGTTCAGTTTCACTCGATTCACCTGGATCGACCCCAGGTGCCGCCGTCGATTGCCTTTAAGCTGCTGGCCCAGGCATCCACCACGGAGTTGCTGCAGTTGGGCGAGCTCACCGCCACCGGCCTGGTGTTTGCGGCCGATGCCCAGGGCATGCCGCCGTTGAATCTCCGGGCATCCTATCGGGACGGGCGTTTGATGAAGATATCCGCGCAGGGCGAAGATGCCGAATCCGCCAAGCTCAGCCTGGACATGCAGCGGGAGGACCAGTGGCGGCTCACGCTCGGCGCGACGCATCTGCGCTGGCTCCTGGGCCCCGGCCTGCCGCTGAGCGAAGTCGCACTGAAGGCCGACCTGATGCCGGCCAGCCTGGTGGTCACGGAGTTCTCGGCCAGGCTGCTCGACGGCGAACTCGCCGGCAACGGCAACCTCACCTGGCAGGGCGGCTGGCGAGCCGCCGCCAAACTCGAGGGCCGGCTCATCGATGCCACCCGACTGGCGCCGGCATGGATTCTGGAAGGTCGCGTCAACGGCAGCGCGGCGATCGTCGCCGAGGCGGCGAGTCCACGGGAGCTTGTTGCGCGCGCCCGGACAAGCGGCAGCTTCAACATCGGCCGGGGATTGCTTGCCGGCATAGACCTGGACAAGGCGGTGCAGAACCGCGGCCTGGGCGAGCAGTTCCGCTTCGAGTCCCTCAAGGGGGATTTCTTTTCGGATTCGCAGCGCATCGAATTTTCGGGTCTGAACCTGGTGGCCCGAGACCTGAAGGCTCAGGCTGCGCTGGGCGTCGACGCCAATCGCGTAGTGAATGGCCGCGTCAATATCGAAGTCCAGACCACCGGCGAGCGGCGCACGGCAAGCCTGCGGGTGGGCGGGTCTCTCGCCGCACCGCAGTACCAGCGCTGAGTTCAAGCTTTAAGCAGCTCCTGGGCGATGATCAGTTGCCGCACCTGGGTGGTGCCGGCGCCGATCTCGATCAGCTTGCCGGCGCGGTAGAGGCAATTCACCTCGGTCTCCCACATGAAGCCGTTGCCGCCGTGAATCTGCACGGCATGGTCGAGCACGATCTTCAGCATGTAGCCGGCATGGAGCACGGCAGCGGCGGCGCGCTTGTGGATCTCGCCGCGTCCGGCCTCTCCGGCGCCGGCGATTTCCTTGAGCAGCTGGTAGGAGAAGGCGCGCACCGATTCAAGCGCCGCGTACATGTCGGCCAGCATGCCCTGAACCAGCTGGAAACCGGCGATCGGCTGGCCGAACTGGACCCGTGTCCGCGCGTAGTCGAGCGACAGATCGAGCGCACGCTGGGCGATGGCGATGACATGGCCGCTGAAGAACACGCGCTCGATGTCGAGCCCGCTCATCACCACCTTGACGCCCTTGTCCTCGCCACCGACCAGGTTGGCCGCCGGCACACGGCAATCGTCGAACAGCAACTCACCGGTCGGGCTGCCGCGCCAGCCCATTTTCTTCAGGCTCTGCGTCACCGCGAAACCCGGCGTGCCGCGTTCCACAACGAAGGCCGAGATGCCGTGCTGGCCGCGCTCCGGATTGGTCCTGGCATAGATCAGCAGCAGGTCGGCGACCGGGCCGTTGGTGATGAACATCTTGCGGCCGTTCAGCACATAGTGGTCGCCGTCGCGGCGTGCCGTGGTCCGCATCGAGCCCAGCGCATCGGAACCGGCACCCGGTTCGGTCAGGCCCAGGGCGCCGATGCCGGAAAGCATCTTCGGCAGGAAGCGCGCCTGCTGTTCGGCGCTGGCATTGCGCACCAGGTTGTTCACGCAGAGATTCTCGCTGGCGCCCCAGCTCGCGCCGAGCATGTTGTTCCAGTAGGACAGCGCCTCGCCGATGAAGAACTGCGACACCAGGTCGAGCCCCGGCCCGCCCAGCGCCTCGGGCACCGTGGTGCCGAGCAGGCCGACTTCGCCCATGCGGCGATACTCGTCTTCGGGAAACCAGTCCTCGTCGTCCATGCGCCGCAGCAGCGGATGATGCCGTTCGCGTGCATAGCGCCAGGCCATGTCGTAGATCTGCTGGTGCTGCTGGTCGAAGCCGTAATTCTGCAGGTCGATCATGATTTCTCCCTTTCGGTGCTGCCAGTCCAGTACGCAGACATGTTGAAACCGATGGATGCAGGAGCGAGCTTGCTCGCGACAACGGCTTATCGCGAACAAGCTCGCTCCTACAGAGAATGCGCCTTTTCCTTGTTGACTGACTACCAGCAAGCCGCCCCTTGATCGCGCGGGACTCCTGACAGACAATGCCATACCGTTTGGAGGCCTCCCATGCCCGCCCACTTTCTTGCCACGCTGCCGAACTTCCTCGCCTACCTCGGCGCCGCCATCGTGCTGCTGGTCGCCTTCGTCGCGATCTATCTCTACGTCACGCCCTACGACGAGATCCACCTGATCCGCAACAACAACACCGCCGCCGCCATCTCGCTGTCCGGCGCCATACTCGGCTTTGCCCTGCCCATTGCCAACGTCATTGCCCACAGCGACACGCTGGCGGATCTCGCGGTGTGGGGCATCATCGCCGGCATCGTGCAACTGCTGGCCTGGGGCGTGGCGCGCGTGGCGCTGCCGACGCTCAGGGAAGACATCGCCGCCGACCGCGTGGCGCCGGCGACTTTCGTCGCGGTGCTGTCGCTCACCGTCGGCCTGATCAATGCCGCCTGCATGACTTACTGACACTATAAAGGGAGATCCTCATGGCACTCATGGACTTCATCAAGAAACAGTTCATCGACATCATCCAATGGACCGAGGACGACGGCGAAACCATGGCCTGGCGCTTCCCCATGGCCGAGTTCGAGATCCAGCACGGCGCCAGCCTGACGGTGCGCGAATCGCAGATGGCGGTGTTCGTCAATGAAGGCGTGGTGGCCGACGTCTTCGGCCCCGGCATGTACAAGCTGACCACGCAGACGCTGCCGGTGCTGACTTACCTGAAGAACTGGGACAAGCTGTTCGAGTCGCCCTTCAAGTCCGACGTTTACTTTTTTTCCACACGCCAGAAGATCGACCGCAAGTGGGGCACGCCGAACCCGGTCACCATCCGCGACAAGGAATTCGGCATGGTGCGGCTGCGCGCCTTCGGCATCTACGCCTTCCACCTGACCGATCCCAAGGCCTTCCACACCACGATCTCGGGCACGCTCGACAGCTACAGTTCGGAGCAGCTCGAAGGCCAGCTGCGCAACACCATCGTCGGCCACATTGCCGACATCTTCGGTGAATCCGGCGTGGCCTTCATCGACATGGCCGGCAACCAGGTCGAGTTCGGCAATGCGCTGAAGGCCAAGATGGAGCCGATGTTCCAGAGCTTCGGCCTCCAGCTCGACAGCCTCAACGTGCAGAACATCTCGCTGCCCGAGGAACTGCAGGCCATGCTCGACAAGCGCATCGGCGTGAACATGATGGGCGGCATGCAGGCCTATACGCAGTTCCAGACCGCCGAGGCGATCCCGCTGGCGGCGGCCAACGAAGGCGGCCTGGCGGGCCTGGGCGCCGGCGTCGGCGTCGGCTTCGGCGTCGGCCAGCAGGTCGCGGCCTCGATGGCGCAGTCGCTGAACCCTGGCGCTGCAGCCCCGGCCGCCGTAGCGCCAGCGCCAACTCTTGCGGCAGCGGCACCGGTCTCGGCCGACGAGATCGTCGCCACCATAGAAAAGCTGCACGGCCTGGTCGGCAAGGGCATGCTCTCGCAAGCCGAGTTCGATGCGAAGAAGGCGGAACTGCTGAAGAAGCTTGGGTAAAAGCATTTGCCACAGAGCGCCTTGCGTGCCTTGGATACCGCTTCGCGGGAAGGCAACAGAGATCCCCATGAGGCAGCCTTTGCCTTTCTCTGTGCCCTCTGTGTCCTCTGTGGCTAAAACGGTTTTCCGATAATGCCCTTCAGCGCCAACTGCCCGTCCTGCGGCGCGCCGGTCGTCTTCAAGTCCTCGGCCTCGTTCCACGGCGTCTGCGAATTCTGCCGCAGCACCCTGGTGCGCCATGGCGGCGACCTGGAAAACCTCGGCCGCATGGCCGACCTGCTCGAAGATGCCTCGCCGCTGCGGCTCGGCAGCGAAGGCCGGCATCGCGGCGTGCATTTCGCCGTGGTCGGGCGCATCCAGTTGCGTTATGAGGCGGGCATCTGGAACGAGTGGTACCTGCTGTTCGACGACCAGCGCGGCGGCTGGCTCTCGGATGCCGGCGGCGAATACCTGATCAGCTTTCTCACGCCACCCGGCGCACCGCTGCCCGAGTTCGCCGCGCTGATGCCGAACGACGAACTGAAGCTGGCCGGGCGCGACTTCATCGTCACCAATCGCGAAGAGGCGTTGTGCATCTCGGGCGAGGGCGAGCTGCCCTTTGCCTTCGGCGCCGGCTACCCGGCACAACTGGTCGACCTGCGCGCCAGCGACGGCGCCGAGGCGGGCTTCGCCAGCATCGACTACTCGGAAACGCCGCCGCTGGTCTTCATCGGCGAATCGCTGCCCTTCGCGGCATTCAAATTCGCCAATCTGCGCGATGAGCACGGCGGGAGCAAACCCGCCGGCGTGGTCAAGGCGCTGCAGTGCCCCGTCTGCGGCGGCGCCATCGGCCTCCACGACAAGGCGGTGCAAAGCGTGGCCTGCCCGTCCTGCCTCACGGTACTCGACGCCGCCAACCAAAGCCTGAGCATCTTGCAGAAAGCCGTGGCCGCGACGCGCATCGAGCCCGTGATTCCGCTCGGCAGCGTCGGGCATTTCCTCGGCAAGGACTGGACCGTGATCGGTTTCCAGCAGCGCGTGATCCGGGCCGAAGGCGTCGACTACCCCTGGCAGGAATTCCTCCTGCACCACGCGCAGGAGGGCTTCCGCTGGCTGGTCGAAGCGAGCGGCCACTGGAGCTGGGTCACCCCGGTCGCCAAACCGCCGCGCTACCAAGTCGGCTTTCCCTCGGTGATCCACAACGTGGTCGAATTTCGGCGCTACTCGGCGGGCACGGCGGTAACCCGCTATGTCATCGGCGAATTCACCTGGAAGGTCAAGGTCGGCGAAACCTGGGAAATCATCGACTTCGTCGCGCCGCCGCAGATGCTGAGCCGCGAAGCCAGCCACAACGAGCTGAGCTGGTCGCTCGGCGACTACCTGCCGCAGGACGAAGTCATGGCCGCGTTCAAGCTGAAAACCCCGCTGCCCGAACCGGTCGGCATCGCCATGAACCAGCCCAATCCGCGCGCCGAGGGTCATCGCCGCGTCTTCAGCATGTTCTGGAAGTTCCTCGGACTGGCGGTCGTCGCCCAGGCCCTGTGGTTCTTCGTCCTCGGCGGCCGCACGCTGGTGGACCAGCGCCTGGTGTTCTCGCCCGGCAAGGACGAGCCGGTGACCACGCAGACTTTCCGGCTCGACAAGCCGGCCCGCAACCTGGTGCTGCGCCACGACACCGATCTCGACAACAACTGGCTCGGCCTCGGCCTGACCCTGATCGAAAAGACCAGCGGCCGCGCCTGGACCGCGCAAAGCGAAATCGCCTACTGGCACGGCTCGGACGGCGGCGAGAGCTGGAGCGAGGGTGACCGCGCGCGCGAACTGGTGTTCCGCGACCTGCCGGCCGGCACTTACTACTTTGTCATCGACCCGGAAATCTCGGCCGAGAAACCCGTCAGCGTCGCCGACCGCATCAAGGTGGTGCGCGACCAGGCGGCCTGGAGCAATTTCTTCCTGCTGCTGGTCTTCCTCGCCGGCCTGCCGATGTTCAGCCGCTACCGGGTCAGCGCCTTCGAAACCGAGCGCTGGAAGGATGCCGACTTTCTTTCCAGCGGCGGCGATTTCGGTGCCGATGACAGTGATGGTGACAGCGGCGGCGATTCCGGAGGAGACGACTGATGTCGCGCATCGCGATGGTGCTCGGCCTGGCCGCCTTCACGCTGTTCAACTACGGCCAGTACCGGGGCTGGAGCCTGTTTTCCGACGACGCCCAGGCCCAGCCCGCGCGCTCGGCCAACGCCGCCCGCACCTTCCACAAGTAACGATGCCCTGATGCAGCGTCCCCTGCTGGTCTCTGTCTTCGTCGTCGCCTCCTGCGGGCTGGCCTACGAGCTGATCGCCGGCGCCCTGGCGAGCTATCTGCTGGGCGATTCGGTGATGCAGTTTTCGACCGTGATCGGCGTCTATCTGTTCGCCATGGGCATCGGCTCCTGGCTGTCGAAACATGTCGGCGGCAACCTCTTGATTCGCTTCATCCAGATCGAGTTGCTGGTCGGCCTGCTCGGCGGCCTCTCGGCGGGCCTGCTGTTTCTGTTGTTCACGCTGCACGCCGGACCTTTCCGCTTCGCGCTCTACGGGCTGGTGCTGCTGATCGGGATACTCGTCGGCCTCGAAATTCCGCTGATCATGCGCATCCTCAAGCGCGAGGTGGCGTTCAAGGATCTCGTGGCGCAGGTGCTGACCTTCGACTACATCGGCGCGCTGGCGGTGTCGGTGCTGTTTCCGCTGCTGCTGGCGCCGCACCTGGGGCTGGTCAGGAGCGCGCTGCTGTTCGGCCTACTCAATGCCGCCGTCGCGGCCTGGGCGCTGTGGCTGTTCCGCGCCCAGATCGGGCCGCTGGCCGTGCTGCGCGCGCAGTGCGTCGCGGTGATTGGGCTGCTCGCGGTGGGCTTCGGTTTCGCCGGCCAATTCGTCAGCCTGGCCGAGGCCAACCTCTACAACGAGGACATCGTGCATGCCGAGTCCAGCGCCTACCAGCGTATCGTCGTCACGCGCTGGCGCGACGAGACGCGGCTTTATCTCAACCACAATCTGCAATTCTCCTCGCGCGACGAATACCGCTACCACGAGGCGCTGGTCCATCCCGGCCTGGCCACGCTGCCCGGCGCGCGGCGGGTGCTGGTGCTGGGCGGCGGCGACGGCATGGCGGTGCGCGAAATCCTCAAGTACCCGCAGGTCGAGAGCATCACGCTGGTCGACCTCGATCCGCGCATGACTGAGCTGTTCGCGCAATCGCCGATGCTGCGCGAACTCAACGGCGGCGCGCTGGCCTCAAGCAAACTCAAGATCGTCAATGCCGACGCCCTGCAATGGCTCGAAGCCTCGCCGGAGATGTTCGATTTCGTCGTCGCCGATTTCCCCGACCCGTCCAACCACAGCCTCGGCAAGCTCTACTCGACGGCCTTCTACCGTCTGCTCAAACAGCATGTCGCCGAAACCGGCCGCATCGTGGTGCAGGCCACCTCGCCGCTCTACGCACGCGAGAGTTTCTGGACCGTGGTCGCCACGCTGGAAGCCGCCGGCTGGCAGACCGCGCCCTATCACGCGCTGGTGCCGAGCTTCGGCGAATGGGGCTACATCCTCGCCGGCCGCCGCGACTACCGGCCGCCCGCGGCGATCCCGGTGGCGACGCGCTTCGTCACGCCCGACGCGCTGCCGGCGCTGTTCCACTTCCCCGCCGACATGGCACGCATCGCGGCCGAGCCCAACCGGCTCGACAACCAGAACCTGGTGCGCATCTTCGAGCGCGAGTGGGGCAGGGTGCAGGCGCAATAATGCGGCGGCGTGAAAAGTTGGCGCTGACGACACGGCGACACTTCCCGCCTTTGTCGGATGACGCCATTCCAGTAGAGTAGCGAGCTTGCCGTTCCCGCCGGAAACACCCCCCCATGTTTGAACAAGCTTTCAAGAACATCGACGACGTCCTCTGGAAAGAGGCCGGCTGCACCACCGAACTCGACTACACCGAGCAGACTTCCTGGCTGCTGTTCCTCAAGTACCTCGACGGCCTGGAGCAGGACAAGGCGGCCGAAGCCGAACTCGAAGGCAGGAAATACAACTACATCCTCGACGCGCCCTACCGCTGGGAAAGCTGGGCCGCGCCCAAGGGTGGCGACGGCAAGCTCGACCACAACCGGGCACTGACCGGCGACGACCTGCGCGAGTTCGTCGACCGCAAACTCTTCCCCTACCTGCACGGCTTCAAGCAGCGCGCCAGCGGGCCGAACACCATCGAATACAAGATCGGCGAAATCTTCGGCGAGATCAAGAACAGGATTCACAGCGGCTACAACCTGCGCGAGATCATCGACCACATCGACGAACTGCGCTTCCGCTCGCAGGCCGAGAAGCACGAACTCTCGCACCTCTACGAAGCCAAGATCCGCAACATGGGCAACGCCGGGCGCAATGGCGGCGAGTACTACACGCCGCGCCCGCTGATCCGCGCCATGGTGCGCGTGGTCAAGCCGAAGATCGGCGAGCGCATTTACGACGGCGCCTGCGGCTCGGCCGGCTTCCTCTGCGAAACCTTCGATTTCCTGAAGTCGCCGCCGCACGGCCGCCGTCTCACCACCGCCGACTTTTCGACCCTGCAAACCAACACCTTCTTCGGCATCGAAAAGAAGTCGCTGGCCTACGTCATCGCGATCATGAACATGATCCTGCACGGCATCGAGGCGCCGAACATCGTGCATGCCAACACGCTGGCGCTGAATCTCGCCGACGTCCAGGACAAGGACCGCTTCGACGTGATCCTCGCCAATCCGCCCTTCGGCGGCAAGGAACGCAAGGAAGTGCAGCAGAACTTCCCGATCCGCACCGGCGAGACGGCCTTCCTGTTCCTCCAGCACTTCATCAAGCTGCTCAAGGCCGGTGGCCGCGCCGGTGTGGTGATCAAGAACACCTTTCTGTCCAACACCGACAACGCCTCGGTGAGTCTGAGAAAGCTCTTGCTGGAATCCTGCAACCTGCACACCATCCTCGACTGCCCCGGCGGCACCTTTCAGGGCGCCGGCGTCAAGACCGTCGTGCTGTTCTTCGAGAAGGGCGCGCCGACGCGGCAGGTCTGGTACTACCAGCTCGATCCCGGCCGCAACATGGGCAAGACCAACCCACTCAACGACGCCGACCTTGCCGAGTTTGTCGAACTGCAAAAAACCTGTGCCGACTCGCCGAAAAGCTGGACGGTAAAAGTCGGCGATGGCGGGACGGCGAACTTCGATCTTTCGGTGAAAAATCCCAACGGCAATGAGGCCGTCGCCCACCGCAGCCCGCAGGACATCATGGACGAAATCGCCGCGCTGGATGCCGAGAGCGCGGAGGTGCTGGCGAAGATCAAGGCGCTACTGTGACAGGGCGCAAAACTGCGCTTGGTGAGTTGTTCCGTATAGGCTCAAGCAAGCGAGTACTTCAGTCGCAATGGACTACTGAAGGAGTTCCGTTTTATCGGGGGAGGGAAATTACGCGCTTGGCGGCAGACGGCTTTGTTGACAACGCGCTATTTATTACCGAGGACTTGTACGCGGAATTCGCAGCAAGATACGGGGTGCCAAGTGCCGGTGACATCATGATCACCGCGATAGGCACGATTGGGAACTCACATATCGTACAAACGGATGACCGGTTCTACTTCAAGGATGCGAGCGTTCTTTGGCTTAAGAAATCTGCCGATGTAAATAGTGAGTTCGTCAATTGGTGGCTTAAGTCGCCTTTGTTTTTTGATCAACTGGATCGAGGGAATGGGGCCACTGTCGATACGCTTACGATCCAGAAACTTCAGAGCGTGCTCGTTGATCTGCCGTCGCCGGAAGAGCAACACCGCATCGTCGCCATCCTCGACGCAACCTTCGACGGCATCGCCACCGCCAAGGCCAACGCCGAACAGAACCTCCAGAACGCCCGCGCCTTGTTTGAAAGCCACCTGCAATCCGTTTTCACCCGGCGCGGCGAGGGGTGGGTTGAGAAGCGGCTGAGCGACGTGTGCGCCATCACCTCAACTCTCGTCGATCCGCGCAAAGACGAGTTCCTTGATCTGACTCACGTCGGCGCAGGAAACATCGAATCGCAAACGGGTGTCTTTGTTGAGCTCAAGACGGCGAGGGAGGAAGGTTTGATCTCGGGTAAGTTCCTCTTCGACGAATCGATGGTCCTCTACAGCAAGATTCGCCCTTACCTCATGAAGGTGGCCCGCCCCGACTTCAACGGCTTGTGCAGCGCAGACATGTATCCACTCGCGCCACTGCCGAACGAGATTACGCGGGACTACTTGTTTCACTTGTTACTGAGCAAGCCCTTCACCGATTATGCGATCCAAGGCTCGGCGCGCGCCGGAATGCCGAAGGTCAATCGAGAGCATCTGTTCGGGTTCCAAGTATGGCTGCCCGGCGTAGGGAAGCAAAAGGAACTATCCGAGAAGCTCGACGCCCTTCACGACGAAACCCAACGCCTCGAATCCCTCTACCAGCAAAAACTGACCGCCCTCGACGACCTGAAGGAGTCCCTCCTGCACCAAGCCTTCAGCGGCCAGCTATAAGGAACCTCGCCATGTCCGTTCAGCCTGCCTTTTTCGAGTCCCACGCCATCCGCCGCGTCTATGACGAGAACACCGAGACCTGGTTATTTTCGGTCATCGACATTATTCAGGTGCTTACCCAGCAACCGGACTATCAGGGCGCGAGAAAGTACTGGAAGGTCTTGAAAGGCCGCCTGGCCAAGGAAGGTAGTCAACTGGTATCAAGTTGTTACCAGTTGAAATTGGCCGCCGCCGACGGCAAGCAACGCTTGAGCGACATGGCTACCGCCGAAACCCTGCTGCGTCTGGTGCAATCCGTGCCCAGCCCGAAAGCCGAGCCGATCAAGCTCTGGCTGGCCAAGGTGGGTTACGAGCGCATGCAGGAAATGGGCGACCCCGGCCGCGCGCTCGACCGCGCCCGCGAGACCTGGCAGAAACACGGGCGCAGCGAGAAGTGGATACAGCAACGCATGACCGGGCAGGAGACGCGCAACAAACTCACGGACTACTGGGCCAGCCACGAGATCAAGCAGGGCGAGGAATTCGCCATCCTCACCAACATCATCCATCAGGAATGGTCGGGCGTCAGCGTCAAGGCGCACAAGAAGCTGAAGGGCTTGCAGGACCACAACCTGCGCGACCACATGAGCGAGGCGGAACTGATTTTCACCGCGCTGGCCGAATTGTCGACACGTCAGATCGCCGAGACGGATGAGGCTACCGGCATGGCTGAAAACACCGAAGCCGCGACCAAGGGCGGCGCGATTGCCAAACAGGCGCGCAAGGCGCTGGAGGCGAAGACCGGCAAGCCGGTGGTGAGCAGGGAAAATTTCCTGCCGCCGGGCAAGCCAACAGCGCGCAAGGTGCCGAAGAAATCCTGAATGCCGCCGTCCTGCCATCCGCTACGGCGAGGAGAGCGTTTCTTGCTCGACCGCCTTGTAGCGCAGTTGTTTCATCAGCGCCGACTTTTCAAGTCGACTTGACCCATAACTTGACTGATACTTGACTTATCCCCATGTGCTGACGAACTCATGAACGAAGCCGAAACCCGCGCCGAACACATCGACCCGGCCCTCGCCGCCGCCGGCTGGGGCAAGGTCGAGGGCAGCCGGGTGCGGCGCGAATACCCGATCACGCTCGGCCGGCTGGAGGGCGCAGGCCGGCGCGGCAAAGCCTTGAGCGCGGACTACGTGCTGGAATACCGCAACACCAAACTGGCGGTGGTGGAGGCCAAGGCCTGGGACAAGGCGCTGACCGAGGGCGTCGGCCAGGCCAAGGACTACGCCGCCAAGCTGGCCGTGCGCTTCACCTACGCCAGCAACGGCCAGGGCATTTACGGCATCGACATGCAGACCGGGGCCGAGGGCGAACTGAAGGCCTATCCGACACCGGAGGAACTGTGGGCGCTGAGCTTCGCCACGCCGAACGCCTGGCGCGACCGCTTCGCCGCCGTGCCTTTCGAGGATCGGGGCGGCTTCTTCCAAGGTCGTTACTACCAGGACATCGCGGTGGAGCGCGTGCTGGCGGCGCTGGCCGCCGGGCGCAAGCGCATCCTGCTGACGCTGGCGACCGGCACGGGCAAGACCTTCATCGCCTTTCAGATCGCGTGGAAGCTGTTTCACTCGCGGTGGAACCTCAATGACTGGAAATGCGCGGAGGAACCGACGCGCCGGCCGCGCGTGCTGTTCCTTGCCGACCGCAACATCCTGGCCGACCAGGCTTTCAACGCTTTCTCGGCCTTCCCCGACGACGCGCTGGTGCGCATCGCCCCGGACGATATCCGCAAGAAAGGCAAGGTGCCGAAGAACGGCAGCATCTTCTTCACCATCTTCCAGACCTTCATGAGCGGCGCCGACGGTGCCCCGTATTTTGGCGACTACCCGCCCGACTTCTTCGATTTCATCGTCATCGACGAATGCCACCGGGGTGGAGCCAACGACGAGGGCAACTGGCGCGGCATCCTCGATTACTTCGCGCCGGCCGTGCAGCTTGGCCTGACGGCGACGCCAAAGCGCAAGGACAACGTCGACACCTATGCCTACTTCGGCGAGCCGGTGTTTGTCTATTCGCTCAAGGATGGCATCAACGATGGCTACCTGACACCCTTCCGCGTCAGGCAGATCGCCACGACGCTGGACGATTACGTGTTCACGCCGGACGACACCGTGGTCGAGGGCGAGATCGAGGCCGGCAAGCGCTACGAGGAAGCCGACTTCAACCGCATCATCGAAATTCGGGAACGCGAGAAAAAGCGCGTCGAGATTTTCATGGGGCAGATCGACCAGCGCGAAAAGACGCTGGTGTTCTGCGCCAACCAGACCCATGCGCTGGTGATCCGCGACCTCGTGAATCAACTCAAAACCAGTACCGACCCCAACTATTGCCAGCGCGTGACGGCCGACGACGGCGCCCTGGGCGAGCAATGGCTGCGCGATTTCCAGGACAACGAGAAATCCATCCCGACCATCCTGACCACTTCGCAGAAGCTGTCGACCGGCGTCGATGCGCGTAACGTGCGCAACATCGTGCTGCTGCGGCCGGTGAATTCGATGATCGAGTTCAAGCAGATCATCGGCCGCGGTACGCGGCTGTTCGACGGCAAGGACTATTTCACGATTTACGATTTCGTCCGCGCCCACCACCACTTCAACGATGTCGAATGGGATGGCGAACCCATAGAGCCCGACATTCCCTATCCGCCGCCCGCGCCACGCCTGCCACCGGAAGCGCGCGAACCGGACCCCGATGATCGCCAGCCTCCCCGGCGCCGGGTCAAGGTAAAGCTGGCCGACGGCAAGGCGCGCCACATCCAGCACATGATGGCGACCAGCTTCTGGCATCCCGATGGCACGCCGATGTCTGCGGCGCAGTTCATGGAAGCATTGTTCGGCAAGCTGCCCGAGTTCTTCGGGGACGAGGATGAATTGCGGGCACTCTGGAGCGCGCCCGACACGCGTCGCAAACTTCTCGCTGGATTGGCCGAGAAAGGTTTCGGCGCCGACCAGCTCGCCGAGATGCAGAAACTGATCGACGCCGAAAAGAGCGACCTGTTCGATGTGCTCGCCCACGTTGGCTATGCGCTGGAGCCGCTGACCCGCGAGGAACGCGCCGCCAAGGCGAAGACGCTGATCGGCGGACATTTCAGTGACAGGCAACGCAGCTTCCTCGACTTCGTGCTGTCCCACTATGTCAGCGTCGGCGTGGAGGAACTTGACCAGTCCAAGCTGACACCGCTGCTGAAGCTGAAGTACCACGATTCGATCGCGGATGCCGTCGCCGATCTCGGCAGGCCGGATGAGATTGGCAAGGTGTTCAGCGGCTTTCAGCGCTACCTCTACGTAGATCAGAGCTGACGCAAGAGCGATGCGCCGCCGCGATTTTCTTGCCGCCACGGCATCCGCCGCCGCGCTTGCCGCCTGCGGTGCCAAACCTACGCCGCCGCTGCCGCCGGGCACGCTCTCCGGAGCGAACGACATGCTCGGCCATCGCCTGCGCCGGCCCGACTTCCCGGCGCCGACGGAAACCCGGCGCACCACGGTGGCCATCGTCGGCGGCGGCATCGGCGGGCTCTCGGCGGCCTGGAAGCTGGCGCGCGCCGGCTGCGACGACTTCCTGCTGCTGGAAATGGAAAACGAGCCCGGCGGCAATTCGCGCGCCGGCGGCAATGACATTTCGGCGCATCCGCTCGGCGCCCACTACCTGCCGCTGCCGCCGCGCGAGGCGCGCGCCACGCGCCAGCTGCTGGCCGAACTCGGCGTGCTGCAGGGCGACCCCGATGCCGCGCATCCGGCCTACGACGAGAAGTATCTGTGCCACGCGCCGCAGGAGCGGCTCTACACCAACGGCTACTGGCAGGACGGCCTGTGGCCGACGCTCGGCGTGCCGGCAGCCGAGCGCGCGCAGTACACCCGCTTCCAGGAACACGTCGCGGAGCTACGCCAGCGCCGCGACCCGGCCGGGCGGCGCGCCTTCGCGCTGCCGCTGGCGCTTTCCAGCCGCGATCCGCAACTGCTGGCGCTGGACCGCATCACCATGCGCGACTGGCTGCTGGGCGAAGGCTACACGGCGCCGGGCCTGTTCTGGCTGGTCGACTACGCCTGCCGCGACGACTACGGCACCGCCGCGGCGCAGACCTCGGCCTGGGCCGGGCTGCATTACTTCGCCTGCCGCGACGGCGAAGGCCAGGTGCTGACCGCGCCCGAAGGCAACGCCTGGCTGGCGCGCGGCCTGGCGCGGGCGGCGGCGGGGCGGGTGCAGCAGAACGCGCTGGCTTTCCGCGTCGAACAGGGGAAGAAGGAAACCACCTGCGACGTCTACCTCGCGGCGGAAAATCGCAGCGTCCGCGTCATTGCCCGCGAACTGATCTGGGCCGCGCCGCTGTTCCTGATCCCGCATGTGTTCGCCGCACCCCGCCCGGAATGGCTGGCGGCGATCCGCGGCGCCGAGTATGCGCCCTGGATAGTCGCCAATCTGACATTGACGGAAGCACCACAGACGCGCGCCGGCCAGCCGCTGGCCTGGGACAATGTGCTGCATGACAGCGCGGCGCTGGGCTACGTGGTCGCCACCCACCAGCAGCTGCGCTACGCGCCGGCACCGACCGTGATCACCTGGTACCGCGCGCTGCACGAGGAAACGGCGGGGCGCCAACACCAACTCTTGCAGAGTCGCGACGCCTGGGCCGCGCAAGTGCTGGCCGACCTGGCGCGGCCGCACCCCGAGATTTGCGAACTGGCGACCCGAATCGACATCCACCGCCATGCCCACGCCATGATCCGGCCGCTGCCCGGACGGCTCTGGGGCGGCACGCGCCGGGATTTCGAGCGAGGCGCAGCCGGCATCCGGTTCGCCCATGCCGACGTGTCCGGCCTGTCGCTGTTCGAGGAGGCCAATTATCGCGGCGTGCTGGCCGCCGAGCGCACGCTGGCACGGCTCGGCGTATCCTTCGCGTCTTCGCTATGAACGGCCTGCACATCCTTGCCGAATTCCACGCCTGCCAGGGCGACCGCCGTCTGCTGCAGGATGCGGCACTGCTGGCCGCGCTGTGCCGCCGGGCCTGCGCCGGCGCCGGGCTGGAAGTGGTCGCCGCGGCCTTCCACCAGTTCCCTGCGGCCGGCGCCACCGGCGCCCTGGTGCTGGCCGAGTCGCACCTGGCGATCCACACCTGGCCGGAACTCGATGCAGCGACCTGCGACCTTTACGTCTGCAACTATAGCCAGGATAATCGCGCTGCCGCGGAGCTGGCCTATGGCGTCCTGTGCGCCGAATTGCAGCCGGAGCGCATCGTGCGGCGCGACGTGGTGCGCGGCAACCCTGAGCAGGATCATGCCGAACCCGGCCTGACTATTTCGGAAAGGACGCAGTGAGCCAGACCCCACCCTGCGGGACGCGCGCAACATCCCGCCGCGCCCTACCCGGCACGCCCATGCCGGCATGACCATGCGGCCGTTCTTCTTTCTGCTGGTGTTCGCCAATCTGGCCTTCTTCGCCTGGGCGCAGGGCTATTTCGGCGCGATAGACGACAGTCGCGAACCCGAACGGCTGGCGCAGCAGTTGCAGGCCGAGAAGCTGCGCATCCTGCCGACCGCGCCGGCGCCGGCGGCCAAGATCGAGGCCATGGCCTGCCAGATCATCAACGGCCTCAGTATGGCCGACGCCGAGGCACTGCAGTCGACCCCGGCCGCCGCCGGCACGGAACTGAAAATCCTGCCGCCGGCCGAGCCGAAAATCCATCGGGTGGCCATTGTCGACCTCGCCAACCAGGCCGTCGCCGAAAGGAAGGCCGCCGAACTGACCCGCTTTGGCGTCACCGAGCAAAAAACCGTGGCGCTGGCGGACGGCCGCCATGAAATCATTCTCGGCAGCTTCGAAACCGAGGCGGCCGCGAACGAATTCCTGCAAGGCCTGACCAAGCGCGGCATCAAGTCCGCACGCGTGGACAGCCGCGACCCGGCGCCGCTGAAAATCCGCGTCGAGGCGCGCGCCCCGGCATCGACCCTGCTGCGGCAACTGCCGCTATTGATCGCGCCCCATGGCAATGCCACGCTGGCTGAATGCGAGAAATGAGCTACGTGGTCGGACTCACCGGCGGCATCGGCAGCGGCAAGAGCGCGGTCGCCGACTTGTTCGCTGAACGCGGCATCCTGGTGGTCGACACCGATGCCGTCGCCCACGCCCTGACCGCTCCCGGCGGCGCCGCGATGCCGGCCATCCGCGCCGAGTTCGGCGAGGCAGTGGCCGCTGCCGACGGCGCCCTGGACCGTGCCGCCATGCGCGCCAGGGTCTTCGCCGACGGGTCGGCGAAGACCCTGGCGCGCAAGCGCCTCGAAGCCATCCTGCACCCCATGATCCGCAGCGAGAGCGAGCGCCTGCTGGCCGCCGATGCGAGCCGCTCGCCCTATGCCATCCTGATGGTGCCGCTGCTGATCGAAGCCGGCAGCTACCGCGAGCGGGTTGACCGCATCGCCGTCGTCGATTGCGCCGAGGCGACCCAGATCGCCCGGGTCATCAGCCGCAACGGCCTGGCCCGGGAAGAAGTGCAGCGCATTCTTGCAGCGCAGGCAACACGCGCCGAGCGCCTGGCCGCCGCCGACGATGTCATCGACAACGATGGCGACCTGGCCGCCCTGCGCCCCCAAATCGAGCGCCTGCATGTGAATTATTTGGCATACGCGCGCAATGTCGGTTGAGGTTTGCACCGAATTGGGTCACAATCCGACGAATTTTCCCCACTCGGCCGGCGTGTGATCACTTACGAATACCCTCTCAGCGAGCGCGTTCGCACGCTATTGCGGCTTGAGGACCTGTTTGACAAGGTCACGCATTTCGCCGCGGCGGAGGGTGCCCTGGAGCACCATGTCGCACTCGTCACCCTGTTCGAGATTCTTGAGGTCGCCGGCCGCGCCGAGCTGAAATTCGACCTGGTGCAGGAACTCGAACGCCAGCGCCAGATTCTTTTGTCATTCCGCAACAATCCCGAGATTTCCGAGGACGCGCTCTCCGGCGCGCTCTATGAAATCGAGCAGGCGAGCACGCTACTGCTGGCGATGCACGGCAAGATCGGCCATTACCTGCGCGAAAACGAATGGCTGATGACCATCAAGAACCGCGCCGCGATCCCCGGCGGCGTCTGCGAATTCGACCTGCCGGGCTACCACTACTGGCGGCATCGCGATTCGGCGCTGCGCCAGCAGGACATCCAGGGCTGGATCGCGCCGATGCTGCCGATCCGCTCCGGCCTGGCGATCGTCCTGCGCCTGCTGCGGGCCTCGGGCCGTTCCGAGCAGCAGACGGCGCAGCGCGGCATTTTCCAGCTGATGCTGGGCGGTCGCAGCGCGCAATTGATCCGCCTGAAAACAGGGCAGGGCGAGCCCTGCCTGCCGGAAATCTCCGCCGGCAAGTTCGCCGTCAACATCCGTTTCCTGCGCCCGGACATGGACCAGCGGCCACGCCAGATCGACTCCACGGTGCATTTCGAACTCACGCTGTGTAACCTTTAGGCACTTTTCAGGACGTTGCAGAACGTCGCACAGCACCCAACAAAGCCCCGCCGTTGCGGGGTTTTTTGTTTCTGGACGTTGCGTAACGTAGCTGGGCAGCGCATACTATTGACGTAGCTAGGAGCGTAGCTAGGCAACAACAACGTAGCTAGGTGGTAATCATGGGCAGACTGACAGACATTGATTTACGGAACTGGATTAGATCCGGCAAGCCGACCGCGAAGGCGGACGGCGAGGGCTTGACCTTCACCCTGTCGGCAAAAGGTACGGCCGCGTGGACGCTGCGCTACTCGCACGGCGGCAAGGCAAAGGAATTGACCCTGGGACGCTATCCCGATATGAGCCTAGCCAAGGCCCGCGAGATCGCCAGCGCGAAGCGGGTTGAGATTCAACAAGGCGTGGACGTGGCAGCGCAGAAGCGACAAGCCGACCAGGCAGCGGCGCAGGCTTGGACGTTCCGCAGGCTGGCGGAGGATTACTTCGACAAGGGCGCAAAGAAGCTGGCGGCAACGACCACCAAGAATCGCGCCCAACAATTGCGCGATTTTGTCTATCCGAAGATCGGACACATTGCGGCGGCGGACGTTACCCCGGCCGATATTGTCGGCATAGTTGAAGCAACGGCCGGCAGATCGCTACACGTTGCGCGGCTGGTCATGGTTGGCATTCGGATGGTTTTCGCTCATGGCATTGCAAGGCACGTTGTCACCACGAACCCCTGCGCCCATATCCGAAGCGAGGCGATCATAGGCGGCGCGCCCGACCAGCGGGAACGGGTCATGCTGACGGATACCGAGATCGCCGAAGTATTCAGGGAGCTACCGACCATAAGCCGGCCCAATGCGCTCATGGTCCGCATTCTGTTGGCAACCGGGGCGCGGATCGGTGAGCTTGTGCAAGCTGAATGGGTACACCTAGACTTTGAGCGGGCAGAGTGGACAATTCCCCCGGAACACTCCAAGACAAAAAGGGGCTTTGTCGTTCCCCTGCCGCCGATGGTTGCCGGCTGGTTTGCCGAGTTGCATTCAATGGCTTTCGAGTCCCGCTATGTCATGCCGATCCGCGCCCGAATGAACGGCAAGGAAGGCGATCTGCATATGGAACCCGTCACCCTGAATGCCGCCCTTGTCACCCTCGCAAAAAAGCTGGGCAAGAAATGCCGCCGATTCACCCCCCACGATCTGCGCTCAACCTGCCGCAGCCACCTGGGAGCGCTGGGTGTGGACGTGCTGATTGCCGAGCGATGCTTGAATCATTCGCTTGGCGGTTTGGTGGCGACCTATGACAAACACGACTACCTGACCGAGCGGCGGCGCGCGCTGGAATTGTGGGCAGCGAAGCTCGCCAGTATCGAGAACGGCGAAGCCTTCAACGTGGTTCAGTTGCGCCGCGCCTGACCCCCGTTTCCGCCCCCGTTTTCCCATGAAAAAACATCCCTACCCCCCTAAAATTGACCGGGACAGCCGGGACAACCGGGACAAATCGCGGAGGCCGTTGCAGCGCAAGGCTTTCCGGCTTTCGATTATGCCAAATGAACCGGGACACAGCCGGGACACGCCGGGACACTCGTTCGCGGGACGTGTCACAACGGCGCAGTTTTCGGCGCGGCGGCAGAATTCCGGCCGGTTTTTCGCCCCGCGCGCCGTCCCGCCAGCGCCGATTTTTCACCCATTCCGCCGACCAGGGGGACCCCATGAATGCGCTTGAAAAACTGTCCCGCGCGGAGGCCGTAATCGACCTGCTGCGCGTCAATCTTGCCGGCGACTTTTGCGCCGACCTGATTACGAACGCCGGCCCCACCCTGATTGAAGCGAAACAGGATTCCGGGGTTGCCGCCTGCGAGTTGGTGGAATACCTGATAAGCGAGGCGCGCCGGGAGATCGCCGCCCGCTTTGCCGACGCGGTAGCCGATTCCCCCGTGTCCGCACCCCTGAAAAGGCCGCGCAAATCGAAGCCTGCCGCCTCGCCCCGCGCGACGGACGGAAAGGAATTGCGCTTGCACAGCGAGACGCGACGCTATACACTCTTACCGTGATAAAGACGTTCCGCCATAAAGGGCTGCAAGCCTTTTTCGAGACGGGCAGCCGCGCAGGAATACAGCCCCATCATGCGCCGCGCCTGAAACGACAATTGACGCGGCTTGACCTTGCCAATGCCCCCGAGGATATGAACGTGCCCGGCTGGAAGCTGCACCCGCTTTCAACCGGCCATTGGTCGGTTTGGGTAAATGGCAACTGGCGATTGACCTTCGCCTTTGAGGGAACGGATGCCGTATTGGTCGATTATCAGGACTACCACTAGGAGCAAAGAGCATGACCCGAATCCACAATCCACCGCACCCCGGCGAAACCCTGCGGGAGGACGTATTGCCAGCGCTGGGCCTGACCGTGACCGATGCCGCCGCGCAGCTTGGCGTGACCCGCGCCGCTCTGTCCCGCGTGCTGAATGGCCGGGCCGCTATTTCGCCGGAAATGTCGCTGCGGCTGGAAGGCTGGCTAGGCGTCGAAAACGGCGGCCGGGCCGATCTGTGGATTTCGCAGCAGGCCGCGTATGACCTGTGGCAAGCGCGCAAGGCCGGAAAGCCGAAGGTCCGCCGCGCCGTGTTGGTGGCGGCATAGGCGCTCCCATGGGCAAGGCATCGCGCCCCCATGCCGAAACGGTAATCGAACTGCTGCGGGAGGATCCCGCCTTCGCTGGTGAATACCTGCGCGCGGCGATGGAACAAGCCGACGAGGCCTGAATCATGGCCGGCCATGAATCATCGCTCAAAGACAAATTCCTATCGCTGGTTTATGGCGGCGAAGGAACCTTGCTTGATTGGGCGCGCGCCGGAAAGCTGACCAGCATTTTGAATGAAAGCGAAATCGCTTGTTTGATTTGCGAGGGCCGCGACACGGGGCCTATGAGACGGGGCGGGGTTATCGGTGAACTTCGATTGGCCGCGCTGCGTGGCGACATTAAGGCGACGCTTTCAGAGTTTGACCTTTGGGGCATTAAACCCAAGCCAACCGGTCCTGCTCAAGAGGGGCAGCTTTATTGCTATATCCATCGCGATGATGCGCGCCGATACTTTGCGCGCATCGGTCTTGACATACCGGCAGGCTGCCCGCTGTGGTGTTGGTTGAACGCAAAGCAAGCCAGCGAGGCGAGCAAGCTGCGACAAGATCAACGCGACAAGGCGGATTACCAGCAAGAATGCTCACGGGTTTGGGGAATAAGCAATGCCTTGTCGATTACAGGGCTGGAGGGGATTACCTATCACCCGGATTTGTTTGCCTGGCGTAGTCGCTACGAAGGCGGCACGCTGGAAAAATGGGCGCGGGAGGTTGCGCCCGATGGCGTGAAAGGCAAGCGCGGCCGGCGCAAGAAATCTGCGCCCGCCTGAAAACAGATTTTCCAAGCCGCCGACTAATTTTATTTGCATAGATCGGCCGCCATGATTTGCCGCACCGGGACACACCGGGGCATTGAAAGGCGAATCATGGAAAACCAAAAGCAAGACCTACCGAGCGCCGGCCGCCTAGCGGCGCTTGAACGCATCCCGGCCGCTGCAAAGCGAATGGGTATCAGCGTTTCCCAAGCGTATCGAGAAATCAAGACCGGCCGCCTTGTGCCGCTGGTCAAGCTTGGCGAACGCGCATCGGCCGTACCTGCCGAATCCGTCGACCGCTGGATAGCTGAACGCATCGCCGAATCGACGCCGCAGCAAGCGGCGAAAGGGGGCGGCCGTGAGTGAGCGCAACTCCAGCGAAGGCGAGAACCTGACCGAAATCGAGGACCATGCCGCGATTGCTGCCGCTTTCTGGCTTGAACAAGCGAACCAGGCAGCAGATAGCGAACTGACCGACAAGGCGCGCGCGCCCGCATCCATTGCGGGATACCAGATCGCGGCGGCGATTCAATACCAAGCGGAACGGCACGTCGACGCGGCGGAGCGCATCGCCGCAGGGTTGCGCGACGTGGCGAGCGCGATCCGCGAAGGCAAGCAAGCGACGGAAGGCGGCGCGCCATGAGCGAATCAGCGAACACCCTGCCGCCCGAATGGAAAGAATGCGCCGCTGATACAGTCCGCGCCCTGGCGGTTGCGCGGCACCTGGCGACGCGGCACGCGACCGAGGAAACGCCGGAATCGGTATTGCTGCCGGCGCTGCTGCTGAGTGTCACCATGACGCGAGCCAGCGCGGCAATCTGCAACCGTATCGAGGGCGTTTATGACGCGCTCGACGGGCTGCGCGAGCCGATGCTGATTGAACGGCTTGCCGGTATCGAAAACGAACTTTACGGGATTCGCAACAGCGCCTGCGATACGTGGGACGCCACGATGCTATCGCCTGGCAAGGGGCGCGGCGATGGCCGGAAATGACTTTATCCGCACCGTCGCCGCTGCCGCCCTGTCTCGTTTCGACCAGGTAGCGGACTGGCTGGGATTGGCGGGCGGCAAGAATCAGGGCCGGGAATTTTTGCCGCTGAATCCGAAGCGCACCGACACCAAGCCGGGCAGTTTCACAATCAACCGCGATAGCGGCGCATGGTCCGACTTTGCGACCGGCGACAAGGGCGGCGACTTGGTGAGCCTGTGCGCGTACTTGAACGGCATCAAGCAAGGCGCGGCGGCGGACAAGCTGGCGGACTTCCTGGGCATCGAAAAGCCGGACGCGGCAAAACGCCCCGCAAGGTCACCGACCGATGCCGGCAAGGGGAAGGTATCGCCCGCGCCCGAATCGCCGCGCGGCGGCGCAGCGGCGGCGGACAGTGCAGACGTTTGCATGATGCCGATACCCGCCGACGCCCCGGCCCCGCCTGCAACGCATTCACGGCACGGCAAACCGTCCCGGCGCTGGGCATACCCCACGGCGGACGGCGCGGTGAACTTTTATCATGATCGCTACGAACCCAAGACCGAAGGCGAGCGCAAGCAATTTTCCCCGGTTTCCTTGTGGCGAACCCCGGCCGGCCGGCTGGAATGGCGCTACAAGGCACCGCCCGCGCCCCGCCCGCTGTACGGCTTGCCGAGTCTGAGCAAGCCCCGCGCGGCGGTGCTGACCGAAGGCGAAAAGGCGGCGGACGCTGCGGCGCTGCTGTTGCCGGATCATCCGGTATTGACCTGGCAGGGCGGCGCGCAAGCCGTGAGCAAGGCGGATTTTTCCGCGCTGCGCGGCCGTGAGGTTTGGCTATGGCCGGACAACGACGAAGCCGGCGAAAAGGCCGCCCGCGATCTGCTGACGGCGCTACACGCGGCCGGCGCGGGACCGATCAAGCGGTTTGACCTGGCAGCACTCGGACAAACCGCCAGCGAGGAAAACGGCGCGGCGATCCTGATCGAAGGCCCGCCGATGGCGACCGGCGACGATGCCGCCGACCTGGCGGCGCGGGGTTGGACGGCGGCGCATATGGCGCTGATTGTGAGCCGGCCCGATGCGCTGATTCCCTGCGATCCGCCCCCGGCAATAGTTGGCGCTGGCGACACGGCGACGCAGGCACCGAACGCGGACACCAAGCGCAGCGACGCGCCGGCCGGCGGATTCCGCCTGACCGACAAGGGGGTTTATCACGTCAAGGATGATGCTGAACGCTGGATATGTTCGCCCTTGTCCGTGGTGGCGATGGTCCGCGATCCGCAGAACGCGGGCTGGGGACTGCTGACCGAATTTGCCGACCCTGACCGCAACCCGCACCGGATCATCATTCCGATGCAGTTGTTTCGCGGCGACGGCGCGGAGGTTGCCGGCCTGCTGTTGGATCGCGGTTTGAAGATCGCACCACGGGCGCGCCCGATGTTGATTGAATACCTGCAAACGGCGCGCAGCAACAAGCGGGCGCGGATCACCGGGCGCACCGGCTGGCACGAATCGACCAGCGCGGCGGACGGCAAGCCCGGCGCGGTATTCGTCCTGCCGAATGAGGCTATCGGCGCGGGGCGCGATGAATGGATATTCGATTCGGAAAGCCCGGCAACGACATTTACGACACGCGGCACCGTCAAGGGCTGGCAACAGGAAGTTGCTGCGCGATGCCGTGGAAATTCCCGCCTGCTATTCACCGTGTCGGTTGCATTCGCCGCGCCGCTGCTGCACCTGACCGGCAGCGAGGGCGGCGGCTTTCACCTGCGCGGCAACAGCAGCGACGGCAAGACAACCGCGCTGCGGGTTGCCGCCAGCGTATGCGGCGGCCGGGACTATATGCAGACCTGGCGGAACACGGATAACGCGCTGGAAACCACGGCGCAGCAGCATTGCGACGCGCTGCTATTGCTAGACGAAATCGCGCAGGTCGACGCGCGAGCGGCCGGCGAGTGCGTCTATATGCTGGCGAACGGCGGGGCCAAGGGCCGCGCGCAGCGCATGGGCGGACTACGGGCGCGCGCAAGCTGGCGCGTGCTGTTCCTGAGCGCGGGCGAAATCGGGCTATTGGAGCAGATGAGCGAGGCCGGCAAATCGCCAAGGGCGGGACAGGATGCGCGTTTGGCGGAGATTCCCGCCGATGCCGGCAAGGGGCTGGGCATCTTTGAAAACTTGCACGGCTACCAGGGCGGCGCGGAGTTTTCCAAGGCGCTCACGGACGCGGCGCGGACAAACTACGGCGGCCCGTTTCTGGCGTACCTGGCGGAACTGGTCAAGCATCAATCCGGGGTAGCGGACACAGTGAAAGAGGCGCAGCGGAAATTCCAGGCCGCATGCCTGACCATTGAGGCGCACGGGCAGGCGCGGCGGGTTGCGGATCGCTTCGCCCTTGTCGGCGCTGCCGGTGAACTGGCTACCAAGTGGGGGCTTACCGGATGGGAGCCCGGCGAGAGCATGACGGCGGCAAGGAACTGTTTTGACGCATGGAAGGCACGGCGCGGCGGCGAAGGGAATGCGGAGGAACGCGCGGCGCTGGCGGCAGTGCGGGAATTCCTGCGGCGCTATGGTGAATCGAGCTTTACCGAATGGGACCGGCCGCCGAACAAAGACGATCATGCGCCCGTGCGATCCGACCGCAGCGGGTACAGAAAGCACGACGTCGCCGAAGATGCGGTGCACTTCTATATCTTCAACGAGGTTTGGCGCGCCCGCGTCTGCAAGGGATTCGACGCGGCGGCCGTGGGGCGCTTGCTGGTCAAGCGGGGATTTGCCGAGGAAGGCACGGAACCGGATCGCCCCTGGCTGGTCCGCCCGATCATTCCGACTGAGGGCCGACCGCGCGTGGTGCATATCCTGCCGGCGCTGCTGAGTGGCGATGATGATTGATTGGGACGCGCTGCTACCTGCTGCACCGCCAGCGACCCAAGCGACCGGCGCACCCCGGCCGGAACAGGTGCCCGCGCCCCCGACCGCCGACGCATCAAGCGGCGGCATCACCCCGCCCTGGCGGGACGGCGACAACCGGCGACGCTGCACCGACTGCGGCAACCTGAACGAGCGCGGGCTATGCCTGGCGGCGCACCGTGGCGAGATCGTAGCGAGCCGCAGCTATACCCCGATCCGCGAACTATTGCGGCGCTGCGAAGGATTCAGACCGCTGCCGGATGATCCCGACCAGCGCACCGCCTGGGACAGATGGGGAACGATTTACGGCAACCCGGCAACCCCGGCCGCCGCGTCGCCAGCGCCGACTTTTGAGGGCGAACGCGGGAAAGATGCGACGCTGTGACACGTCCCGCGAACGAGTGTCCCGGCTTGTCCCGGTTGTGTCCCGGTTCATTTGGCATAATCGAAAGACGGGAAACCTTGCGCTGCAATGCTTTCGGCGATTTGTCCCGGTTGTCCCGGTTGTCCCGGTCAAATTCTAGGGGGTCAAGATGATTCGCCTTGCGAAAACCGGCGCGCGGAGGGGGCGCGGAGTGGATTGTTTTGCGCGTGCCATACCGTTGCGTTGCGCCTGTCATGCAGCAGGAAAACAGGCAACACCGTTGCGGTGTTGCGGGTCCTCCCTGGGCTTTCAAGCTTGGGGGTCATTGCGAGCGCGCAATACGTCCAGGCCGTGACGGTTGCACATAGGCAACCCGCCAAAGCAAGGCAATACCGACCGGCTTAATCAGGGGCGCACCATGCAGACAGAACAAACACCCGACGCGGACGATTATCGAGGCATCCCGGCCCGCGCCCTGCGAACCAGGCGCGCCCAATTTCTTGCCGAGGCGGATCGGCTTTTCCCCTGGCAAGCATGGGTGGACATGATCGAACCGCACTACCCAAAGCGCGGCAAAGGCCGGCCGCCCTATCCGCTGCCAGCGCTGCTGCGCCTGTACCTGCTGCAACAATGGTTCAACCTGTCCGACCTGGCGGCGCAGGAAGTGGCGACCGATTCCGTAGCGGTGCGGCATTTCATGGGGCTGCCCCTGACCTGGGACAAGACCGCGCCCGATGAATCAACCCTGCTGAACTTCCGCCGACTGCTGACCCGGCGCGGGCTGGCGGCGCAGATCGCCGCCGACGCATCGGCCGCCCTGGCGTGCCAAGGTTGGAAGCTGCGCCCCGGCGAGGTTGCGGAGGCCGGGCTATCCGCGGTCCGCCCCTGATACTTGCGGGTCCTTCCTGGGCTTCCGTCGCACGGGTAATGCGAACCCCGGCCGCGCGCTAGTTTCAAAATCTCTACAAGGGGGGTTGTGAAATACGGGAGGGGGAGGGGGTATAAAATCTCTAGGGCTTCAAGTATCAGGACCGTGCAGGTAATCAAATTTTTGTGCGCGGAGGTTTCAAGGGGAGGGGGGGTAAAAATCTCTGCATCCCCAAGACACTAGACCGGCTGGTTATCCCCGTGCGCAGCGCCGCGTAATTCGATAGGGGGTGGGTATCAAGCCCAGCGGCCCTATTTGACGTAGCTAGGCACGTAGCTAGAACAAGGATAGAGACATGCAACCCCAAGCGCCGCAAGGCTTTCCGCCGATTCTTAGGATTACGCTGTGCAACCTGTAAGACCTGCATCGCCCCGCGCCGTCAACTGCCCCCGCTGCGGCAAGCCGGTCGAATGGGTGGCCGAGAACCGCTATCGGCCATTCTGCTCGGCGCGCTGCAAGGGCGCCGACCTCGGCGCCTGGGCCTCGGATAGCTACCGCATCGAGGCGACCGAAGAGCCGCACCCCGAAGACCCGTCCGAGTAGATCGAACTCCTGCGGGGCCGTTGTAGGGCCGGCTTCAGCCGGCCAGGGGTGGATGGCGGACTGAAGTCCGCCCTACAAGTCCGCCCTACAGTCCGCCCTACAGTCCGCCCTGCGATCCGTCCTGCGGTTTGCCCCACGCGCTACTTTGGGACGCTGCTCCGCCTTCCCAAGCGGCGCGTATCGCCGCGATGCCGTGGGCGCCGGCGCGCCGTGCCATATCCATATCGGCACGCGCCAAGCCGCCCAGGGCAAAAGTTGGCAATGGCGGCACGCCGAGCGCGGCGGAAAACTTCTCCCAGCCGATGCCGGCGACGCCGGGATGGCTGGCCGTGGCCCGCACCGGACCGAACACCGCAAAGTCGCAGCCCAGCTGCGCCGCCCGGTCGAGTTCGGCGGCGGTATGGCAGGACGCCGCGACCAGCGCAAAGTCGGGGCGCAAGGTGCGCGCCGCCAGTTGCGCGGCCGGCAGGTGCAGGCCGTCGGCCCCGGCCGCCGCGGCCAGGCCCGCGTCGTCATTGACCAGCACCCGCGCGCCGTATTGATGGCAGAGGTCGACTGCGGCATGGACGAAGGCCGCGCGGCGCCCCGCGTCGAGCCGGGGTTCGCGCAATTGCACCAGCTTGAGGCCCGCCTCCAGCGCCTGCGCCAGTGCCAGCAACTGGGCGTCGATGCCGATCTCGCCGGCATGGCTGATGGCGTAGAAATCGGGCAGGGCCAAGGCGGCCAGCACCGGCGCGTTGGCCGGCAGCATCGGTGAAACGCTCAGGCCGTCGGCGCGCTGCCAGGACAGTGCGCTATGCACATGGTCGTGCAGCTCGCCGCGCCATTCGCGCACGCGAAAAAAATTCAGCCGCACATGGGCGTGTTCATAGACATGCTCGCGGCGCAGCCAGGGGTCGGCGCGCAGCACCGCGATGCCGAGTTCCTCGGCGAGTTCGCGCAGCAGGGCCTGATGCGGCGTTTCGCCCGGCTCGACCTTGCCGCCGGGGAATTCCCAGTAACCGGGGTAGAAAGTGCCGGGGGAGCGCTGGCCGAGCAGGAATTCGATTCCGCCATCGGCCGCCTGCCGTTCGATGACGGCGGCGGCGACTTCAGTCAGCTTCACGTCGCGTCGCCGGGCCGCCCCAAGGCGCGACCTTCAACATTGGGGAGCGCAGCGAACAACCGTCACCCCCTTCCCGCGGAAGGGGGCTGGGGGGTAGGTCTTTTCCTGGCGTGACGCCCGGCATAGTCGCGGGCGAACTGCCAGGCGACGCGGCCGCTGCGCGAGCCGCGCATCAGCGTCCATTGCAGCGCCTCGCCGCGCGCGGCTTCGATCTGCTCGGGTGCCATGCCGAATTCGGCCAGCCAGTGGGCGCAGATCTCCAGGTAATGATCCTGGCCGAAGGGATAGAAGGACAGCCAGAGGCCGAAGCGCTCGGACAGCGAGACCTTCTCCTCGGTGGTCTCGCCGGGATGGATGTCGCCGTCGGCGTTGTACTTGGTTTCGAGGTTCTCCGACATCTTTTCCGGCATCAGGTGGCGGCGATTCGACGTGGCATAGACCAGCAGGTTGTCGGGCATACCGGTGATCGAGCCGTCGAGAATGCTCTTCATCGCCTTGTAGCCGGGCTCGCCGGATTCGAAGGAGAGGTCGTCGCAGAAAATGATGAAGCGCTCGCGGCGCCCGGCGATCAGGTCGACGATCTCCGGCAGGTGCACCAAGTCGTCCTTGTCGACTTCGATCAGGCGCAGTCCCTTGGCGGCGAACTGGTTCAGCACGGCCTTGACCAGCGAGCTCTTGCCGGTGCCGCGCGCGCCGGTCAGCAGCACGTTGTTGGCGCTGCGCCTGGCGACGAACTGTTTGGTGTTCTGCGCGATGCGCAGCTTCTGGTCCTCGACGCCCTGCAGGTCCTCGAAGCGGATGCGGTGCGGATGCTGGACCGCCTCGAGCCAGCCGCGGCCGGCGCGGGTGCGCCAGCGGTAGGC
This sequence comes from Sulfuritalea sp., assembly GCF_031426875.1. Taxonomy (NCBI): domain Bacteria; kingdom Pseudomonadati; phylum Pseudomonadota; class Betaproteobacteria; order Nitrosomonadales; family Sterolibacteriaceae; genus Sulfuritalea; species Sulfuritalea sp. The sequence continues at coordinate 56,886 of NZ_JASJPC010000031.1, forward strand.
GCTGGCCGACCAGTCGGTGGCCGGCAGGGGCGGCGGCAGGATCGCCTCGATGCGATCGAACAGCGCGTCGAGGCGTTCGATCAGGGGAGTGACAACGCGGGTCAGGTCGGACATCGGGTAAGCTTGCGGGCTCGTGAAAGCATGGCACTTTAGCAGATTCATGTTTCGATTCTTTGCCGCCCTGATCGTCCTGCTGGCCGTCACCGGCTGTGCGCCAAGCCCGGTCAAACCCGAGCCGCGCGCCGAAGCCTGTCCGGCGCCGCAAGCCTGTCCGGCCTGCCCGGTGTGCCCGGTCGTGGAACCGCCCAAGCCCGCCGAAAAACCGCTGCAGCCGGCTGACTGGAACGATCTGCCGGGCTGGGTCGAAGACGACCCCGGCGCCGCCTTCGCCGCCCTGGTCGCCAGTTGCCGCAGCCTGGAACGCCAGGAGCAATGGAAGCCGGTCTGCAGTTCGGCGCGGGAACTGGAGGACAAATCCGCGCCGGCCCTGCGCGCCTGGTTCGAGGCGCAATTCCGCCCCTGGGCGCTGGTCAACCCGGATGGCACGCGCAATGGCCTGATCACCGGTTATTACGAACCCATCCTCAAGGGCAGCCGCCGGCAAGCGCGCGGCTACGCGCATCCGGTATTCGGCCCGCCCGAGGACATGATCGTCGTCGAGCTGGCGCAGCTCTACCCCGAGCTCAAGCACCTGCGCCTGCGCGGACGCCTCGAAGGGCGCAAGCTGATTCCCTACTACTCGCGCAGCGAATGGACACCGCAGGAGAGCAAGCGCTCACCCGAGGCGCTGCTGTGGATAGACGACCCGATCGACTTGTTCTTCATGCAGATCCAGGGCTCGGGCCAGGTGCAGCTCAGCGACGGCAGCCGCGTGCGCCTGAACTACGCCGACCAGAACGGCCATCCCTACCGGTCGATCGGGCGCTGGCTGATCGACCGTGGTGAGCTGAAACCCGAACAGGCCTCGATGCAGGGCATCAAGGCCTGGGCCAGGACCAACCCCGCGCGCCTGGCGGAACTGCTCAATGCCAACCCGAGCCTGGTGTTCTTCCGCGAACTGCCAGTCGAAGGCAGCGGGCCGCAGGGCGCGATGGGCCTGGCTCTGACGCCGGAACGCTCGCTCGCCGTCGATCCGCGCCATGTGCCGCTGGGCGCGCCGATATGGCTCGCCACCACGATGCCATATAGCGAGCGAGCGCTCAACCGCCTGATGCTGGGGCAGGATACCGGCGGCGCCATACGCGGCGTGGTACGGGCGGATTTCTTTTGGGGCAGCGGCGTGGAGGCCGGCAGCCAGGCCGGGAAAATGCGCCAGCAGGGACGCATGTGGGTGCTGATGCCGCGTGCCTATCAGCCCGCGGACAGCGCCAACAACGCACCAAAATAGACGCCGACCGATATTTGCCGTCGCGCCAGCGCCAACTCTCACCATTGCGGTGCAGAAGCTTGGTCATCAGCACCGCAATGGTGCGCTCTCCGCCGCACGAATTGTCCAACGCTATGATTCATCAGCAATTCGCTGCCGGGAATGCTCATTGCTTTCATGCTTCTAATTCGTGCTTTCGACCTTTTGGAGCCCCACAATGGAGAATTTGAAAACATCCGCCGACGTGCTGTTCATACTGCTCGGCGCCATCATGATCCTGGCCATGCATGCCGGTTTTGCCTTTCTGGAACTGGGCACGGTGCGCAGGAAGAACCAGATCAATGCGCTGGTGAAGATCCTGGTCGATTTTTCCGTATCGACCCTGGCCTACTTCTTCATCGGCTACAGCATCGCCTACGGCGTCAATTTCTTCGCCGGCGCCGAGACGCTGGCGCAGAAGAGCGGCTTCGAACTGACCAAGTTCTTCTTCCTGCTGACCTTCGCCGCGGCGATCCCGGCGATCGTCTCCGGCGGCATCGCCGAACGCGCCCGCTTCAACCCGCAACTGGCGGCCACCTTCCTGCTGGTCGGCTTCGTCTATCCCTTCTTCGAGGGCATCGCCTGGAATCAGGCCTACGGCATCCAGGCCTGGCTCAAGGCCAGCTTCGGCGCGGAGTTCCACGACTTCGCCGGCTCGGTGGTGGTGCATGCGGTCGGCGGCTGGATCGGGCTCGCCGCCGTGCTGCTGCTCGGCGCCCGCACCGGCCGCTATCACAAGGACGGCCGCATCGCCGGCGCGCACCCGCCTTCGAGCATTCCCTTCCTTGCCCTCGGTGCCTGGATCCTGACCGTCGGCTGGTTTGGCTTCAACGTCATGAGCGCGCAAACGCTCGACAAGGTTTCCGGCCTGGTGGCGATGAACTCGCTGATGGCCATGGTCGGCGGCACGCTCGCCGCGACGATCGCCGGCAAGAACGACCCCGGCTTCGTGCATAACGGCCCGCTGGCCGGCCTGGTGGCGATCTGCGCCGGTTCCGACCTGATGCATCCGCTCGGTGCGCTGGTCACCGGCGCCATGGCCGGCGGCCTCTTCGTCTGGATGTTCACCCTGACGCAGAACCGCTGGAAGATCGACGACGTGCTCGGCGTCTGGCCGCTGCACGGCCTGTGCGGCGCCCTGGGCGGCATCGCCGCCGGCATCTTCGGCGCCAAGGCCCTGGGCGGATTGGGCGGCGTCAGTTTCATGTCGCAACTGGTCGGCACCGGTCTCGGCGTGGCCATCGCCTTCAGCGGCGGCTTCATCGTCTATGGCACGCTGAAGAAGATCGTCGGCATACGCCTCGATGCCGAGGAGGAATTCAACGGCGCCGACCTGACCGTGCACAAGATTTCGTCCAGCGCGGAACGGGAGACGCTCTGGTAGTTTTGGCGTATCGCAGACATCTTGAAACGAACCAAGCCCGGCCCTGCCGGGCTTGTTTTTTGGGCATTCGCCTGACGCCTGGTGCGACACCCGAAACGGAATATCTTCCACCGCGCCGCCGCGTTTCGCTTTAAACATATATTTTTTATGTTGCTTTTAGCCGGGCGATCGCATAACATGCATTTTCCGCATAGCTTATAAATTCGCCTTCAACAACGCGCCCCGACCGGCAGCAGCCCGCTCGGCACCTCAGGTGCGCCACCGTACATCCCGCCCGATCATGTCCCTGCCCCGACCCGCCCGGCGCGTCATCGAAATCAAGCCGGTCATCGACCCGGACGCCAAGGTCTACCCGCGCTCGATACAGGGCGTGTTCCAGCGCTGGCGCTGGGGTTTCGTCTGGCTCACGCAACTGGTTTTCTATGGCCTGTGCTGGCTGCCGTGGAACGGCCGGCAAGCGATCCTGTTCGATCTGGAAGCGCGCCGCGCCTATCTGTTCGACCTCGTGCTGTGGCCGCAGGACGCCATCTACCTGGCGCTGCTGCTGATCCTCTGCGCGCTCGCGCTGTTCCTGTTCACCACCGTCGCCGGACGCCTCTGGTGCGGCTACAGTTGCCCGCAGACGGTCTATACGGAATTGTTCCTGTGGATCGAGAAACTCGTCGAAGGCGACCGGCCGCGGCGCATGAAATTCGATGCCGCAGCCTGGTCGCCGCGCAAGCTGCGCATCAAGGCCACCAAGCATGCGCTCTGGCTGCTGGTCGGGCTGTGGACCGGCATCAGCTTCGTCGGCTATTTCACGCCTATCCGCGAACTGACGCAGGACCTCGCCACGCTTTCGCTGGGCCCCTGGGAAAGTTTCTGGGTGCTGTTCTACGGCTTCGCGACCTACGGCAATGCCGGCTTCCTGCGCGAACAGATGTGCATCTACATCTGCCCCTACGCCCAGTTCCAGTTCGTCATGTTCGACCGCGACACCCTGCTGATCGCCTACGACAAGGAGCGCGGCGAGCCGCGCGGCAGCCGCGCCAAGGAGGTCGACGCCAAGGCTGCCGGCCTCGGCGACTGCATCGACTGCAGCATCTGCGTGCAGGTCTGCCCGACCGGCATCGACATCCGCAACGGCCTCCAGCTCGAATGCATAGGCTGCGCGGCCTGCATCGACGCCTGCGACCAGGTGATGGACAAGATGAACTACCCGCGCGGCCTGATCCGCTACGCGACCGAGAACGCGGTGCAAGAGCGCCTGCCGCGCCGCGACATCATCCGCCGCGCACTGCGCCCGCGCGTGCTGACCTATTTGCTGATCTTCGTCACCGCCACCTCGGCGACGGCCTGGTCGCTGCTGACGCGGCCGCCGCTCAAGGTCGACATCATCCGCGACCGGACCACGCTGTCGCGCGAGGCGGCCGACGGCAGCATAGAAAACGTGTTCCGCTTGCGCGTGATCAACGCCAGCGAGCAGGCGCACAGCTACACGGTGCGCGCCGACGGCCTGCCCACGCTGAGTTTTGCGCAGCCCGCGCAGATCAGCGTCGGCCCCGCCGCGACCGGCGACGCGACGCTGATCCTCAGGGTCGATCCGGGCGCGGTGCGCATGGGCACGCACCAAATCCGCCTGACCGTAACGGATGCCGCCGACCCCGGCGTTTCGAGAACCGAAGCGACGAAATTCTTCGTGCCATAGTTGGCGTTGGCGGCACGGCGGCTGGGCTTCCCTGGATGCCCCAGCCGCGGCAATGCGGCCGATCTGTGCGATGATTCACCCCATAGTCAAACGGCATCGGGGCGCATGGCACAGCCGGAACAACAAGCACGGGAGGAAATCGACCGCCTGCTGAGGGCCGCCGGCTGGCGCGTGTGCGACCTGGCCGAGGCCAACATCCACGCCGCGCGCGGCGTCGCCCTGCGCGAGTTTCCGCTCGAATCCGGCTTCGGCTTTGCCGACTACCTGCTCTACGTCGACGGCAAGGCCGCCGGCGTGATCGAGGCCAAGAAGCAGGGCGCCACGCTAAGCGGCGTCGAATTCCAGTCTGGCCGCTACGCGCAAGGCCTGCCCGCCGCGCTGCCGGCCTGGCGCCGGCCGCTGCCCTTCCTCTACGAATCGACGGGCATCGAAACCCACTTCACCAACGGCCTCGATCCCGAGCCGCGCGCGCGGCCCGTATTCGCCTTCCACACTCCGGAGATGCTGGGCGAATGGCTACGCTACATCCGGGAAAGCGCCACAGGATCGAATATCGCCGGCAGTTACGCCAATGAGCCAGCGCCAACTTTCCTCGCCCGCATGCGGCAAATGCCGGTGCTGATCGAAGACGGCCTCTGGCCGGCGCAGGTCACGGCCGTGAAGAACCTCCAAGCCAATGGTGCGATCACATGACTGCGGGCAATCCGGAATTCCTCTTTTCGGTTGGACTAATCGATGATTCGGCATTGTTCGCTGCGCTGTTCTCTGCCGGGGCTCTCACAGAAACATTTGTGTCTGACTTCGCGACAACAACCGGGAAGGGCACGGATCGCCTCAACGGCTTTCAATTCTCACGGAGGGCGAACCAAGAGTTTGCCGTAGCGTCCGCTAAGTGTGCGAGCAGTCAGTATCGGTTCGCTCCGTACCTTGAGAATCTCAAGACGAAGGGTCGCAACAAGGCACCGCGGTTGATAGGCATACCAACGGTACGCGATCGTGTAGTGTTGCATCAACTCAATCGATTTCTAGCTGCGATTTTTCCGGATCGTGTTCCAAAGAACGTTGCGAGCACCTATGTGAGAGCCATTGCCATGGATCTGAAATTGAGGTCGCCCACAGATACATGGGTTTGCGGGACAGACATAAAGACTTTCTACGACTCTATCCAGCAGGATCGACTACTAAAAGTATTGGGACGCAGAATCAAGTGCAGCGAAGCGTTGCGTCTTGTCGAGCGAGCGCTTATTACTCCAACTGTCCCCAAAAACACTCGAAAAAAATACCACAACGATTTTCGTCCGAAGAAGGGTGTGCCTCAGGGATTGTCAATCTCCAACATCCTGGCGGCGATCTATATGCAGGAAGTGGACGATGCCATGCAGTCTATGGAGATTACCTATTTTCGGTACGTGGACGACGTGTTGATGTATGGCAGCAGTGAAGCGGTGCACAGCGCATATCGTTCCTTGCGTGCGCGATCCTCGCGGCGAGGATTGTCGTTGCACCCTTTAAGCTCTGGCAAGAGCCACATTGGTCCTTTATCAGATTCGTTTGGCTACCTCGGATACATTTTTCGTTGGCCAGTTATCACGGTTCGCGAGTCAACGATCGAGCGCTTTCTCCAGTCAGTTGCAGCGAAGTTCAGTGACTACACGCACAACAAGACTCGACGGCTAGACCGTAGAAAGTACCTCACAGAGGATCGCCTGGCTGAGATATTCCTGCTGGAGTTAAACGAACGGATTACCGGAGCGATAAGTGAGAAGAAGCGCTACGGTTGGATTGCGTACTTCAATCAGATTACAGACCTATCACTATTGCACCGGCTTGATCGAGCTATAGCAGTTATGTTTGACCGCTTGGCCGACTTCGGGCACAAGTCACCAATAGGATTGCGCAAACTTAGTCGCGCCTACTACGAAATAAAATTCAATCCAAGTGGCGGGTATATTCGCAACTACGACGTAATCACCACGCGGGCGGAGAAGTTGGAATTGCTTGAAGTGCGTGGCCGCGTAGGTCCAGAAGAGCATCTGACTGACGAGCAAATCAATGATCGTTACGATGCGTACCTGCGCCGCGTTCTCTCAGAAATGCATGCTGACGAGGGTGTTCTTTATGGCTGATGAAGCTATCATGTGGGCGCGGGCGATGCCTACCGCAGTTGCGGTACCTCTCAAGGCCCTCGGCATTGAGAGCGGAAGTGCTCCATACCTTGCGAAAGCTAGGGTCGGCGCGAAATGTGTCGATACCTTCTCAAGGGCACGGGTAACGTGGCTGCTTGGGAAGAGGATATGACGATCTAAACAGACATCGCCTGCATCTACGATCATGACAAGCATCACCAACTTTCTGGAAGAGCTACGTACTGCAGCTTGGCGTACCGAAGGTGCTCGATTCAATGCTGCTCGCCGACTGAAACGGCGGGACTGGTTTGCGACATTCAGTCACTGCTGTCCGGCTAAATCGCGAACAGATTCAATTGGTTGTTGATGATACTG
>NZ_JASJPC010000032.1:0-15337 GCF_031426875.1 Sulfuritalea sp.
CAATCGTCCCCACGTTTACGTGCGGCTTCGTCCGCTCAAACTTGCCTTTTGCCATTTCTACTTTCCTTAAAGAACGATTGTTAATCGATCACTTCTTGTTGATGACTGCTTCGGCGACATTCTTCGGCGCCTCGGTGTAGTGCTTGAATTCCATCGAATATGTGGCTCGACCTTGCGACAGGGAGCGCAACTGGGTGGAATAGCCGAACATTTCCGCCAGGGGAACTTCGGCCTTGATCAACTTGATGCCGCCAACCTGATCTTCCATGCCATGAACAATGCCGCGACGGCCCGACAAGTCGCCCATGACGTTGCCCATGTAATCTTCCGGAGTCTCCACCTCCACCGCCATCATCGGCTCGAGCAACACCGGGCTGGCCTTGCGCATGGCGTCCTTGAAAGCCATCGAGGCAGCCATCTTGAAGGCGTTTTCATTCGAGTCCACGTCGTGGTAGGAGCCGTCAAACAGCGTGACCTTGACATCGACCACGGGGAACCCGGCCAGCACACCGTTGGGCAGCGTGTCTCTAAGACCCTTTTCCACCGCAGGAATGAATTCGCGCGGTACAGAGCCGCCTTTGATCATGTCGATGAACTCAAAGCCCTTGCCGGCTTCGTTCGGCTCCAGTTTGATCCAGACGTGACCGTACTGACCACGACCGCCGGACTGTTTGACGAACTTGCCTTCCTGCTCAACCGACTTGCGCACAGCTTCGCGATACGCCACTTGTGGAGCACCCACGTTGGCTTCGACACCAAATTCGCGGCGCATGCGATCAACAAGAATTTCCAGATGGAGTTCACCCATACCGGAAATAATGGTCTGACCGGATTCCTCATCGGTCCGCACACGGAACGAAGGATCTTCCTGCGCCAGGCGATTGAGGGCGATGCCCATTTTTTCCTGGTCGGCCTTGGTCTTGGGTTCGACGGCAACGTGAATCACCGGCTCGGGGAATACCATCCGCTCAAGCGTGATGACATGGGCAGGGTCGCACAGGGTCTCGCCCGTGGTCGCCTCTTTGAGGCCGACGGCAGCCGCGATATCGCCCGCAAACACTTCCTTGATTTCCTCGCGCTGGTTGGCGTGCATCTGCAGAATCCGGCCAAGGCGTTCCTTGCGGCCCTTGATCGGATTGAAAATGGTGTCGCCGGTCTTGACCGTTCCGGAGTAGACGCGGAAGAAAGTCAATTGCCCGACGTAGGGATCCGTCATGATCTTGAAGGCCAGGGCAGCGAACGGATCCGTGTCGTTCGGTTTGCGCTCGCCCGGTTGCTCGTTTTCAAGAATGCCGTCGACCGGTGGAATATCCGTCGGGGCCGGCAGGTATTCGATGACCGCATCCAGCATCGCCTGGACGCCCTTGTTCTTGAATGCAGAGCCGCACAGCATGGGCACGATTTCGGCACTGAGCGTGCGCGCACGTAAGCCGGCCTTGATCTCATCCTCGGTCAAGTCGCCGCTGTCGAGATATTTGTTCATCAGTTCCTCGGAAGCCTCAGCGGCAGCCTCCACCATCTTTTCGCGCCACTCGTCGGCCTTGGCCTTGAGCTCGGCCGGAATCTCGCTATATTCGAATTTGATGCCCTGGCTTGCCTCGTCCCAAACGATGGCCTTCATCTTCACCAGATCGACCACGCCCTCAAACTTCTCCTCGGCACCGATTGGAATCTGCAGCGGAATGGGATTGGCCTTGAGACGCAAGCGCATCTGGTCGTGCACCTTGAAGAAATCGGCACCCTGACGGTCCATCTTGTTGACGAAAGCCAATCGCGGCACGCCGTAACGGTTGGCCTGACGCCAGACGGTTTCGGACTGCGGCTGAACGCCGCCGACAGCACAATAGACCATGCAGGCACCGTCAAGCACTCGCATGGAGCGCTCGACCTCGATGGTAAAATCGACGTGTCCCGGCGTATCGATAATATTGACGCGATGCTCGGGGAAATTCTGGCCCATCCCCTTCCAGAAGCAGGTCGTTGCAGCCGAGGTAATGGTGATCCCGCGCTCCTGCTCCTGCTCCATCCAGTCCATGGTGGCGGCGCCGTCATGGACTTCGCCAATCTTGTGATTGACGCCCGTATAAAACAGAATACGCTCGGTGGTGGTAGTTTTTCCGGCGTCAATATGCGCCGAAATGCCAATGTTGCGATAGCGCTCGATGGGAGTCTTGCGGGCCACTTGATTTACCTGCCTTATCTAAACCAAACCGCCATGCCGCTACGTTTCACGAAGCGACAGGGCGGCGGACAAAAACGAAAGCCTCGCCGGACACCCGACGAGACACGATACTGCTTAGAAGCGGAAATGCGAGAACGCCTTGTTGGCTTCGGCCATGCGGTGAACTTCTTCGCGCTTCTTCATTGCCGCACCACGCCCCTCGGACGCCTCGAGCAGTTCCGCGGCAAGACGCTGGCCCATCGATTTCTCGCTGCGCTTGCGCGCCGCTTCACGAAGCCAGCGCATGGAAAGCGCCATGCGCCGGGAAGGACGCACCTCGACCGGAACCTGGTAGTTGGCGCCACCCACACGGCGACTCTTGACCTCGACCAGAGGCTTGACGTTATTTACCGCCAGAGTAAAAACCTCCAGCGGATCCTTCCCGCTCTTGGTCTGAATTTGCGCAAACGCACCATAGATGATGCGCTCGGCAACCGACTTCTTGCCGCTGTCCATCAGCACATTGACGAACTTCGAAAGATCAACGCTGCCGAACTTCGGATCGGGCAGGATGTCACGCTTGGGAACTTCACGACGACGGGGCATGGTATCTCCTTAAGCGCCGGATCAGGCAGCCTTGGGCCGCTTGGCGCCGTACTTGGAACGGCTCTGTTTGCGGTCCTTGACACCTTGGGTATCCAGACTGCCGCGCACTATGTGGTAACGCACACCCGGCAGATCCTTGACGCGGCCGCCGCGAATAAGGACTACCGAGTGCTCCTGAAGGTTGTGGCCTTCGCCGCCAATGTAGGAAATCACTTCGAAGCCATTGGTCAGCCGCACCTTGGCAACCTTCCGCAATGCAGAGTTCGGCTTTTTCGGCGTGGTGGTGTAAACGCGAGTGCAGACACCGCGCCGCGCCGGGCTGTTGCCGAGAGCAGGCACTTTGCTTTTCGACTGCGGCGCCTGACGGCCCTTACGCACGAGTTGGTTAATGGTAGGCATATATATGTCCTGAGCGCTGTGCAAAATGCATAGCAAATTTACAAAAAATCGACCCCTGCCAAGGGCAAAGAGGCCGGATTATAGATTGGTCACTGACTAGCGTCAACCTGCTTGCGCATCTTCTGCTGCCGCAGGTGTGTCTTCCACAGCAACAGGCAGATCGAACAAATTCTGCGCCTCGGCGCCACCACTGGTCTGCTTGCGACGCGTACGGTGATAAGCCATACCGGTACCCGCCGGAATCAGGCGTCCGACGATGACGTTCTCCTTCAAGCCACGCAGTTCGTCCCGTTTGCCCATGATGGCCGCCTCGGTCAGTACCCGGGTGGTTTCCTGGAAGGACGCCGCCGAGATGAAAGAGTCGGTCGACAAGCTGGCCTTGGTAATGCCGTGGAGCATGAACTCGTACATTGAAGGCGTCTTGCCCGCCGCAATCAGCTTGTCGTTCTCGTCAAGCACGGCAGCGCGTTCGACTTGCTCTTCCTTGATGAAGGCCGAGTCGCCCGGATGCGTAATGACCACCCGACGCAGCATCTGGCGCACGATCACCTCGATATGCTTGTCGTTGATCTTCACGCCCTGCAAGCGATACACGTCCTGAACTTCATCGATGATGTAGCGGGCCAGTTCCTCGACACCCTTCAGACGCAGAATGTCATGGGGATCGGCCGGGCCGTCCACAATGACTTCACCCTTGTTGACCACCTGCCCGTCGTGGGCCATCACGTGCTTGTCCTTGGTGATCAGGTACTCATGCGCGGTACCGTCCGGCTCGGTGATCACGAGACGCTGCTTGCCCTTGGTATCCTTGCCGAAGGACACGGTACCGGTGACTTCGGCCAAGACGCCGGCATCCTTCGGTATGCGTGCTTCAAAGAGTTCGGCAACGCGCGGCAAACCACCCGTAATGTCGCGGGTCTTGGACGATTCCTGCGGGATCCTGGCCAGAATATCGCCGACCGCCACCTGCTGGCCATCCTTGACTGTAATCAGCGAGCCCACCTGGAAGGTAATGGTCACGATATGGTCCGTGCCGTGGATCTTGACTTCTTGGCCGGACTCGTCGATCAGCTTTACCTGCGGCCGTACTCCCTTGGATGCCTTGGCACCGCGCTTGGGATCGATGACGACGAGCGTCGAAAGACCGGTAACTTCATCCATCTGCTCGGCGACCGTCGCGTTCTTCTCGACGTTCTCGAATTTGACGGTACCTGCATACTCGGTAACGATCGGACGGGTATGCGGGTCCCACGTCGCCAGTTGAGTCCCGGCCTTGACCGGCTTGCCGTCATCGGCCTGCAGGGTTGCGCCATAGGGAACCTTGTGACGCTCGCGCTCGCGGCCGTTGTCATCGGTAATCATCACTTCCCCGGAGCGAGAGATGACAATCTTCTCATTCTTTGGATTGGTGACATAACGCATGGTTGCGGTAAAGCGAATCACGCCGGTACTCTTGGCCTCGATGCTGCTTTGTGCTGCCGAACGCGATGCCGCTCCACCCACGTGGAAGGTACGCATCGTCAGCTGGGTGCCCGGCTCACCGATCGACTGGGCCGCGATGACACCGACAGCCTCGCCGGCATTGACCAGATAGCCGCGACCCAGATCGCGGCCGTAACACTTGGCGCATAGACCGTAGCGGGTTTCGCAGGACAGCGGACTGCGTACGCGAACCTCATCAATGTCCAGAGCTTCGATGGCATCGACCGCATCTTCATCGAGCAGATACCCTGCCGCAAACAGCACATCCTGCGTATCGGGATGAATCACGTCGTTGGTGGTGACGCGGCCGAGAATGCGCTCGCGCAACGGTTCGATCACTTCGCCGCCTTCCACCAGCGCCTTCATGGCGAAACCGCTCTGGGTGCCGCAATCATCCTCGATCACCACCAGATCCTGGGTGACGTCCACCAGACGACGAGTCAGATAACCTGAGTTGGCCGTCTTCAAGGCCGTGTCGGCCAAGCCCTTGCGAGCGCCGTGGGTCGAAATGAAGTACTGCAGAACGTTGAGGCCCTCGCGGAAGTTAGAGGTGATCGGCGTTTCGATGATCGAGCCGTCCGGCTTGGCCATCAAGCCCCGCATGCCGGCCAGCTGGCGAATCTGCGCAGCAGAACCGCGCGCGCCGGAGTCGGCCATCATGTAAATCGAATTGAAGGACTCCTGGCTCACCTGCTTGCCATCCGCGCCGGTGACGGTCTGATGTGCGAGCTGGTCCATCATGGCCTTGGCCACCTGATCCCCGGCGCGCCCCCAGATATCGACCACCTTGTTGTAGCGTTCGCCCACCGTGACCAGACCGGAGGTATATTGTTTTTCGATCTCCTTGACCTCGGTTTCCGCTGCCGCGATCAGGCTGTGCTTCTGCGTCGGCACCAGCATGTCATCGACGCAGATCGAAATGCCTGCCCGGGTTGCCAGGCGGAAACCGGCCTGCATCAACTGATCGGCAAACACTACGGTCTCCTTGAGACCGCAACGGCGGAAGCTCTCATCGATCAGCTTGGAGATTTCCTTCTTCTTCAGCGGCTTGTCGATCACCTTGAACGGCAGGCCGCGCGGCAGAATCTCGGACAGCAGGGCGCGCCCGGCGGTCGTCGAATAGCGGTTGATCTTTTCCTGCCACTGCTTGTCGGCGTCGAGTTCCCATTCGCGAATGCGTACCGTGATTCGCGCATGCAAGTCGATCTGGCGCGAGTCGATGGCACGGGTTATTTCGGCAATATCCGCAAACATCATGCCGTTGCCGCGCGCGGAGACATTCTCGCGAGTGGCGTAATAGAGACCCAGCACCACGTCCTGCGAAGGCACGATGATCGGCTGTCCATTGGCCGGCGACAAGACGTTGTTCGACGCCAGCATCAGAGTACGGGCTTCCATCTGCGCTTCGAGAGAGAGCGGGATGTGCACCGCCATCTGGTCACCGTCGAAGTCGGCGTTGAATGCGACGCAGACCAGCGGATGCAACTGAATCGCCTTGCCCTCGATCAGCGTCGGTTCGAAGGCCTGGATGCCGAGGCGGTGCAGCGTCGGCGCGCGATTCAGCATCACCGGATGTTCGCGGATGACCTCTTCGAGGATGTCCCACACCACCGGGGTCTCAGCTTCGACTTCCTTCTTCGCGGCCTTGATGGTGCTGGCGATACCCATCTTTTCCAGGCGCTCGAAAATGAAGGGCTTGAACAGTTCGAGCGCCATCTTCTTCGGCAGACCGCACTGGTGCAGCTTGAGCTGCGGACCGACGACGATGACCGAACGGCCCGAGTAGTCAACGCGCTTGCCCAGCAGATTCTGGCGGAAGCGGCCGCCCTTGCCCTTGATCATGTCGGCCAGTGACTTCAGCGGACGCTTGTTTGCGCCTGTCATCGCCTTGCCACGACGGCCGTTGTCGAGCAGCGAGTCGACGGCTTCCTGCAACATGCGCTTTTCGTTGCGCACAATGATGTCCGGCGCCTTCAGTTCGAGCAGACGCTTGAGACGGTTGTTGCGGTTGATGACGCGGCGATACAGATCGTTCAGGTCCGAGGTGGCGAAACGTCCGCCATCCAGCGGAACCAGCGGACGCAGATCGGGCGGCAGTACCGGCAGCACCTCCAGAATCATCCACTCCGGCTTGATGCCCGACTGCTGAAAGCCCTCGAGCACCTTGAGGCGCTTGGAGATTTTCTTGCTCTTTGCTTCGGAGCCGGTGGTCTCAAGTTCCTGACGCAGGGATTCGACCTGGCGATTGAGATCGAGGGTGCGCAGCAGTTCGCGCACACCCTCGGCACCCATCACCGCGGTGAAATCGTCGCCGTACTCCTCGACCTTGGCCAGGTAATCGTCTTCGGTCAAAAGCTGCGCGCGATTCAGCGGGGTCATGCCCGGATCGACAACGACAAATGCTTCGAAGTACAACACACGCTCAATGTCGCGCAGCGTCATGTCGAGCACCATGCCAAGACGGCTCGGCAGGCTCTTCAGGAACCAGATGTGCGCGGTCGGAGAGGCCAGTTCGATGTGGCCCATGCGCTCGCGCCGGACTTTCGACTGGGTGACTTCAACGCCGCACTTCTCGCAGATCACGCCACGATGCTTGAGGCGCTTGTACTTGCCGCACAGGCACTCGTAATCCTTGACCGGGCCGAAGATCTTGGCGCAGAACAGGCCGTCGCGCTCGGGCTTGAAGGTGCGGTAGTTGATGGTCTCCGGCTTCTTGACTTCGCCGTAGGACCAGGAACGAATCTTGTCGGGCGAAGCCAGACCGATGGTAATTGCGTCGAATTCTTCTTCGGCCGCCAGGTTCTGCTTGAAAAGGTCTGCAAACAGGCTCTTCATATAATTATCTCCAATGGGCAGCTATCGGGTCAGTAACGCTCGAGATCGATGTCGATCGCCAGCGAGCGGATTTCCTTGACCAGCACGTTGAAGGATTCCGGCATGCCGGCATCGATCTTGTGCTCGCCCTTGACGATGTTTTCGTACACCTTGGTGCGCCCGTTGACATCGTCCGACTTGACCGTAAGCATTTCCTGCAGCACGTACGCGGCACCGTAGGCTTCCAGCGCCCACACTTCCATTTCGCCGAAACGCTGGCCGCCGAACTGCGCCTTGCCGCCCAGAGGTTGCTGGGTAACGAGACTGTAGGGGCCAGTCGAGCGGGCGTGCATTTTGTCGTCAACCAAGTGATGCAGTTTCAGCACATGCATGTAGCCGACAGTTACCTGTCGCTCGAAGGAATCGCCGGTACGGCCGTCGTAAAGGTCAACCTGACCGTTGCTGGGCAGGCCGGCGAGTTCCAGCATGGCCTTGATTTCGGACTCATGGGCGCCATCGAACACCGGCGTGGCGAAAGGCACGCCGCCTTGCAGATTGCTGGCAAGCTCGACCACTTCCTTTTCGGTCAGGCTGTCGATGTCTTCGCCACGACCCGATGAGTTATAGATCTTGTTCAAGAACTTGCGAATTTCCGCTGCGGCTGCCTGTTTGCGCAACATCTCGCCGATCTTCTGACCAAGTCCTTTGGCCGCCCAGCCGAGGTGGGTTTCCAGAATCTGGCCAATGTTCATCCGCGAGGGCACGCCCAAGGGATTAAGCACGATGTCCATCGGCGTTCCATCCGCCATATGCGGCATGTCCTCGATCGGGACGATCTTCGAAACCACGCCCTTGTTGCCGTGGCGGCCGGCCATCTTGTCGCCAGGCTGCAGACGGCGCTTGACGGCGAGGTAAACCTTGACCATCTTCTGTACGCCCGGCGGCAGTTCATCGCCCTGGGTGAGCTTCTTCCTCTTTGCCTCGAAAGCGACGTCGAAGTCCTTACGGGTCTGCTCCAGGCTGTCGCGCAGATTTTCGAGCTGCTGCTGGGCCTCTTCGTCGACCAGAGAAATATCGAACCAGTGGTAATGCTCGACCGATTCGAGATAGGCCTTGGTGATCTTGGTGCCCTTGAGCAGCTTCTTCGGCCCCTTGCTGGCAACCCGGTTGGTCAGCAGCTTCTCGATGCGGGAGAAGGTGTCGCGCTCGACAATGCGCATCTGGTCGGCCAGATCCTGCTTGTAGCCCTTCAGCATGTCGTCGATGATCGACTGGGCACGCTTGTCGCGCTCGATACCTTCGCGGGTGAACACCTGGACGTCGATGACGGTGCCGATCATGCCCGACGGCACGCGCAGCGACGTGTCCTTAACGTCGGAAGCCTTCTCGCCGAAGATCGCTCGCAGCAACTTCTCTTCCGGAGTGAGTTGCGTCTCGCCTTTGGGCGTCACCTTGCCGACCAGCACGTCCCCGGCTTCGACTTCAGCGCCGATGTAGACGATGCCGGACTCGTCAAGACGACCCAGCTGCGATTCGCCCAGCGTGGCGATGTCGCGCGTGATTTCCTCGGCACCGAGCTTGGTGTCGCGCGCGACAACGGTCAGTTCCTCGATATGGATCGAGGTGAAGCGGTCATCGGCGACCACACGTTCCGAGATCAGGATCGAATCCTCGAAGTTGTAGCCGTTCCATGGCATGAATGCGACCAGCATATTCTGCCCCAGCGCAAGTTCGCCGAGGTCGGTGGAGGCGCCGTCGGCCACCACGTCGCCCTTGGCGATCAGATCGCCGACCTTGACGATCGGACGCTGGTTGATGTTGGTGTTCTGGTTGGACCGGGTGTATTTGATCAGGTTGTAGATGTCTACGCCGACTTCGCCCGGAACCGTTTCCGCATCATTGACGCGCACCACGATGCGATTGGCATCGATGTAATCCACCACACCGCCACGCAAGGCCTGCACTGCCGTACCCGAGTCGACGGCCACGGTCCGCTCGATGCCGGTACCGACAAATGCCTTCTCCGGACGCAGACAGGGAACCGCCTGGCGCTGCATGTTGGCGCCCATCAAGGCACGGTTGGCATCGTCGTGCTCGAGGAAGGGGATCAGCGAAGCTGCCACCGAGACGATCTGGCTTGGCGCCACGTCCATGTACTGAACCTCGGGCGGCTCCTTCAGTTCAAATTCGCCCTTGAAGCGGCAGGATACGAGCGCGTCGCTGAGCTTGCCCTTCTTGTCGAGTTGCGCATTGGCCTGGGCAACCACGTACTTGCCTTCCTCGATCGCCGAGAGGTACTCGATCTCGTCGGTGACGTGGCTGTTCTCGACCTTGCGGTAGGGCGTTTCCATGAAACCATACTCGTTGGTACGCGCATACAGCGCCAGCGAGTTGATCAGGCCGATGTTCGGACCTTCCGGGGTTTCGATCGGGCAGACGCGGCCGTAATGGGTCGGGTGCACGTCGCGCACCTCGAATCCGGCACGCTCGCGGGTCAGGCCGCCTGGGCCGAGGGCGGAAACACGACGCTTGTGCGTGATCTCCGACAGCGGATTGGTCTGGTCCATGAACTGCGACAGCTGGCTGGAGCCAAAGAATTCCTTGATCGCCGCTGAAATGGGTTTGGCGTTGATCAAGTCATGCGGCATCAGGTTGTCGGACTCGGCCTGATTCAGTCGCTCCTTGACAGCGCGTTCTACACGCACCAAGCCGGCACGGAACTGGTTCTCGGCGAGTTCGCCCACCGAGCGCACGCGACGATTGCCAAGGTGATCGATGTCATCGACTTCGCCGCGGCCGTTGCGCAGCTCGACGAGGATGCGAACCACATCGACGATGTCGTCGTTCGACAAGGTACCGGCACCTTCAATTTCATCACGGCCGACGCGGCGGTTGAACTTCATGCGGCCAACCGCCGACAGGTCATAGCGTTCGTCGGAGTAGAACAGGCCATGGAACAGGTTCTCCACGGCATCTTCCGTCGGCGGCTCGCCTGGACGCATCATGCGATAGATCGCCACGCGCGAAGCCCATTGGTCGGCGGTTTCATCGATGCGCAAGGTCGAGGAGATGTAGGCGCCGCGATCCAGGTCGTTCACGTACAGAGTCTGAATCTGCTCAATCTCGCCTGCTGCCAGTTTGGCCAGAAGGTCCTCGGTAATCTCGTCGTTGGCGTTGGCCAGGACTTCCCCGGTCTCCGGATTCACGATGTTGTGGGCGATGATCCGGCCCATCATGAACTCATCGGGCACGAGGATCTTCTTGATGCCGGCCTCGGCCATTTCGCGGATGTGCTTGACCGTGATGCGCTTGTCCTTGGCGACAATCTGCTTGCCGGCCTTGTCGAGAATGTCGAACTTCGCCACCTCGCCGCGCAGACGCTCGGGCACCACCTCGAAGGAAATGCCCTTCTTGGCGAAATGGAAGGTGTCGAACTCAAAGAATGTCGACAGGATTTGCTCATGCGTCATGCCGATCGACTTGAGCAGAATCGTCACCGGCATCTTGCGGCGGCGGTCGATGCGGAAGTAGAGAATATCCTTTGGATCGAACTCGAAGTCCAGCCATGATCCACGGTAAGGAATGATGCGCGCCGAGAACAGCAGCTTGCCGGAGCTGTGGGTCTTGCCCTTGTCGTGCTCGAAGAAGACGCCCGGCGAGCGGTGCAGTTGGGAAACGATGACGCGCTCAGTGCCGTTGATGACAAATGAACCGGTGGTGGTCATCAGGGGAATTTCGCCCATGTAGAGCGGCTGGTCTTCCTTGACCTCCTTTACCGCCTTGGTATCGCGGTCCAGCAGTTCGAGGCGGACCTTGGCGCGCAGCGGACTGGCAAAGGTCAGGCCACGCTGCTGGCATTCCTTGACGTCGAAGGTCGGTTCGCCAAGCATGAATTCGACGAAGTGAAGGCGCGCATTTCCCGAATGTGCGACGATCGGGAAGATCGACGTGAATGCCGCTTGCAGGCCTTCGTTACGGCGTTGAGCCGGCGGCACATCGGCCTGCAGGAAGCGCGTGTAGGACTCGATCTGCGTTGCCAGCAGGAAAGGCACGTCAAGGACGTTGGCCCGCTTGGCAAAGCTTTTACGAATGCGCTTTTTTTCGGTATAGGAATACGCCATGGTGGCTCCGTTCAGGATTCAGACGTCGAAGGTCAAAAGACAGGGCTGAGGCACAATAAGTTCAGCACTCTCGTGTAACCCCCGGATCAAAAACATTGGGGTAAAACTCGACTGTTGCTACGCACTTCTGTTTCTACAAGAACCAATAACGGGTTGACGGCAGTGCCGCCAACCCGTGATCGCATTGCAATTACTTGATTTCGACCTTGGCGCCGGCATCCTCGAGCTGCTTCTTGAGGGCTTCGGCGTCGGCCTTGTTGATGCCTTCCTTGACAGCCTTCGGTGCGCCATCCACCAGATCTTTGGCTTCCTTGAGGCCGAGACCCGTTGCGGCACGAACCACCTTGATGGCTTCGACCTTCTTTTCGCCAGCGGCCAGCAGCATCACGGTGAATTCGGTCTGCTCTTCGACGGCAGCGGCGGCGGCGGCCGGGGCGGCGACGGCGACGGCAGCCGCAGCGGCGGAAACGCCAAACTTGACTTCCATTTCCTTGATCAGCTCGGACAGATCGAGAACGGTCATGCCAGCGATGGCATCGAGTATTTCAGCTTTGCTTACAGCCATGATTACAACTCCTGAATGAATGTTTGGTTCAATGAAAAACGATTACGCAGTCTCTTTGGCGTCGCGCACCGCAGCGAGACCCCGGACAAACTTCGTCGGGACTTCGTTGAGCGTGCGGACGAACTGGGTGATCGGGGCCTGCATGGTGCCGAGGAGCTTGGACAGCAGCTCCTCGCGGCTCGGCATCGTCGCCAGCGCCTTGACTCCAGCTGCGTCCATGACGTAGTTGGGCATTGCGCCGATTTTGATGGTGAGCTTGTCGTTACCCTTGGCAAAGTCGTTGAGCAGCTTGGCAGCGGCCACCGGATCCTTGGAAATTCCGTAGATCATGGGACCAACCAGCTGCGCAGACAGACCTTCGAACGGCGTGCCGGCAATGGCGCGACGGACCAGGGTATTTTTTACAACACGCAGGTAAACACCGGACTTGCGTGCGTTGGCACGTAGCGCGGTGAGATCAACCACTCCGAGACCACGGTACTCTGCGACGATGATCGACTGGGCATTCGCAACTTCTGCGGATACCTCGGCGACTACCGTCTTCTTGTCGTCAAGATTGAGACTCACGGTCAACTCCTAGTCAAACCCCAACGCCGAAAAGTCGGCGCTGGCGATACGGCGACCTTCATTCAGGAACCTAAATTCCGTCATCGGGTAACGCCATCTACGCCGGCGGTTGCGACAATTTTCGTCGCCAACCTTTAAGTCCTCGCGGACACCTGCGGTCTTTGATAACCTGCCGCTCCACCCGCCAAAAGCACGTGCAGCGCGACAGCCCAAAGTTCTTTATGCTTGCGCCGACAGGCTGGCCTGATCGACGCGAACGCCGGCACCCATGGTGCTGGATAACGACACTTTCTTTAAATACTGCCCCTTCGATGCCGCCGGCTTGGCCTTCTGCAACGCATCAATCAGGGCCGCGAGGTTGGTCTGCAGCGCCTCGACGCTGAATGACGCGCGCCCGATGGTGCAATGAATGATGCCGGCCTTGTCGGTGCGGTACTGCACCTGACCCGCCTTGGCATTCTTCACCGCCGTGGTGACGTCCATGGTTACGGTGCCGACCTTCGGGTTCGGCATCAGGCCGCGCGGACCCAGGATCTGACCGAGGGCGCCGACCACCTTCATGGCGTCCGGCGTTGCAATGACGATATCGAAGTTCATGTTGCCGGCCTTGACCTCGGCGGCGAGATCGTCGAAGCCGACGATATCGGCGCCGGCGGCACGGGCCGCTTCGGCCTTGTCGCCCTGGGCGAAGACGGCGACGCGGACTGTCTTGCCGGTGCCGGACGGCAATACGACCGAACCGCGAACCAGTTGATCCGACTTCTTGGCGTCGACGCCAAGATTGACGGAAACGTCAATCGATTCGTCAAATTTGGCCGTCGCGCATTCCTTGACCAGGCTCAGCGCATCGCTGATCGGATAAGCCTTGCTGCGGTCGACCTTGGCCAGAACCGCTTGCGCACGCTTGGAACTCTTCGCCATGATTACAGGCCCTCCACAACAATGCCCATGCTGCGGGCGGAACCCGCGATGGTGCGAACGGCTGCTTCGAGATCGGCAGCGGTCAAATCCTTCATCTTGGCCTTGGCGATGTCCTCGGCCTGCGCCTTGGTGATCGTCCCCACCTTGTCGGTATGCGGCTTCGGCGAGCCCTTCTGGATACCGGCCGCCTTCTTGATCAGAATGGTCGCCGGCGGCGTCTTCATCACGAAGGTGAAGCTCTTGTCGGCAAATGCCGTAATCACCACCGGAATCGGCAGGCCCGGCTCCAGACCTTGGGTCTGTGCATTGAAGGCCTTGCAGAATTCCATGATGTTGAGGCCGCGTTGGCCCAGCGCCGGACCGATCGGAGGCGAAGGATTGGCCTTGCCCGCCGGCACTTGCAGCTTGATGTAACCGATTATCTTCTTTGCCATGAATGGCTCCTGTCTTTAGTGAGTCTTAACGCGCTTTCGATCGACTGTTGCATCAACCTACTGACGCTCCTCTTGCCGCATACCTGCCAAACCTGTGACCGCTACGGCACGGCCGAAAACCCGAACTCAGGCCTTTTCGACCTGTGCAAACTCCAGCTCGACCGGCGTCGCGCGACCAAAAATGGTCACGGAAACACGCAAGCGGCTCTTTTCGTAATTGACTTCCTCGACATTGCCGTTGAAGTCGGTAAACGGACCTTCCTTGATGCGAACCATCTCGCCTACCTCGAACAGGACCTTGGGGCGCGGCTTCTCGACGCCCTCCTGGACCTGCTGCATGATCTTCGCGACTTCCTTTGCGGATATCGGCGTCGGTTTGGTCGAGGTGCCGCCGACAAAGCCGGTTACCTTGGGCGTGCTCTTGACCAGATGCCAGGAGTCATCGTCCATGTCCATCTCGACCAGCACATAGCCGGGAAAGAACTTCCGCTCGGTAATGCTCTTCTGGCCGTTCTTCATTTCGATGACTTCTTCGACCGGCACCAGCACCTGGCCGAACTTGTCCTGCATCCCGGCACGGGTGATGCGCTCGATCAGGGCGCGCTGCACCGACTTTTCAAAGCCGGAATAGGCGTGAACGACATACCAGCGTTTTGTCATGATTTTTTCCAGCCCAGAACCAGGTCGTAGAGCACCCATTCGAGGCCCTTGTCCGTCATCCACAGCACAATCGCCATAACCAGTACGAAGGCGAACACGATGCCGGTGGTCTGCATGGTTTCCTTGCGCGACGGCCAGACAACCTTTTTCGTCTCCACCACCGCTTCGAGACTGAAATCGATAAAGCGCCGCCCGGGAGCGGTAAACCACGCCACTGCAATACCCGCACCCAAACCCGCGAGCACGGACAGCACGCGCAGGATCATCGGTTGCTCACCGAGGAAGTAGAAACCAGCCACGCCAGCCGCCAACAGCAGCAGCGCCAGCATGAACTTGAGTTTATCGGCCATAAGTAGTCAGTTAATGCGCAAATGCTTCAATTCAGTGGCAGGGGCGGAGGGAATCGAACCCCCAACCTGCGGTTTTGGAGACCGCCGCTCTGCCAATTGAGCTACACCCCTGCGGCAGAGACTGCAGGGCGACACCTCGTTGCCGAAGTGCCGCCCACTTGCTAAAGCTGCGCTGTGTTATTCGATGACCTTGGCGACGACGCCGGCGCCGACGGTACGACCGCCTTCACGGATGGCGAAACGCAGACCCTCTTCCA
>NZ_JASJPC010000033.1:0-62117 GCF_031426875.1 Sulfuritalea sp.
CAGCCGTTTTTGCGCCATGACAACATTCTCCAATATCACTCTTGGAGCTACAACGCTTCAGGTGCTCAAAGGTTGTCATGTTTTACGGAAATATCAATAATCCAACGTGAATTGTGCGCTCACGTATGCGAGCAAACTCTGTAGGCTTTGATTGATATCTGTCATCGATGTATCGAGAACGAGTTCAGGCTCGAGGGGCTCCTCATAGGGTGCACTGATACCCGTGAAAGCGTGGATTTCCCCACGCCTGGCCTTGCCATAAAGGCCTTTCGGATCGCGAGCCTCGCAAACCGCCAGCGGCGCTGCAATATGGACTTCGTGGAACAAGTCGCCGGCGATCGCGCGCACGCGGTCGCGATCGGCGCGATAAGGCGAGATGAAAGCCGTGATCACGATGCAACCTGCTTGCGCAAACAGCTTGGCGACCTCGCCGATGCGGCGGATGTTCTCCGCCCGATCCTCGGCCGAAAACCCCAGATCGGCGCACAGTCCGTGACGAATATTGTCGCCGTCGAGAACAAATGTGCGCCAGCCCTTCTGAAACAGAAGCCGGTCCAGTTCGAACGCCAGCGTTGTCTTCCCCGATGCAGACAGCCCGGTTAGCCACAGAATGCCGCTGCGGTGACCATTGGCCTGACAACGGGCAGCAGTTGTGACGAAGTGCTCTGTATAGAGAATATTGCTGGAACGCACGGAGGAAGCCTTTATTCAGTAAGCATCAGACCTTGGTTGCCGACAAGTGGCACCACGGCTGGAACAAGGTGCCGCGAAACGGCAACCGCCTCCCGTCCGCCGCAGGCACCGTATAGGTGATGAGATCGCCTTCACCGCCGGTGGGCGGCAGGTCGATCGGAAGCGTAAACGGACGGAACACCGGCGTAGCGAACCCCGAACTAGCCAGCAGGGGTTCAACCTTGCCCATGGGGCGAAACCGGAGACGCAGCCCGGCAGGATGGCTTTTCGACATTTCGATGATGTGCAAGTCCTGCGGATAGGGATGGAAGAAATCGAACACGATCATGGTCCCGCCCGGCTTCAAGGCGCCCGCGATGTTTTTTATCGCTATTTCGAACTGGGCGTCCTCCATCATGTAAAGGACGGCATTGATCGTGATGACGTCGTATTCGTTCTTCTCGGGAAGATTCAAGAGATCCAGAATCTTGAAAGCAACGCCGTTGAGTTCCGGGTTGGCCCGGCACTCCTCCAGCGAAGACTCCGCCAGGTCCCCTCCGGTGAGTTCCACCTGGGGGAAAAGCTTTCTCATGTGCAACAGCAGGTTTCCCGTCGAACAGCCGACATCCAGCAGCTTCGGCTTCCCCTTCGCCGGTTCGTGCTTGGCAACGACCTCGCTGACCAGGCCGACCAGCACCTTGTCGCTTTCGCGCATCTGCTTTGCGTATTTCGCCTGATAGCTGTTGTATTCATCGAGGAAAGTCTTGTCGGTGACGTAGTCCTGATACGAAAAATCGTTGCTCATTTTTTTGCCTTTCCAAACAAATGGCTCATGCGCCGCATTGGCGCAGCGAGCCGAGAATACCGTTGAACAAAAAGCATCTGCGCACCAGGGACTCGTCCGGCTCGCTGCCTGTATCGAGCAACATATGGCGAATCATTTCTCCGCCGAAATCAACCAGCAAGTCGCCGCTGTCGCTGCGCCAGGACCCCGTCTCGCGTCCGGCTTCCTCAAGGTAGGCCAGGACTTCATTCGCCTTGGGCGAGGTGATGGGGCGATATGGGGTCAGGGCCATCTCCGGCCCACAAAGATAGTCCGCCGCCTGAACGACGCGGGCCGGCAGAACCTTTCGCCAGCGGTCCACCGTTTCTGCGTATATATCCTTGCCGCCATGGTCGAAGCTGCTGTTTCCTTTCCAGCCATCGGCCGACAGGCGAAGCATTTCCGGATGAAAATCGACATCGAGGGCGTCACAAAGCTGACGGGCCTCGTCTTCGGGGCGGGTGGCGAGCCGCTCGAAGGAGATGCTGCGGAATCGTCCGGCCAGCAAGGGGTCGGCCGCAAACCGGTGCGTCAGCGCTACCTGCTTGCGCCAGTGGCGCAGATACGAGGGTGCGTGAGCCGCCTGGGTCGGATCCTTCTCGGCCATTGCCAATAACGACGCCACGATGGCCCGCGGATCGCGTTCGAGGGCAAAAAAGCGCGCTTCCGGGAAAAGCCGCGCCAGCAGTGGCACGAACTCCAGCACCCAGACTTCCTTGCAGCCTGCCCAGCGCACACCGGTCTTCAAACCGGCGACGAGATCCAGGCCGCTGCGAAACAGTTGCCCGTAGTCCTTGCCTGCCAGTCCGGCCATTTGCGCACCGAGGGTCGGGGATTCCAGGCTCGCGCGTTCCCCTGTCTTCAGACGCAGCGCCTGCAATTCATCCTGGTCGAGCGGAAGGTCCGCTTGTCCGGCGAGCATCAAATCGAGCAGCGCCGGTCCATCGGAATCGAAGTAGTAGTCCTGGAACGGCGCAGACGGGGAAAACCGACGCCGAACCTCTTCCGCAGCCCTGGATGCCACGAGCGCGTTGCGCAGTGAACGGAACAGCGGCAGATAGGGGTCGAGCGCCACGGTTACGTCCGGATGGCGATCGAGCATCCGGGCCAGCAGGTTGGTCCCGGAACGCGCCAGGCCGAATACGAACAGCGGCTTGCAGGTCATGATCAGCGCGCCGGCACCGCCGCGACGATGATGTCGTCGCACTGCCGCCCGCGGTCCAGTGCCTGCTGGATCACCGGGATGAAGTCGGCCAGAACGTCGAACAGCCTGGGATCATCGGCCCTGAGCGCCGCCTGAACACAGGTTTCGTAGGCATCCATGCCGAAGTACCAGGCCGCCACCGGCACGAATCCTTCGTCGACCAATGCAGTGCATAGCGAAGCATCGGTAAAGCCATTGACGTGCGTCGTGGGATCCATGTGCCGCGCGATCACTGCACCCTCCATGCCCTGAACCATCGTGCCGAGCGAGTCGACACGCGGAACTTCGACGATCAGCATGCCGTCGGGACTCAGCCGCCGCAACGCGGCGACAATGAAATCGCGCGGTTGTGCCACGTATTCAAGCAGGCCCCAAAAGGTGATGAGGTCAACCGGTGCACCACCGGCCGACAGGAAATCGTCTTCGCGCAACTCCAGGCCGAAGGCCTCCTGCGCAAAGGCGCGCGACGCGCGCGATTTCTCGAACCCCTCCACCGCCAGCCCGCGGCGCTGCGCCCCGGCCAGGAAATGCCCGCCGCCCGCCCCGACATCCAGGACGGTCCGTGGCGATTTTCCAGTCCGCCGCTGGCAATGCTCCAGGCACCAGTCCAGCTTGGGAGCGATGATCTGGGTCATGCGGGTTTCGATCGCACTGTGATCGATGTAGGTCGACGAATGCGCCTCGGACTCGGCGAAAACTTCGTCCAGCACTTCGGGCTTGGGCCGCGCTCCGACGCCTACATGGCCGCAGCCGCCACAGCGCAGATACGGTACGCCGAACACGGCCAGTTCGACGGCTACCCCGTCGAGAAGCGCATGACATAGCGGACACTGCGTCATGCGCCGGATGTCGGCCCCGGCTCCGTACAGACGGGCCGCAGTAGTCTCGAGGAAGCCCGCATAGTCGCGCACCTCGCCGAGATCGATGCCCTTCAGCTTGAGCACGTCGAGCGGCTTGCCGGCGCGCACCTGCACGTCGAACATTCGGCGGGCGGCATCGCCGTGGGTGTACTCCCAGCGCTCCTCCCATTCGCGCCCGTGGTCCGCGCTGAAAGGGGTATGTCGGTGCCATTGCGTCATGATTTGGTCGCGAAAACGCGCAAGGTGAATTTGCCGCTCGGCTCGCGCAAGCGTTGCGTGAGCAGCGGATTGAATCCCGCGCGGCCGGCAAGCAGCGCCGCGGAGGCCGTGCTGAATACATGGTGATGCTCGATGAAAAACTCTTCGCGTCCGGGTCCCTCGGCGGATGCACTCTCGCCGTCGGGCACCTCGAAATAGACGAAGCCTTCCGGCGCCAGCAGTGTCTGCGCCCTGGCGAGCATCGCCACCGGGTCTTCGACGTGCTCGAGAACCTTGTTGAACGTCACCACGTCGAAAGGTCCGATCGACGACAAGTCGATTTTCATGAAATCGCCCTGGACGGCCTCGATGCCGATCACTTCGCGCGCATGCCGGGCCGCTCGCTCGTCGGGATCGAGAGCGGTGCAGCACCAGCCTGCTTCCTTCATGCGGCAGGGGAAAACCCCCAGCCCGGAGCCGACATCCAGCAGTCGCGGCGCAACGCCGACGGGGAAGTGTCGGGCGGCGAAGTCGACCAGGGCGGCAACGCGCCCCGCATTGTCGGAGCGCTCGGGAGGGAGCGCCAGAATACGCTCGAAGGTCTGGCGCATCCTGTCCCCGTAGGTATTGTCGACATAGGCGCCGCCATACAGTCCGCCGAGATCCATCTCGTTCTTGGAAAACCAGTGACCGCAGAGGCCGCAGCGCGAATAGGCGCGCCGGTAGGCCCCCTCGGCACACTCGAAGGCGGTTTCGCCTGCCGGCGGAGCATCGTACTGGAATGCCGGCTCGAGATGCCGGGATTCGCAGGGGCACTGCAGCGTGGGCTTTACTCTCACTTGGCCTCCAGGCGCGCCGCTAGCCCATCCAGCGCCGCGCTGCTGTCCAGCCAGGCGATCACGGCGAGGTTTTCCTGCTCGCAATAGGCGTCGAACAGGACTTCACGTCCGCGTTCGACCAGCAGGACGAAATAGCGCCCGGTGCCGCGATTGCGGATCAAAACCCCGCGCAGGCCGAACTGTTCCAGGCGACCGTTGAGAGATGGCGTGGCATAGAAGCCCCAGTCCTTGCGGGCGACGTCGTATTCGCCGCCGGACTCGGTGACGAACGTCACCTGTTCGTCCGGTTCCAGGCGGAGGGTGCCGCAGTCCTTCATCGGAAACTTGACGGCATTGCCGACGGCGAAGGTACGCGGTGGATTCTTCTCTTCGAACTTCATGTCCATTTCCATTCCGGTATCAGGAAATCCGGAATATTCCAGCGGCCCTGGCTGTCGCGCTTCCAGATGTCCGTATTGCGAAAGGTCTCGGCAATCGCCATGAAGCGCGATTCGTCGATGCCGGCGAAAGCGCAGAACCTGGCGATATCCGCACGCGGCGTTTCGTCGCCCGCGGCGCGCACGATCGCCAGCGCCTGGTCCCGCGTCATGCGGCCATTGCGAATCTCCAGCGAGAGGTTGTCGAAGGTGCGCGTAAAGCCGAACTTGTACCACTTCAGCCAGTGGTGCAAGGATATGAAATCATCGTCGATATCCGCATAGTCGTAGTAGCCGACCCGTGCACCCTCGGCATTAGCCTGAAAGCCGTGGGCACGCGCAACGGCATTCGTGACGTCCGGATCCCAAGGGAAGTAGTAGCCGAGAAAGACCGCGTTGACTCCGGCCTGGCTCAGGGCCGCCTCGGACGGGCCGAAGTATGCGGTCAGGTCTTTGCGCGTCAGCTTTGCGTCAACCCAATCGGCAGCCGTGGTGCCATGGGTTACGCCATAGTTGCGCAGCCATGCGTCATTCAACTGGAATCCGGTGTGCTCTTCGGTGGCGGAACCGTATTCGAAAGCCGAGTTTTCTCCCCATACCACCAGCGGTATGGCAAAACGGACGGCCAGCGAAAGCGGGATGTTGAACAAGGCCAGATGCATCGGAATTCCGGTCGAACCGAGGCGTTCGAAGGTCTGCAACATGAAGCGAGCTTCGACCTTGGGGTTGATCTGGTAGTCGATGTGGTCGACCCCGAGCGAGATCAGGTTTTCCAGGTTGCGGCGGCCGATCTCGGTCCGGCCCGGGGTCTTCCATGTCACGGCAAGCGGCTTCAGCCCGTACTCCAGGCACTTGATGGTCTGCCACGTGCTGTCCTTGCCGCCGCTGACCGGAATCAGGCAATCGTAGCCGGTGGAGCGGGCCTTCGCCGTTTCGGCCACGCCGCGGAACGCCGCCTCCCGGGCGGACCAGTCGATGTCGCGCTTGGTCGCGTGCGCATGACACGCGTTACACCGGCCGTCCGCCTCGATGCGAAGGTTGGGGCGGGTATCCGGCAGAAGGCAGTTGTTGCACCATTTCATGCGGCAGCCCCTTCGCCAAACTCCTCAAGGAACATGCGGGCATTGAGAAAGTAGAACAGAAACTTGCTCTGGCTGTTGGGCAGGTCCGGCTTGTCGATCAAGTCGGCGATGGGGCCACGGCGGACATGCTCGAAGATGGGACCGTCATCGAGAATCTGGGCGCGGACCTGCGAATCGGCGACATCGAGGTAGTCGAAGATCGGCACATTGAAGCCCACCTTGCGCGGATTGTCTATGACCGCGTCGGGCGCCAAACCGCGGACAGCTTCGCGCAGCACGGCCTTTGCCCTGGCGTCGCGGATCAGATGGCGCGTCGGTATCGACTGGCATACATCGAACAGGCGTCGATCGAGAAACGGCGAACGGTTCTCGATCGAGTAGTACATCGCGTTCAGATCGTCCTCGTGCAGGATCGGAGGGACCGATTCATGGAACAGTTCGTTGTTCATCCGGTTGCGCAGGGCAACCCGGCTGTAATTCTCCTCGGCAAACGCTTCGCTCCAGCGCGGCGACAGAAAACCCGAGAAGGCATCCGCATCCAGGTAGATGTGGTCGCGCAGCGCCGGGTTCTTGACGAAGCAATCCGGATCCTGCAGAAACGGGTTGCGTACGACGGGCGCAATTACCCGTTGCCAGTTGTCACGGGCTTGCGCCTGGGCAACCGGGTCTGCCGCGAGCGCCTGCAGGTAGAAATTCTGGTGATCGAAGTAGCCGCTGAACAGTTCGTCCGCGCCCGTGCCGCTGACGGAAACCTTGTAGCCCTCTTCGGCGACCGCTTTCATCAACTGCCATTGGGCATAGTAGGTGATGGTCGACACCGGAGAATCGTGGTACCTGATCTGCCGACGCAGATTCGACAGAAAGTCCTGGCGGGCAACGGGAATCGTGGTGTGCCGCAGGCCGAGTTCGGCGACAGCCGTTTCCACCATCTCCCGTTCTTCATAGCGCTCGTCGGTGTTCATGATGGTAAAGCCATGAACCTGAAAGCCCAGCTTGCGCTTGGCGATTGCTATGAGCGCATTCGAGTCGACGCCGCCGCTCAGGCAGAACGCAATCGGCACATCCGCGCGCAGGCGGATACGAACGGATTCGACCAGCGCGTCGCGGGCGCTCGCCACTGCATCTTCGAACGTCATCGACTCGTCGGCGACATCGAAGCGGGGTCGCCAGAACCGCTCATCCTGCCGTGCTCCCCGCCTGTCGAAACGCACCAGGGCGCCGGGACGTACCTCGTTCAGCCCGGAAAAGAAGGTGTCGCCGGTCTTGTAGAGAGCCTTGTAGCCATTCACCAGATAGCGACGCAGATGATCGAGATTGACCGGAAGACTGCGCCCGAGCAAGGCAAAAACGAACTTGGGTTCGGACCCGAAGTAAACGCCGGTATCGTCTTCGAATACATACAGCGGCTTTTCGCCGAACCGGTCGCGGCACAGCAGCAGCCCGTTGTCGTCGAGCCAGGCGAAAGCCCACATGCCTTCGCAGTTGTCCAGCCCGGCGACACCTTGTGTCGCCAGCACGCTGGCGAGCACTTCGGTGTCGCTTTCGGTGGTGAATGCCTCGCCCTGCCGCTGCAGCGCCGATCGAAGCTCGAGGTAGTTGTACAACTCGCCGTTGTAGCTGAGATGCCCGCCGCCCCGTGCGAACGGCTGGTTGGCTCGATCGTCGAGATCGAGGATGCGCAGACGCGAGTGCAGCAAATAGCCGTTGCGCTCGCCGCCTGTTACCCGATGGACCTGACCATGGCCATCCGGCCCGCGACGCCCCATGCGGTCGAGGCATTTTGCCAGGGCTTCCGGTGCCAGCGCGCGCGTTCCATAGTAACCGGCAATGCCGCACATGATCAGGCCACCATATCCGGCAGGAGCATTTCTCCGCGCACCACCGGGCGCAGCAGGCGATGCCCGAGAACGACGCTCTCCTGACCCGGCATCAGCCCTCCTCCGGGCCGCAGCCACTCAAGGTCATGCTCCGTCAGGACATGCCCTGCCGGAAGGTCGAGCCGCGCCACGATTGATCGCCGGGCGGCGGCGATCACCGGCGTTTCAGCTTCCTGCGGCGACTTTTCTCCGGTGCCGAGCAGTTCCTGAGCCAGACGAACGCGCCGGACCAGTTCCGTCATTTCGGCAGGATCGGCAGAAAGGGCGTGGTCCCTGAACTCGGACTGTGTCTTGGAAAGCGTGAAGTGCTTTTCGATGATGCGCGCGCCCAGCGCAACCGACAATACGGCCGCCTCGATTCCCAACGTGTGGTCGGAATAGCCGACAACGCGCCCGGTTTCATCGGCAAGAGTGCTGATGGCACGCAGATTGGCTTGCCCGGGTGGCGTCGGGTAGGCGGAAACACAATGCAGCAATGCAATCTGGGCGGAATGGCCACTTTCTTGCGCGGCCTTCTCGATGATCCGGCAGGCCTCACGGATTCCGGTCAGGCCCGTCATCCCCGTGGAGACGAGGACCGGCTTCCCCGTCGCGGCAACGGCGGCAAGCAGGGATGCGTAGTTGTTGTCGCCGGAGGCAATCTTGAAGGCAGGTACCAGTTCATCGAGCCAAGGCACGACTTCAGGCGAGAAGGGCGTGGAGAGAAAGACGGTTCCCGCCGCACGGGCGAACGCTGCCAACTCGGCAAACTGGTCGCGACTGAATGCAAATCGGCCTAACTGCTCCAGCCGTGCCGGCTGACTTGCCGACACGAGTTGATCAGGCTGAATGGTCTGAAACTTGACAGCATGCGCACCGGCGGCGGCGGCGGCGAGGATCATGTCCCTGGCGAGCCCGAAGTCGCCTTCATGGTTATTGCCGATTTCGGCAATAACCATGACTTCGCGCGACAGATCGATGTCACCTATATTCATTCGTGTTCCTTGGCAGCGCCGTGGAAGTGCATGACATATTGTGCGGACGTCAGGCGAAATCCCAATGACTCGTAAAGTCTGACCGATGGCGTATTGGCAGCCTGCGTGCCCACCTTCATTGCTACCGGAACACGGCCGTCACCCGTCCCGTGCAGGGCGGCATGCAAAATCATGTCGCGGCCGATGCCTTGACCCTGCCAGGCGGAGTCGAGGCCGATCAGGTCGACTACCAAGCAACCCGGCTCTGTCCACAGGAGCTGGAGAAAGCCGACGAGGACGCCGTCGCGTTCAGCAACCACCATGCCGTCGCCGCGCTTGCCCTCGAAGTAATTGCCCGCCCAAGAAGACTTGATGCCGTCCGCCAGATGCTTCGGAAAAGACGGATCCAGATGAAAGCGGGAGAAACGGAAAGAACGACTTGCTATCCGTGCCACGGCTTCGCGATCTTCCGGACGGGAAAAGCGGATGCCGGGACCGCGCGGACTCGACTGCGGCCCCGAGACGGGCCTGTCGAACGTGAGTGCGGTATCCACCACGCGGAATCCGGCATCGGCCAGTTGCGATACCTCGGCAATATCTCCGACCTTCAGTTTTGCATAGGCAAAAACGGGATCGCCCGTCCGGAGCTTCATCCAAGCCTCTCCGCCGCCTGACGCGCTCTCAACTCGCCAGGCAGGGCAACCCACTACACCCGACAGCCAGGAATCAGGCTTCAGGACATGGTTCGTTGCGACGTTGCCGGCCTCACTCCTCACGGAACAACTCGGGTTGAGCGGCTGCCAGTTGCTTGTACCACTGGATGTACTGAACGAAGCCTTTGTCCACCGGGTACTGCGGGTCGTAGCCGAGCAGGCGGCGCGCCTTCTCGACGCTCAAAGTCCCGCGCTCCGGCATCAGGGCGTCGCGGGGGTTGTAAGTCACCTGCAGACCGGGGAAATGCTCGATTACCAGATTGGCGAGGTCATTCAGGGCCCGGGCATTGCCATAGGTAATGTTGAATGTCTGATTGCGCGCTTCGGGCCTGGCAATGCAACGCAACACGCCCTGGCAGAAATCCTTTATGTAGGTGAAATCCAGAGCATCCGTGCCATCGCCGTTGATCGTCAGCGACTTGCCGCGGACCGCGTTCTCGATGAATGCCTGTCCGACGCGGCGGCTGACACAGCGCTCTCCATAGAGCGCTGACGGCCGGATGATCGTGTAGGGCAAATTGAACACCTGGTTGTAAGCGATGACCAGCTTCTCCGCACCATACTTCAAGGCGCCGTAGATGCCCATCGGCTCGCAATGCCTGTCTTCGGTAACCGCATCTCCCTCGAAGTTGCCATAAACCATGGACGAGGACAGATAGATAAAGTGCGGCTTTCGGTCCTTTACGGAATCCAGTGCATTTTCGAGCGTTCGCATGCTGTGATCGAAAGTGCTGAAGGGATCCTTGTTGGAACGGTTGGCATGCGATACCGCCGCCAGATGAATGACGACATCCGGTTTGATCGCGTTCAGACAGGGGCTAAGGACGTGATAGTCACGGGCGTCAACAACATGCAGGGGAATCTTCGCCTGACGCAACAAATCCAGCCTCAGATTGACGAACCCCACATACAGGTTGTTGTTCGGGCTCGGGTTGAGGCCGCTCGTGAAAGCACCGAGATTATTGACCTGAAGGCCGTCGATGACATGCGGCTCGGCGCCGAGGGCCTTCAGCTCCAGCGCAAGATTGTGGCCGATGAAACCGGCGCCGCCGACCAGAGCAACTACTTTGCCTTTGAATGCACTCGCGTCAATCATTTGATAGCTCCAAGAACTTGTTTAAGCATCCGGCCAACATAAATCATGTCTTCCTCGTCGAGGTGAGGCCCCACGGACAACGCGATGGACTGGTTGCTGATCCGTGCCGCATTGGGGTACTCCACTCGACCCAGGTCGTATTTGTCCCGGTAATACTTGAGATGCGGTACTGGTCCCGGGTAATAGACGCTCGTGCCGACACCCACGTCGCGCATGCCGTTGATGATGTCGTATCGCTTGTCGGCAACGGCATCACCCAGAACGGCGACGAGGCAGTAGTGTGCGTGTTCGAAATCACCTCCGCCCGGCGCAAGGCATGTGACTTCGTCGATGCCTTCGAGCGCCTTGCGCAAGGCTGCATCATTCGCGGCGCGCTTCGCAAGGAATCCGCCGACGCGCTTCAGTTGCTCGACGCCGATGGCCGCTTCGATTTCATTCATTCGGTAGTTGTAGCCGAGCAGATCGACATCGTACAAACCTGGAACCACCCGCTCGCCGACCATTTTGTCGTAGCCGAAGGCCTTGAGCCGGGCGACTTTGGCCGCCACTTCAGCATGACGCGTGGTAAACATGCCGCCCTCCGCCGTGGTGATGTGTTTCACCGGATAGAACGAGAACGAGCCGACATCACCGATCAATCCGGCGTGCACACCCTTGTAGCGGGCGCCCAATGCCAGGGCGGCGTCTTCCACGACAAACAGATCATGCTTCCTGGCCAGGGCATTTACCTTGTCCATGTCGACCGGCAGGCCAAGATAGTGCACCACGCTGATCGCCTTGGTGCGCGGTGAAATCGCAGCCTCGATTCCGTCGATGTCGATGTTGCCGGTAGTCGCGTCCACATCGACAAACACCGGGCGCGCACCCGTGTACTCGACCGAGTGGGCCGTTGCGACGTGGGTCTGCGCCGGTACGATCACCTCGTCACCGGGGCCGATACCGAGATATACGTAGGCAAGGTGAAGCCCGGCGGTACAGGACGCGACGGTATGCGCATGGCCGCCGCCGATAAAGCCCGCGAAATCCGTCTCGAATTTCTTTGCGAGCGGCCCATGCACAAACTGGCTGCCCTTCAGCACTTCCAAAACAGCATTTCGCTCTTCGTCGCCGATTATCGGCTTCCCGAATGGAATATTTCTCATAATATTTACGATATCAATAAGTTGCTACAACTTCCGGCTTCCCGGTTCTGAGGGACTTGTCGATTGCGAGGCAGGCCGACATCGTCCTGAATACGTCCGCTTCCTCGACCGCCGCCTTGCCCTTGCCGAGAATCGCGTCGATGAAGCCCGGAATCAAGTCGCCCTTCGCCGCTCCGGGATAGGCGGACTGGATGGATTGGGGAGTATCTTGCGGGTCACGGCTGCGAATCAAAACTCCACCTCCAATTCCGTTTTCGAATGTTCCCTCGGTGCCGTAGAGCGCTATCTTGTGGAAATGCGGATAGACACATCCGAAGTTGGCTCCGACTTTGCCGATTGTTCCATCGTCGAAGCGCAACCACGCCATGACCATGTCCGGGGTTTGAAAAGCTGCGCCGACGCTGCAGACCTTGTTGCCAACCGCACTGACTTCGATCACCGCGGATCCCACCATCCAGATCAACAGGTCGACCATGTGAATTCCGCCGCCAAGCATTACCGAGTAGTCGACGATTTCACCCCGCCAACCCGCCTGAATCTTGTGCAGCCGACCATAATTGTAATCCGCCTCGACGCAATATAGCCGGCCGAGCTCGCCGGCCCGGACGCGGCCATGGACATCGCGGAACCGCTCGCTCATGCGAAGAATCGTATTGGTCGACAGGCGAACGCCGGGGTTCCGCTTGAGCGCATCCCGAATCGCGCCGAGCTCGTCCTCATTCATGCATAGCGGCTTTTCCGAGAAGACATGCTTGCCTCCCGAAATTGCGCGAACGACCTGCGCCGCATGGTGATGGTCGTAGCTTGCGACCGAAACAACATCGACATCCGCGGCATCAAGCAGCGCTTCGGCCGATTCGACGATGCGGCACTCCGGATACTTTCTGCTCGCCTCGGCACGTTTGTCCGGGTTCATGTCGCACAGTGCGACCACCTCGACACCGGCGGCCCGATAGCCAAGGATATGCTGTTCGCCTACACCCAGCCCGATAACCCCTGCGCGAAGCGGCTTCATGCGCGGCCTCCATCCAGGCGCTTCTGCGCCGCGACGACTTCCGCCAGGCCGTGGCGCCAATAGGGTTCACCCAAAATGTCGAGCAAGGTTTCGAAGCGCGACATGTCTTCCGCCGAATCTACGGACAACTGCATGTCGCCGAGCGGCTCCGTATGCTCCACATTGACGATACGGGCGCCATCGGAGTGCTTGTAGAAACACTCGGTCACGTGCTCCTTTTCGGTCGCCGTCATCCCGTTTGCAACCCTGGTACGCAGAGCGCCGACGGATATGACCTCGATCGACTGCCCCTTGGGGAAGGTTCGCTTTGCGACGTTCGTGACGAGGTCGGGACGATCAGATTGCCGAAAGACCGATACCAGTCGGTCAACCAATGCGCTGTCGATCAAGGGGCTGTCGCCACTGATGCGCACCAGGCCCTGTGCGCCGGCTTCTTCGGCTGCGCCCAACAGGCGTGCGGCAACATCGTCCAGCGGCCCGCGATAGCACGGCAGGCCCGTTGTTTCGGCGAATGCCACGACCGGGTCATCGCTTTCCTCGTTGGAGGTGGCCAACACTATTCCATCCAGTTGGCGGCAGTGGCGCAGACGCTCCACCAAGTAGGAGAGCATGGGTCTTCCGCGCACGATTTGGAGAATCTTCCCTGGCAAACGCCTGGATGACATGCGCGCCTGGATGACCGAAACGACCTTCATCTCAATTCTGCACCGGAACCATCCGTCGTTCCGCGACGGATAGACGAGCTGCATCAAGAACCCGCCAAACCGATTCGCCATCCGCAAAGGACGGCAAAAGGGGGGAGCGGTCCTTTCCGCTGACCGCCGACACGAAATCCGCGGCGAGTTGCCGAAAACCATCAACGCGTTTGTCTGCGGAATCGATGTCGTCGGCGACAGTCATCGCTGTTTCAGCCTCTCCGGACAACTGCAGCGTCAACTGTCTGGTATCGGAAGTAAATGGGGGCGCATGATGAAAGCGGACGCGCCCCTTGTCTCCGTAGACTTCTACCCTGTGGCCGATTCCGGCAGGCTCTGCGTTCGAGACAACGAAGCGACCGACTGCACCGTTTTCGAAAACGCAGTGCATGTCGCAACTATCAGGCGCCGTCACGGGTTTCATGCCACCGAGGCCATTCGGACGCTGAGGAACCCGGGTAGCCGTCGAGCACCACAGTTCGCGTATGGACTCTCCGGTCATCGCGCGGGCATAGTCGATGACATGGCAGCACCAATCGATCAGAACGCCGCCTGCCGAATCAATGTCATGACGCCACGACCATGTGCGGGCCGGATTCAGGCCGGTCGCCACCAACCAGGTCACATCGATGCGGGACACGCGCCCGATCCGGCCCGCGTGAACCAGTTCGATCATTTCCCGCAAAGCCGTGTCGTATCTGAACTCGTAACCGAGAGCCGTTGTAAGCCCGTTTTCCCTGGCGATGCGATCCAGACCGGAAATATCCTTCAGGCCCGTACCGAAAGGCTTTTCACACAGGACGTGCTTGCCCGACGCAAGGGCCGCACGAACCAACTCCGACTGATGCAAGGCCGGCACGGCAATACTCACCGCATCCACGCCGTCCCATCTGGCCAGCTCATCGCCGCGATTGAAAACCTGCGCGTTCAATCCCAGCTCATCGGCAAGCTTCCGGGCACGGCCCGACCCGCCATCGGCAAGGGCGGTGACAACCACATCCGGATGGTCCATGAACGCAGGAAGATGCACGTTCGCGCCGTAGCCCATCCCGGCAATGCCAAGACGGATCATCGCCGCTCGCAACCGAAATTGTTCGGTTCAATCTTCATAGATGTGGACTTCGGGCAGCGGAACAACAATCTTCGACTTGAGCCCCTTTTCGCGCAGTTTGCGGATTATCGGTTCGGCATAGTGCCAGGAGAGCATCACGGCATAATCCGGCTGCTCGGCAAACATCCTCTTTTCGTCGACAATCGGAATATGCATTCCCGGCAGGAACAAGCCCAGCTTCAAGGAAGTCGACTGCTCGGCAATGTAGGGCATCAGATCGGTGTTGACCCCGGTGTAGTTCAGCAATGTGCTGGCCCGCCCGGGGCAGCCGATTCCTGCCACCGTCTTGCCTTCGCGACGGGCGTTTACCAGCAAGGCCAGCAGATCGCTGCGGACTTTGTGCACCTGGTTCGCAAACTTGTCGTACACCTCGGTCCCGTACAGGCCGGCGGCGGCTTCCTTTGCCAGCAACGCGGTGACATTGTCCGACACCGGAAGATTTTTGCCCTTGCATGCAAAGACCCGGATCGAGCCGCCGTAGTTTTCGATACGTTCGACATCCGTAACGGTGAAGTCATATTGGTCGAACATTCGAATCAGCGACTTCAGCGAGTAGTAGCGGAGGTGCTCGTGGTAGATGGAGTCGTACTGGAAGGTCTCCAGCAGATCCAGCAGGTAGTGCGATTCGGTGACGAAGACGCCGCCATCCTGGAGAAGCCTGCTGACGCCGCGCATGATGCTGCCAAGATCCGAGATGTGGGCAAAGACGTTGGTTGCGGCGATGGAGCCAGCAGGTCCGTGGCTCTTGAGGATCTTTCCTGCCAGATCTTCATTGAAAAAGGCTTGCAGGGTTTCGATCTCCGCTTCATTCGCTATGTTGGCGATGTTCGTTGCCTCGACGCCCAGCACGCGCATCCCCCGCTCCTTGAATGCCTTCAAGACCGTTCCGTCATTGGAGCCGATATCCATGCACAGGGTGCCCGGCGGAAACGGGAAGCGCTTCAACGTCGATACCGCCGTGGTGCTCAGCTTCTCTACCAGGGTCGGCGTGATTCCGCTGCGATAAGGGTACTCGGCGAAAAACAGGACTTCGGGAGCAACGATGTAGTCGATCTGGCCCAGTGAACAATCGCCACAGACCTGGAATCGCAGCGGGTAGGTGCGTTCCATCTCGTCAAGGTGCTTGGGCCACAGCAAGCTGTCGCATGGCGGCTGGTGCCCCAGATCAATTACGTCATGCACGTTCGTACCGCCACAAACTTGACAGTAATTGATCTTGCCCAACGGAAGGTCGTGATGGGTTGTCATTGCTTGACTCCTATGCTTGCTGATGGCTCGACAGTGGATTTGCCTGTTGCGCCGCCGAGGGCTTGCGCAATCATTTCTGCAAACGCCGGGGCCGCCCGATCAGGCGTGTAATGCTCCAGATAGGCTCGCTCGGCGCGGTTGATTATTTCTTCACAGGCCGCGGGCTGCTCGTAAGCGAACCGCATGCGATCCGCAAACTCCTGTGCATCCGTGGCCAACAAGGCAGTCTGCCCATCGAGCAATTCCGGGTTGCCCCGGGCGGCGTTAACGTGGGATACCACCAGGACTCGCTTGGCCCACGCTGTGATGATCCGGCTCCGATTGCCGACCGGCACGTCCAATGGCGTGATCACGGCATGGCATTCGGCCATGCGATGCAACAGGTCGTCGATAAAACCCTCGAACACAAATTCCGTACGCGCAGCGATTTCGCTCACCATCCAGTCTCTCGGCGAAGCGGCCCCACCGACAATGATGGTGAATCCGTTCGCCCCCCACATCGCGATCAAACGCGGGTAGACCTTCTCGAACAGGAAATGCAATGATGAGCGCGACCCGAGTCCAACCAGATTGCCGAAGAACAGGAAGGTAGGCTTTCCGGGCAGCCTGCGCTGGACATCGTGATCCACGGCGCCCTGATTCGGCCAAGGATAGGGGAGGAAGGTCGAATGCAGGCCAAGACTCTGCAATGCCGCCACCGACGAATGCGACGACACCACGACCCGGTGAAATGACTTCAATGCATGCTTATACACTTTCTTCCACTGAAGGCCCTGAAACCACGCATAGGGCAGCCAGCGATACGCTTTCCAGTCCTCGCGCATCGAATATCGATAGTTGTACCAATTCGATTCGAATTGAAGATCACCCAGCCATACCAGCTTCAGAGGAAGCTGCATTGGCGCGACTACCCCGGCCATGGCGACATCAAAAGCGAGTACAGCCTGAGGGTCGAATTCCTCCACGGTGCGCGAAAGCGAGGGAAACTGGTCAAAGCGCTTGATCAGCCCGAACCGCTCGGGAACCAGCGTCCGCTCTCCCTTGAGGCAGACAAGTTGAAACCGACCTGCGGACGCCAAGGGATCGCGGTACTCGGACAAAGACACCGATTCAACATCGTGCGTGGTAATTGCGATGGCGAGGATGTCATGACCCGCCTCGACCAACGCACGGACGTATTGAAAAAAAAGAACCGCACTTGCACCCTTTGTCGGATGCGGAATACCCTCGGTGATCACGACAACACGGCCATTCGAAATCATGCAGCGATCGCCCGTCGCTGCAGATCATCCACCACTCGTCGTGCAGTATGGCCGTCCCATAGAGAAATTGGCGCATTCCGTGGTCGGGCCTTTTCGGAAACCAGGGCGATTGCCACCTCGGCCAGTGCATCTGGTGCAACCAACTGATTGGTACCTTGGCTGATGGTGATTGGGCGCTCGGTAGATGAGCGCAAGGTCAGGCAAGGAATTCCCAGGTAAGTGGTTTCTTCCTGAACCCCGCCCGAATCGGTAATGACGATCGACGCATGCCGCGTCAGCGCCATAAATCGCAGGTATGACAAAGGCTCAAAAAGACGAACTCCCTTTGCCTGCAGGACCTGCGAAAGACCAAAGATATCGAGCAGCTTTCGCGTGCGGGGGTGAACCGGAAACACGAGCAAGGCGTGCTGTGCGACCGCACAAAGAGCGGCCACTATCGACCGCAGAGTCTTTTCGCAATCCACATTTGACGGCCGATGCAGGGTAACAAGTCCATATCCGCCCGGCTCGACGCCTAACTCGGTTTCGATATCCACAGCCTCAATCGTGGGGCGCATCAATTCGAATGCATCGATCATGATGTTGCCGACGCGCGTTATCCGTTCAGTACTGACTCCCTCCGATATCAGGTTTGCATCCGCATCGGATGATGGTGTCCATAGGACATCGGCAATGGAGTCCGTCACAATTCGATTGATTTCCTCCGGCATGGTTCTGTCACCGCTTCGCAAGCCGGCTTCCAGGTGCGCGACCCGTATTCCCGCTTTCACGGCGACCAGCGCTGCAGCAAGAGTCGAATTGACGTCTCCTACAACCACGGTCCAGTCCGGGCGATCATCCGTGCAAACCTTTTCATAGGCCAGCATGACCTTTGCAGTCTGTTCGGCGTGACTGCCGCTCCCGACGTCAAGATAATGGTTCGGTTGGCCCAGACCCAGATCCCTGAGGAATGCCCCGGACATGGAATCGTCGTAATGCTGCCCGGTATGTACCAGGCGCGGATCGCACCAACTGCATGTCCGAAGTGCATGCCAGAGAGGTGCGACCTTCATGAAGTTGGGTCGTGCTCCTGCAATCAAGTGAAGCTTGATGCGGTTCATTGTGCGTGCCGGCGGGGCGGTTTCACAAACGCCACTTTGTCCATCTCTGCGAGTTTGCATCCTCTGCGCCGTCTGGCAGGCAGGACTTCACGTCAATGACGACTCCGGAAGGCCTGAGCGAGCGCAAAAGGTCGTCCGGCGTCCTGGCTATGAATTCCGCATGAGCTACTGCGATCACAACGGCGTCGGCGCACCCTGCAGGGATCGAATCCCAAGAACAAAGGGACACACCATACTCGCGTCGCGCCTCTGCGCTATCCGCAATCGGGTCGTGGACGATTACGTCACAACCAAAGTCCCGCAATTCGCGAATTACGTCGATCACCTTGCTGTTTCGAAGGTCTGGGCAGTCTTCCTTGAACGTAAGCCCGAGTACGATCACTTTGGCGCCCCTGATGCTGGCCCCCTGTTGGATCATGAGCTTGATGGTCTTTTCGGCGATGAATTTACCCATACCGTCGTTGATCCGGCGGCCGGCCAGAATCACCTGTGGGTGATAGCCGAGCATCTCGGCCTTGTGCGTCAGGTAGTAGGGATCGACCCCAATGCAGTGCCCGCCCACCAGGCCCGGCTTGAACTTTAGGAAGTTCCACTTGGTTCCTGCAGCCGCCAGAACATCCGAGGTATCGATTCCGATCCGATCGAAGATTATGGCGAGTTCGTTCATCAAAGCAATATTCAGGTCGCGCTGAGTATTCTCGATGACTTTCGCGGCCTCGGCGACCTTGATGCTCGCCGCCTTATGAACGCCGGCCGCAATGATGCGTCCGTATAGCGCCGCCACCTGATCAAGCGTTTCCCCGGAGTCGCCGGATACCACTTTGGTGATCCGTGTCAGGGTATGTTCCCTGTCTCCGGGGTTGATGCGTTCCGGGCTGTATCCAACATGAAAGTCTTTCTGCCAGCGCAGGCCAGAGTGCTTTTCGAGGACCGGGATGCAAACCTCCTCAGTTGCCCCAGGATAGACCGTGGACTCGTAAATCACAGTCGCCCCCTTTTTCATGTGCTGGCCAACCGTGGTGCTGGCGCCGACAAGAGGGCTGAAGTCCGGGATATGGGCCTCATCGACCGGTGTAGGAACCGCGACGATCAGAAAGTCGGCACTGGCGAGGCGGCGAGGATCGGTCGTCGGTTCAAGCCCTGCGGGGCGAATGGCCGCGATGAGGTCTTCGCTGAGTACTTCGCCGGTAGGATCGACATGCCGATTGTAGGCGTCGATTTTGGTTTCGGAAAGATCAAAGCCGATAGTGTGGAACTTCTTGCCGAACTCCACAGCCAGCGGCAACCCGACGTATCCCAAACCGATAACTGCAACAATCGGTGCTGAATTTGTTTTACCCGCACTCATGTTGCGACCTCTTGCCGAAGCTGCTCGATCTCTTTCCGGATGGATTCGTACTCCTTTTCTTTCCGGGCAAGATAGGTACGCGTCAAGCGAATCTTCTCGGCAACTCCGCTGGGCGTCACCAAATAAAGATACGCCAGTTTGTTGCCATGCCGTCGGAAACCCTCCGCTTTTATCAGGCCCTTTTCCAGCAAGGCCCGAAGCAGGTAATGGGCCTTGCCAAGGCTCACCCCGAGTTCACTCGCCAATCGACGCTGGGAAATATCCGGACTCGCTGCAACGATTTGAAGCAATCGGAGACGGTAGGTATCTGGTTCGGACATGAAGGTCAGGGGAGTCGGGGTCTGTTCATTTGATGAACAGATTCTATCATGAGGGGTCGCGACAGCTATTTTCCTTCCTTCATTTTCGCGGAAGCACCGATCAGCAAGCCCACGATCAATGTGAACAAGGCGAGACGCCAACCGCTAAAGTGTCC
Organism: Sulfuritalea sp.; assembly: GCF_031426875.1. Classification (NCBI taxonomy): domain Bacteria; kingdom Pseudomonadati; phylum Pseudomonadota; class Betaproteobacteria; order Nitrosomonadales; family Sterolibacteriaceae; genus Sulfuritalea; species Sulfuritalea sp. The sequence goes on from NZ_JASJPC010000033.1 coordinate 20,130, forward strand.
ATCAAGCAGGCAACGCAAGAAATATCCAGAAACGGTAAGTGCCAACAACAGCGAATAACCATCGCCGAGACAACGAAAACGTCGCCAGCCTGCCGCCACAGTTACGACGCCCAGTGCGATTACTAGCGCAAGACCAGGAACACCTATTCCAAGCGCGATATCGAGCCAACCGCTATGGCTGCTACCCATCCCTGCGTGACCATACTTCTCTGCGATTGCGCGCCCAAAGGCGTCATGACCATAGCCTATGCCCAGAGGCTTCCTCGCGATTGCTTCGACCGCCTGTCGCGCCCAGGCGGCACGGGCATATGCGGATTGTTCCAGCGGATTTCCGGATGGCGTGAAAGGCAACTGATTCGGATCGCCAGTCATCCAGAATAGGTTGTTCGATTCAATACCAATCACCATAGATTCGCTGAACCCTTGCCAACGAACATCATTGCGAACTGACATTCCGCCAAGGAGTACCGCAAATCCAACCACCAAAGCTATTCGCAACCCCCAACGCTTCCTGCACCGGGAGTCCGCTAGCAAGATAGCGACTGCAACAATCAATAGCACAATACATACTACGGTACCGTTGCGCGCCCTCAACAGGACATCGGCGCCCAAAGCGGAAATCAACAGGCCCCAAGCTGGTCCTGCGGAAAAGTTGAGTGGCGCAGTGCCGGCAATCAGCAACGACAACCGATCTGCCAACAGCAGCGCAATCAAGAACCCGTTCAGCGTACTGTGATAGTCGCGCTCAGCAAACGGCATTACCCCGAAAGGCCAGTGGCCAAGCGTCAGCCATTGCCAGCACTGGAAGATCGCTACCAAAACAATGTGAAGGGCAAGTGCTATCACAAGACCGCGCAGTGCGTCTCCGTTTCGAGACCGGATCGCGACGGTGGCGCCGGTTGCCAACAGCAGCAATGGCATTAGCCAATCGACTCGCACCCTGTCCAGTGCCATTGTCGGCAGCGGTGCGATGAGCAATGCGTGGATAACCATCCACACGGTCAGCGCTACGAGCAGCCATGCAGAAGCGGTTAGCCAGGTCGACCGCCGCCATAGAGTCGTTAGCGCTTGGAAGGTCGCACGCCAATGCCACGCCAAACCCAGCAAACCGATCAACAGCAACAAATTGCGTAGCGCAATAGTATGCGGGACAGGGTAAATCGCCACGAGGAGAAACAGCCAAACCGGCCAGATCTTCGAGCCGGAGCCCAAGGTGTTGACGTTCATCAACTGGCGCTCAGTCATGATCGCAGCTCAACTCGTCTCAAAGTCCATCACGTAGCCGCAAATACCTCGGGAAGCGCGGCATCCCGTGCGGCGTCAGTTCGCGATATCGATAGGTAACGAGCGCGCCAAGCGGCGGCGGCTTGCGCCGCAGGTCGTCGCTCAGGCCGCTACCGAGCGCAAAACGGCGGCCGTCGGGCATTTCCATGCGCAGCGCGCCGAGCTTGCCGGCATATTTGCCCTTGCCGGGCAGATGGGCGATGACGCGCGCTTCGGCGTCCAGCCACGGCGTCAGCTTGAGCAAGGCATCGCTGCGGCCGACTTGGTAGGTGGCATCGTCACGATGCAGCATGAGTCCTTCGCCGCCCTGGCGGACGATGTCGCTCAGTTTCTGCTGCAGCGATCCCGCATCTGACAGGCGGAATTGGGCAACGGCCTGCAGCCAGGGCAGCTTCACTGCGGCCGTGACGGCCTTGATCTGTTCGACGCGCTGGGAAAAGTTACCGGGGGCATTCGGCAATTCGAAAATCATGTAGCGCACGCGCCGCCATTCTGCATCGTCGGGCGACTGGCGGCGAACGATGGCCGAAAGTTGATCGAAGCTGCCGCGCCCAAGCCAAAGTTCGCCATCCAGCGGCTGCTTCGGCAGGGTGGCGACAAACCATTGCGGGGCGGGAACGCTGTTGCCGCTGCGAAAGCGGAGAGCCTTGCCATCCCAGACGGCGCGCACGCCGTCGAGTTTTTCGCTGACCCAGTAGTGCGAGACGTCGATCCCGCCGCTATAGCGTTCCGCCAGAAGCAGCGGCGGCGGCTCCTGCTCGGCGCCCGATGCCGAAAGGGACGTTGCGACCCCCGACAGGGCCAGCAGAATCAGGACAAGTCCATGGAATTGCCGCCACGGACTGCGGCCGTCAGCCGGCATGTCGCGCCGCGAAATCCTTATGCGCGAGTGCGATGCCCTCGCGCAATGGCACGCGAGCCTGCCAGCCGATGTCGCGCAGGCGGCTCACGTCGAGCAGCTTGCGCGGCGTGCCGTCCGGCTTGCTCGCGTCGAATACGATACGCCCGGTGAAACCAGTGACGGACATGACGGTTTCGGCGAGTTCCCGGATGGTGACGTCATCGCCGCAACCGACGTTGTAGATACCGTCGGAGACGTCTCGTTCCATCAGAAACACACAGGCATCCGCCAGATCGTCGACATAGAGGAATTCCCGCATCGGTTTGCCGCTGCCCCAGACCACGAGTTCGCTGTCGCCGCGCTGCTTCGCTTCATGCGCCTTGCGAATCAGCGCCGGCAGCACATGGCTGTTGGCCAGGTCGTAGTTGTCGTTGGGACCGTAGAGATTGGTCGGCATGACTGAGAAGTAGCGGGTGCCGAACTGCCGGTTGTAGCTTTCGCAGAGCTTGATGCCGGCGATCTTGGCGATCGCATAGGGCTCGTTGGTCTGTTCCAGCGGACCGGTGAGAAGGTAGTCTTCCCTGATCGGCTGCGGGCAGTCGCGCGGGTAAATGCAACTCGACCCGAGAAAGCACAGCTGCTTGACGCCGGCCTGCCAGGCGCCGTGGATCAGATTGGCCTCGACCATCAGGTTTTCGTAAATGAAGTCGGCGCGCAGCGTGTTGTTGGCGTGGATGCCGCCCACCTTGGCCGCGGCCATGAAAATGAAATCCGGCTTTTCCTGTTGCAGGAAGGCTGCCGTCGCCGCCTGGTTCAGCAGGTCCAGTTCGGCGCGCGTGCGGGTGCGGATGTTGCCGTAGCCGGCCTGCTGCAGGCGGCGAACCAGCGCCGAACCGACCATGCCGCGGTGACCCGCGACGTAGATACGGGCGTTCTTTTCCATGGCCGCTACTCGTTGCGGTCGAAGGCCTTGAAGCCGTGCTTCTTGACCAGCTCGTCGCGTTCGGCGGCCTTCAGGTCCTCGCGCACCATTTCGGCGACGAGTTCGGCGAAGCTGATCCTGGGCGTCCAGCCCAGCTTTTCACGCGCCTTGGTCGCGTCACCCAGCAGGGTCTCGACTTCAGTCGGCCGGAAGTAGCGCGGATCGACCTGGACGATGCAGTTGCCGTGCGCGTCGTAGCCCTTTTCATCGACGCCCGTGCCGCGCCATTCCACGGCGATGCCGATTTCAGCCGCCGCCGCATCGACGAAGTCGCGCACGCTGTACTGCACGCCGGTGGCGATGACGAAATCCTCGGGCTTCTCCTGCTGCAGCATCAGCCACTGCATCTCGATGTAGTCCTTGGCATGGCCCCAGTCGCGCTTCGAATCCAGGTTGCCGAGGAACAGGCACTCCTGCAATCCGAGCTTGATGCGCGCCAGGGCGCGGGTGATCTTGCGCGTGACGAAGGTCTCGCCGCGAATCGGGCTCTCGTGGTTGAACAGGATGCCGTTGCAGGCATACATGCCGTAGGCCTCGCGGTAGTTGACCGTGATCCAGTAGGCATAGAGCTTGGCCACCGCGTAGGGGCTGCGCGGATAGAAAGGGGTGGTTTCCTTTTGCGGTGTCTCCTGCACCAGGCCGAAAAGCTCGGAGGTGCTGGCCTGGTAGAAACGGGTCTTCTTCTCCATGCCGAGTATGCGCATCGCTTCGAGAATGCGCAGGGCGCCCAGGGCATCGGAGTTGGCGGTGTACTCGGGCTCCTCGAAGCTCACGGCGACATGGCTTTGCGCGGCGAGGTTGTAGATCTCGTCGGGTTGCACCTGCTGGATGATGCGCACCAGGCTGGAACTGTCGGTCATGTCGCCGTGGTGCAGCGCGAAGCGCCGGTTGGCGACGTGCGGGTCCTGGTACAGGTGGTCGATGCGGTCGGTATTGAACAGCGAAGTGCGGCGCTTGATGCCATGCACCTCGTAGCCCTTGTCGAGCAGGAATTCGGCCAGATAGGCGCCGTCCTGGCCGGTAACACCGGTGATCAAAGCGATTTTCTTGGTCATTGCTTGCGTCCGTAGTTGTCTTCAAAGCGCACGATGTCGTCCTCGCCCAGATAGCTGCCGGACTGCACTTCGATGATCTCGAGCGGTATCTGGCCGGGGTTTTCCAGCCGGTGCGTAACGCCCAGCGGGATGTAAGTCGATTCGTTCTCGCCGAGCAGCAGTGTCTCTGCGCCGCGCGTCACCTTGGCGGTACCGCGCACGACCACCCAGTGCTCGGCGCGGTGGTGGTGCATCTGCAGCGACAGCGTGGCGCCGGGGCGCACCACGATGCGCTTGACCTGGAAGCGCTCGCCGTTGTCGATGCTGTCGTACCAGCCCCAGGGCCTATGCACCTTGCGGTGCAGATCGGCTTCGTTGCGCCCCGCCGCCTTGAGCCGGCCGACGATGGTCTTGACCTCCTGGGTGCGGGCCTTGGGCGCGATCAGCACGGCATCGGCCGTTTCGACGACGACCATATCCTCGCAGCCGATGCAGGCGACCAGGCCGTGCTCGGCGATGACCAGGTTGCCGTGCGAATCCTCCAGCCAGACATCGCCCTTGACGGCATTGTCGTCGCTGTCGCGGTCTATGGCCTGCCACAGCGCATCCCAGGCGCCGACGTCGGACCAGCCGACATCGAGCGGGACGACGCGGCTGGGGATTCCCAGGTCCATGGCGGCAGGGAGTTTCTCCATCACCGCGTAGTCGATCGAGTCGGCCGGCGACACGGCGAAGGCCGCGGCGTCGAGCCGGACGAAATCGCCGTCGTCTTGCGCCGCTTGCACCGCCCGGCGGCAGGCCGCCAGTATCTCTGGCGCGAAATGCCCGATGGCCTTGAGCCACACCGAAGCGCGCAGCATGAAAATGCCGCTGTTCCAGAAATGCCGGCCGCCGGCGACATAGGTCTGTGCCGTCGCGACATCCGGCTTTTCGCGGAAACCCAACAGGTCCATGGGCGCGCCATGCGCCGTATCGCCAGCGCCAACTCTTGTCTCGATGTAGCCGTAGCCGGTCTCGGGACGATCCGGAACGATGCCGAAGGTCACCACGGCACCCGCCTCTGCCTCGGGCAAGCCGCGCAGCACAGCACCCCGGAAGGCGTCGACGTTGCGCACGTGATGATCCGCCGGCGTCGCCAGCAGCACCGGGTCGGCGCCGTCGCGAGTGGCATACAGCGCGGCGGCCGTCAGCGCCGGTGCGGTATTGCGCCCGCTCGGCTCGAGCAGCAGGGCCCACTGGGGCAGCCCGAGCTGGCGCAGTTGCTCGGCGGTGATGAAGCGGTATTCCTGGTTGCTGACGACGATAGGCGCGCCCAGCGGCAAGCCTTCGAGACGCCGCAGGGTGTTCTGCAGCAGGCTCTCGCCGCCCAGCAGCGGCTGCAGCTGCTTCGGGTGCTTCTCGCGCGACACGGGCCACAGGCGGGTGCCCGACCCGCCGCTGAGCACCACCGGAATAATCCGCGGATCAGGCATGGTAGCTCCGGTACCAGTCGACAAAGCGGCGCACGCCTTCGGTCACCGGCGTTGCCGGCGAGAAGCCGGTGACGCGGTTGAGTTCGGACGTATCGGCGTAGGTCGCCGGCACATCGCCGTCCTGCAGGGGCAGGAAGTTCTTGGTTGCGGTCTTGCCCAGCGCCTGCTCCAGCGCCTCAATGTAGGCCATCAGCTCGACCGGCTGATGGTTGCCGATGTTGAACACGCGGTAGGGCGCCCAGCTCGTTGCCGGATCGGGCACCTGCTTGTCGAAAGAAAGATCGGGTTGCGGCGGGCGATCGAGGACGCGGATCACGCCTTCGGCGATGTCGTCGATGTAGGTGAAATCGCGCCGCATCCTGCCGTGGTTGAAGACATCGATCGGGCGGTTTTCGAGTATGGCCTTGGCGAACAGGAACAGCGCCATGTCGGGCCGGCCCCAGGGGCCATACACGGTGAAGAAGCGCAGGCCGGTGGTCGGCAGCGCGAACAGGTGACTGTAGGTGTGGGCCATCAGCTCGTTGGCCTTCTTGGTCGCGGCGTAGAGGCTGACCGGGTGATCGACGTTGTCATGCTCGGAAAACGGCATGCGCTCGTTGCCGCCGTAAATGCTGGAACTGCTGGCATAGACGAAATGCTCGACGCCGTTGTGGCGGCAGCCTTCGAGAATATTGACGAAGCCGACCACATTGCTATCGACATAGGCATGCGGATTCTGCAGCGAGTAGCGCACGCCGGCCTGCGCCGCAAGATTGATCACGCGCTGCGGGCGTTCCGCCGCGAACAGGGCGGCAATGCCCTCGCGATCGGCGATATCCAGCCGCGACAGCTTGAAGCGCGGACTGGGCGTGAGCCGGGCGAGCCGCGCCTCTTTCAGGGCAACATCGTAATAATCGTTGAGGTTGTCCACCCCGATCACTTCGTCGCCGCGCGCCAGCAGTAGCTGGCAAACGTGCATGCCGATAAACCCGGCAGCGCCGGTGACCAGTACTTTCATGGGGATTTTCGCTGAAAAGTCAGCATTTTCGCATACTTGGCGAAGCTCGCGCCACAGCCGACGAGGATGTGCACCAGGCCGGGAAGCCCGTCGAGCAGGCCCAGGCGCAGGAAATAGAACTTGATGAAGCGCAGTGCCGGCGACAGCAGCAGGCGAAGCACGCTTGCCCGCTCTCCACGCGCCAGCGCGGCATCGGCGGCCAGGCTGCTGTAGCGGTTCTGCTTGGCGAAATAGGTTTCCAGCGACTCCGCCGAATCGTGCAGCAGATCGCCTTGCAGGGTGCCGATCTCGCCGCCGGCGATGACCTTCTCGTGCACCGCGTCGTCCGACCAGCGCGCGGCACGCCGGTCGAACAGGCGCAGGCTCCAGTCGGGATAACCCTCGCCATGTTTCAAATAGCGCCCCATGAATTTGTTGCAGCGGGCAAAGCGCCACGCCGTGCAGCCAGGGGCCTGCAATGCGGCGCGAATGCTCTCCCGCAGCGCTTCGCTGACCCGCTCATCGGCATCGATACAGAGCACCCAGTCGTGCTTCGCCTGTTCCACGGCGAACTGCTTCTGCGGACCGAAGCCGCGCCAGGCGGATTGGATCACGCGCGCGCCGTGGCGCTCGGCAATCGCCACCGTGGCATCTTCGCTGGAGGAATCGACGATGAGCACTTCGTCGCAGAAGGCCACGCTGGCAAGGCAGTCCACGAGCTGGGCAGCCGCGTTGCGGGTGATCAGGACAGCGGAAAGAGGCGTGCGGTGCTTTGTGGTCATGGGCTTTATAATTCAAGTCGGGATGCATTTTACGGCGCAAGGCGTCATCCCTATCCTACCGATGCGCATTCTCCTGATCAAAACCTCCTCTCTCGGCGACGTCGTGCACAACCTGCCGGTCGTCACCGACCTGCGCCGCAGCTATCCCGACGCACAGATCGACTGGGTCGTCGAAGAGGCGTTTCGCGAGATTCCACGGCTGCACCCCGGGCTCCACCGCGTCATTCCGGTGGCGCTCAGGCGCTGGCGCCGCGCTCTGCTGACACCTGCCACATGGCGCGAAATGCAATTCTTTCGCAGCACCCTGCAGGAACAAAGCTATGACTTGGTGATAGACACGCAAGGCCTGCTGAAGAGCGCGCTGCTCGCCCGCCTGGCGCGCGGCAGGCGCTGCGGCTATGGCGCAGCCTCGGCGCGCGAACCGCTCGCGGCGCGCTTTTACGATGTCCGCTTCGCGGTGGGCAAGGACCTGCATGCCGTGGAGCGCAACCGCCGGCTGGTCTCGCTCGCCGCCGGCTACAGCGCATCCTCCGCGCCGGACTATGGCATCGCCGTTGCCTGCCCGCGAAGCGGAATTCCAGGTACACAGAGCGAGCCGGCGCCAACTCCTGCAGGACCAAGCGCGGTGTTGCTGACCGCCACCTCGCGCGACGACAAGCTGTGGCCCGAAGAGCGCTGGATCGCGCTGGGCCGCGCCCTGCAGCAACGTGGGCTGAGCTGCCTGCTGCCGGCCGGCAGCCCTGCCGAGCGGGCGCGCGCCGAACGCCTGGCGCAGGCGATTCCGGGTTCCGTCGCCCTGCCGCCCCTGAGCCTGGCCGAGCTGGCCGCTCAGCTCGCCGCGGCGCGGATCGTGATCGGCGTCGATACCGGCCTGGTCCATCTCGCCGCGGCGCTGGGACGGCCCACGCTGGCGCTGTTCTGCGCTTCCGATCCGGCACTGACCGGCGTCTACGCAACCACACCGGCCCTCAACCTCGGTGCGCGTGGCCAGCCGCCCGGCGTCGAGGAAGTGCTGGCTGCGGCGGCGCCACTGTTCTGATGGCGCGCTTCATCTACACCCTGGCGGTGCTGGCGCTGCTGCCCTGGGCGCTGTTGCACCTGCTTTGGCGCGCAAGGCGGCAGCCGGAATACCTGCGGCACTGGGGCGAGCGCTTCGGACGTTTCGGCGGCGCTGAGGTAACTGCCACTGCCGCACCGACCCTCTGGCTGCACGCTGTCTCGGTCGGCGAAACACGCGCCGCCCAGCCCCTGGTGGCCGCGCTGCGCGAGCGCTACCCGGGGCACCGCATCCTGTTCACCCACATGACGCCGACCGGTCGCGCGACCTCGGAGGCGCTGTTCGGCGACGACGTCGAGCGTATCTACCTGCCCTATGACACGCTCTGGGCCATGCGGCGCTTCCTGCGCCATTACCGGCCGGCTTTCGGCCTGATCATGGAAACCGAGCTGTGGCCAAACCTGATCGCGGCCTGCCGCGAAGCCGGAATGCCGCTGTGCCTGGTCAATGCCCGCCTCTCGCTGCGCTCGGCCAAGCGCTACGCAGCCTTTCCCGCGCTGACGCGCGAGGCGTTGCGAGGCCTGGCGGCGATCGGCGCCCAAACGGCCGACGATGCAGCGCGCCTTGGCGCCCTCGGCGCGCGCGGCGTCACCGTGACCGGCAACATCAAGTTCGACATCGAGGCTCCGTCGGCGCAGCTCGAACTCGCGCGCGAATTGCGCGCCCGCTACGGCAGGCGACCGGTGTGGCTTGCGGCCAGCACCCGCGAGGGCGAGGAAGCGCTGATTCTCGATGCATGGCAGAGAGTTGGCGCTGGCAACACGGCGCTGCTGGTCATCGTTCCGCGCCATCCGCAGCGCTTCGACGAAGTCGCGCGGCTGGCGATGGAGCGTGGGTTTGCACTGCAGCGGCGCAGCGAAAATGCCTCTGTCGCGACGACGACTCAGATCCTGATCGGCGACAGCATGGGCGAGATGTTCGCCTTTTACGCCGCGGCCGACATCGCCTTCATCGGCGGCAGCCTGCTCGATTTCGGCAGCCAGAACCTGATCGAAGCGGCGGCCTGCGGCACGCCGATCCTGATCGGGCCATCGACCCGGAACTTCGCCGAGGCCGCGCGCGAAGCTATCGCCTGCGGCGCGGCGCGGACTATCGCCGGTGCCGACGATCTGGTGCGGCAGGTGCTTGGACTACTGGCCGACGACGCGTCGCGCCGGGCCATGGGCGAAGAGGGTCGCGCTTTCGCCGAGCGCCATCGCGGCGCCACGGCGCTGACGCTGGAGTTGATCAGTCGAGCAGTGCGTTGACGGCGGCAACGTCGTCTTCGCCCAAGCTGCCGGCGGCGGCCTTGAGCTTGAGCAGCGCGGCCAGCGTGTCGAGGCGGGCCTTGGCCAGCTTCTGGCGGGTATCGAACAACTGACTCTGGGCGTTCAGCACGTCGATATTGATGCGCACGCCGACCTCGTAACCCAGCTTGTTCGAATCCAGCGCCGATTGCGACGAAGTCAGCGCCGCCTCGTACGCCTTGACCTGTGCCAGGCCGGAGCTGACGCCCAGATAGGCCTGGCGCGCGTTGAGCGCCGCCGTGCGCCGCGCGTTGTCCAGATCGGCGGCGGCCTTTTCCTTCAGCGCAACGGCCTCGCGGTCGCGGGAAGCAGTCGCGCCGCCGGCAAAGATCGGAATCGACAATTGCAGGCCGAGCGTGCTGGACTTGCCGTCGAAACCGCCGGTAGTGCCGCCGCCGGCGCCGTTGCGACCGTTGGTGGCCACTAGGTCCAGCGTCGGGTAATGTCCGGCTCGCTGCTTCTCGATTTCCCGGGTCGCAATCTCATGCAGGGCCTCAAAGATTCGCACCGAGGCGCTGGCGGACTCGGCCATCTCCACCCATTTGCCGATGTCATCGGGTTGCGGACCCGCGAGCTGCACACCGAGCTTGAGATTCTTGAGGCCTTCCGGTTCCTTGCCGATCACCGTGCGCAAGACCTGGCGCTTGACGTTCAGGTCGTTCTGCGCGGCGATTTCCTGGGCGACGGTCAGGTCGTAGCGTGCCTGGGCTTCATGGGTGTCGGTGATCGTGGCGGTGCCGACTTCGAAATTGCGCTTGGCCGATTCGAGCTGCTCGGCAATCGCCACCTTTTGCGCTTGGGCCGTGGCCAGCGTGTCCTGCGCCAGCAGCACGTCGAAATAGGCCTGTGCCGCACGCACGATGAGTTCCTGCCGCGCCAGCCCGAACTGCGCTTCGGCCTGCGCGACCGCCAGTTCGGACTGCGTATAGGTCACCCAGTTCTGCCAGCGGAACAGCGGTTGGGTCAGGCGCACTTCCCAGCCGTTGCTGTTGTAGTCCCGCGACGTCGCCGTCGCGCCCGTGACGCGGGCAGTGGTTTCGGTGTCGTTCCACGTCGTGCTTGCCGAGAAGCCGACCGCCGGCAGCAGGCCGGCACGACCCTGCGGCAGCTTTTCGCGCCCGGCGTCGAGCGCGGCCCGCGCCGCGGCAAACTGGGCGTCGTAGGCGATCGCATCGCGATAGACTGCCATCAGGTCGGCGCCGTGGGCGAGGTTGGCAAATCCGCCGACAGACAGACAGCCGGCAATCATCAGGGGCACTGCTCTTCTCATCGCGTTCTCCGCGTTACGTCTCGGTTTCATTTCAATAGGTCGGCATCGACGGATCGACATCCCGCGCCCAGGCGGCAACGCCGCCCTGCAGGTTGATGATGCTGTTGAAGCCCATTTGTTCGAGAAACATGCCGGCCTGGAAGCTGCGCGCGCCGTGATGGCAGATCATGACGATATCCTGGTCGCGCCTGAGCTCCTGATATCGGGCGGGCACGCCGCGCATCGGCATCGACAGCGAGCCGGCAATGCGGCAGGTTTCGAATTCCCAAGCTTCGCGTACGTCGAGCAGCACCGGCTTGGCCCGCTGCGGATCGGCGAGCCATTCATTGAGCTGGGATGCGGAAAGCTGGCGCATCGGCTCAGAAGGCGAAAGCCGACGCCGGTTCGGCGTCCGTCAGGGGAGCCACCACGGTTTCGAACACGGCGACGCGCCGGAAGGCATCGCCCACGCGCGCGTACAGCGCCGCCTGCATGGCCGGGGCGGCACCCTCGATGGCGAACAGGCGGCCACCGGGCTTGAGCTGGTCGAGCAGTACCTGGGGCACCTTGGCCACGGCGCCCGAGACCATGATCACGTCGTAAGGGGCGTGGGCGGCCAAGCCTGCCAGACCGTTGCCAACCTCCACCGTCACATTGGTCACGCCGGCGCGACGCAGGTTCTCGCGCGCCGTTGCGGCCAGTTGCGGATCGATTTCCAGAGACCAGACCCGGTCGGCATGGACTCCCAGCAAGGCAGCCATGTAGCCGGAACCGGTACCGACCTCGAGCACGTTCTCGTGCTTTTTCATCGCCAGGGCCTGCAGGGCACGCGCTTCGACGATGGGCGAGAACATGCGGGCAGCGTCCCCGCCGCCGAGCGGAATCTCGGTGTCGGCAAAAGCCAGGCGGCGATGCGCCGGCGGCACAAACTCTTCACGCTTGACCACGAACAACACGTCGAGCACCTCCGGATCCAGCACCCTGGCGGGGCGCAGTTGCTGTTCGACCATGTTGAAGCGGGCTTGTTCGAAATTCATGACATCTCCTGTTTGCAATATTAGCATGCGCTAATATGTAGACAAATCCGACAAAAACAAGATTCTACGCCGCAGACGGCCCGGATTCTGGCGCCTTGACCCTGAACCACGCCGCATAAAGGGCGGGCAGGAACAGGCAGGTCAGCACCGTGGCGACGATCAGGCCGCCCATGATGGCGACCGCCATCGGCCCCCAGAACACCTGCCGGGTCAGCGGAATCATGGCCAGCACCGCCGCCGCCGCGGTCAGCACGATGGGCCGGAAACGGCGCACCGTGGAACCGACGATGGCCTCCCATTCGCTCTTGCCGTCGGCCTCGTCCTGCTCGATCTGGTCCACCAGGATCACCGAGTTGCGCAGGATCATGCCCATCAGCGCGATCACGCCGAGGTTGGCGACGAAGCCGTAGGGCACCCGGAACAGCAGCAGCGCCAGGGTCACGCCGATCAGGCCCAGCGGTGCCGTGAGCAGGACCATGATGGTGCGACTGATGCTCTGCAGCTGGATCATCAGCAGGGTGATGACGCCGACGATCATCAAGGGCACCACGGCCTTGATCGAGTTTTCGCCCTTGGCCGATTCCTCGGTCGAGCCGCCGACTTCGATGCGGAAGCCGGGCGGCAGCTTTGCGCGCAAGCCGGCCAGCTGCAGGTCGATCTGGGCCGAGGCAGCCTGCGGTTGCAGGCTGCCGACCACGTCGGCGCGTACCGTGATGGTCGGCATGCGGTCGCGACGCCAGATCAGGCCTTCTTCCAGCACCGGGACCAGGCGCGCGACCTGGGCCAGCGGGATGTGGCGCCCGCTGGCAGAGACGAGATCGAGATCGGGCAGGCGACTCAGGGTCCGTGGGTCTGCATGGCCGCTCTGGTCGGTTCCGTCGGCGCGCCAGACCACGTCGATCAGTTGGTCGTTCTCGCGGAACTGGGTCACCGTGGCGCCGACCAGCCAGCCCTGCAGCGTCAGCGCCACGTCCTGACTGGACACGCCCAGCGCGCGGGCGCGGGCCTGGTCGATTTCGACCCGCACGGCCTTGACCCGATCGTTCCAGTCGAAGTTCACGTTGCGCAGGTTGGGGTGGGCGCGCATCAGGCTCGATATGCCGTCCGCGTTATCGCGCAGGGCGACCAGATCCTCGCCCATCACGCGGAACTGCACCGGGTAACCGACCGGCGGGCCGTTTTCGAGCCGGACCACGCGCAGCCGCAGGTGCGACCAGGAGCCGTCGGCTGCGTCGAAGGCCGCCTCCAGCCGGTTCTTGACCACCTCGCGCTCCTTGAGGCCCTTGGTCACGATCACCATCTGGCCGAAGTTGTCGGCGAACAGTTGCTGGTCGAGCGAAAGGAAGAAACGCGGCGCGCCGTTGCCGATGTAGGACGACCACGAGGCGATGTTCTCGTCCTTGCCGAGCAGCGCCTCGACGCGCTTGACCTCATGCTCGGTGGCCTTCAGCGAAGCGCCTTGCGGCAGCCAGATATCGACCATGATTTCGGGCCGGCTGGCGGGCGGGAAGAACTGCTTCTGCACGGCCTTGTTGAACAGCACCAGCGAGAGAGCGAAGAAACCCACCGTGGCGAAGATCACCAGCCAGCGATGGCGCAGGCACCACTCGACCAGGGCGCGGATGCGGCGGTAGAAAGGCGAATCGTAGATGTCGCCGCCGTGCTTCTCGGCAATCGCGCGCAAGCGGGCTGGGTCGAGCAGCTTGTAGCCGAGCCAGGGCGTGAACACCACGGCGACGATCCACGACACCAAGAGCGCAATGGTCACCACGGCGAAGATCGAGAAGGTGTATTCGCCGGCACCCGACTTGGCGAAGCCGACCGGCGTGAAGCCGGCCGCCGTGATCAGGGTGCCGGTCAGCATCGGGAATGCGGTCGAGGTATAGGCAAAGGTGGCGGCCTTGAAGCGGTCCCAGCCCTGCTCCATTTTCACCACCATCATTTCCACGGTAATGATCGCGTCATCGACCAGCAGGCCCAGCGAAATCACCAGCGCGCCCAGCGAGATGCGCTGCAGGTCGATGCCGAAGGCCTGCATGGCGAGGAAGGTCATCGCCAGCACCAGCGGAATCGACAGCGCCACCACGGTGCCGGTGCGCCAGCCCAGGCTGAGGAAGGACACGGCGAGGACGATGATCATGGCCTCGCCCAGCGTCTGCACGAAGAGGTTGAGCGAAGTCTTGACGATCTGCGGCTGGTCGAACACCACATGCACGTCGATGCCCACCGGCAGATCCTGCTGCAGCTTGGCCATGGTCGCCGAGAGATTCTCGCCGAGGTCGATGACGTTGCCGCCGCGCGCCATGACCACGCCGAGACCGATCGCGTCGCGACCGGCGACACGCATCCGCGGCTGCGGCGGATCGGCCAGGCCGCGTGTGACGCGAGCGATATCGCCCAGCCGGAAGCTGCGTCCGCCCACCGCCAGCGAAGCTTCACGCAGCGCATCGACGCTGTCGAAGGGGCCGGAAACGCGCAGCCGCACGCGGTCGGTATCGGTCTCGACATGGCCGGACGGCACCACGGCATTCTGCCGCTGCAGCGCATCGAACACCTGGGTCGGCACCAGGCCCATGGCGGCGAGCCGCGCCGGGCTGACGTCGATGTAGATCTTTTCGTCCTGCACGCCGATCAGCTCGATCTTCTTCACATCCGCAACGCGGCGCAGTTCGCGCGCCAGGCGGTCGGCCTCGCGGCGCAGGTCGCCCATGCCGTAGCCGGCCTTGTCGTCACGCGACGTCAGGGCGAAGATCTTGATCTGCACGTCGCCGAACTCGTCGTTGGGGAAGGGCCCCTGCACGCCGGCCGGCAGTGTGTGGCGGATGTCGTCGAGCTTCTTCCTGACCTGGCGCCAGGCCTCCGGCACCTCGGTCTTCGGCGTGTAGTCCTTGAGGATCACGATGGTCAGCGATTCGCCGGGCTTCGATGCGGTGCGCAGCACGTCGACCCAGGGCGTCTCGGCCAGCTTCTTCTCGATGCGCTCGGTCAGTTGCTGCTCGACCTGCTGCGCGTTCGCCCCGGGCCACAGCGTGCGCACCACCATGACCTTGAAGGTGAAGTCCGGATCCTCGGCGCGACCGAGCTTGAGGAAGGCCAGCACGCCGCCGACCATGAACACGATCATCAGGTAGAGCACCATGGACTGGTGCCGCAGCGCCCACTCGGAGAGATTGAGCTGTTTCATCGCGAACTTGCCTGAGCCGCGACGCGAACCTTTTCGCCGGCGGTGAGCAGGTTCACGCCGGCAGCGACGATCTGCTCGCCGCCCGCCAGGCCACCACTCACCACGGCTCCGGCATCCGTGTAGGCCGCGACGCTGACCGCCTGCAGGCTCACCGTGTTGTCAGCACCAACTTTCCACACCGCCGGCTGCTTGCCCTGCTGGAAGATCGCCGTCAGCGGCACGATCAGATTTGCCGCACTGGACACGCCGGAAGGAAAGCGCACCGTCGCGCTCATGCCCAGCGGCAGCAGCGGGTCGGCGTCTTTCAGGCTGACGCGCGCGGCATAGGTGCGGGTGACCGGATCGGCGACGGGCGAGATTTCGCGCACACGTCCGACGAGCGGTTTTCCTGCCGCACCAGCCGCGGCCCAGAAGCTGACTTGCGCCGCCTGGCCGAGCTTGAAGTTGCTCACTTCGCCTTCCGGCAGGGCGATCGCGATTTCGCGTTCGCCGTCCGGCGCCAGGCGAAACACTGCCTGGCCGACGCTGACCACCTGGCCCGGTTCGGCCAGCACCTGGCCGATGACGCCGCTGCGGTCGGCCACCAGGGTCGTGTACGAAGCCTGGTTCTTCGCCAGTGCGGCCTGCGCTTCGGCCGCCTTGAAGGCGGTTTCGCGCGCGTCGAGCGCCGAGGCGCTGATGTAGTTCTTCGCCTTGAGGTCGCGGTAGCGCGCGACGTCGGCCGCTGCCAGCGCGCGCTGGGCCTCGGCCTGGGTCACTTGCAACGCCGCATCGGTCGGATCGAGCCGCGCCAGCACCTGGCCGGCCTTGACGGCCTGGCCGAGTTCGGCGCGACGCTCGACGATCTTGCCGGCGACGCGAAAGCCCAGCGTGGTCTCGATGCGCGCACGCACCTCGCCGCTGTAACCACGCTCGGCGCCTTCGGCCGCCGTAGCGCCAGCGCCAACTTTCAGGGTGCGCACCAGCTTGGGCGCGGCCGGAGGCGGCGGCGCCTCGCTGCAGGCGGCAAGGAACAGGACCAGCACGGCCAGGGTGGCAAACTTATTCATCGGGCAACTCCGGGAAAACGGCGCATGAACATCCAGTAGAGAAGGGGCATGACGAACAGCGTAAGCACCGTCGAGAAACCCAGGCCCCAGACGATTGAGGCCGCGACCGGACCCCACAGCAGCGACTTGCCGCCCAGGCCGACAGCGAGCGAGAACAGGCCACCGATGGTGGTGACCGAGGTGATCAGGATCGGCACCACGCGCCGGCGCGCCGCATACACGGCGGCATGCAGCACGCTCATGCCCGAGGCCAGGCGCTCGTTGGCCGCGTCGATCAGCACGATGGCCGAATTGACCGCGATGCCGGTCAGCGCGATGACGCCGTAGAGGGTGTAGAGCGAGAGCGGAATGCGCGCCACCAGCAGACCGAGGATCACCCCGGTGAAGGCCAGCGGCACCGTGACCAGGATCAGGATGGGCTGCGCATAGCTCTTGAACTGCGCAGCGAGGATCAGGTAGATGAGCCCCACGCCCATCAGGAACAACACGGCCATGGCGTCGAGGCTTTCCTGGATGTCGTCGAGCTCGCCGGAGAAATCGATGTCGGTGTTGGGGAACTGCACCGCGAGTTTCTTCCACTCGGCAGCGATGATCCTGTTCGCCGCCACGGTGTCGGTGACGGTCTTGTCGAGGTCGGCTTCGACCGTAATCGCGCGGCGCAGGTTGTAGTGCTTGATGACGCCCTTGCCGAGGCGCGTCTCCTCAGTCACCAGCGCGCGCAGCGTGGTGCTGCCGCCGGCAGGCAGAGCGATCGGATCGTCGAGCAGGCCGGTGATGTCGGCGCCGACGGTGCCGGCGGACTTGCCGGTTTTGCCATCTCCGGCACCATGTTTCGCGCGTACGCGCAGCTCGACCTTCTCGCCCTTGTCGCGCATCATCGCCACGATCTCGCCGTCGGCATGCAGGCGCAGCAGCCGCGCCACCTTGCCGGCATCGAGGCCGGAGGCGCGCAGGGCGCCGCGGTCCAGCGCCAGCACCAGTTCCGGGCGGCCGGGGATGTCGTCGTCGGCCACGTCCTTGGCGCCGGGCACCGCGCGCACAATGGCCAGCAGCGCGTCGCCGGCGGCACGCAGTTCCTGCGGGTCGTCGCTGCGCACCCGCGCCTTGACCGGCTTGGCCAAGGGCGGGCCGCCCGAGATCATGGTGAAGGTAATCTTGCCCGGCGTCGGCGTGGCTTCCACTTCGGCGCGCATGCTCTCGACGATGTCGGCCACTTCGCGGCCACCGTTCCTCGGATTCAGCGAGACCGTGACCTGGCCGTAGGATTCGCCGTAGAGCGGCTCGGTATCGGAAAACTTGACGCCGGCGTAGGACGCCAGATTGCGCGCTTCATTCGGCTTGAGGTGCTTGCGCACCACGGCTTCCAGACGCTCCGCATTCGCCAGCGTCTGTTCGATCGGCGCGCCGGCCGGCATGTCGACATTGACGTAGAACAGCCGGATCGGATCGAAGGCGAAGAACTGGATGCGCACCAGACCCACACCCACGGCCGCCACCGCGCCCAGCATCAGCGCGACGGCGATGACCAGCGAACGCTTGGGCCGGCGCATGACCCGCAGCAGCCAGCGCGAATACTTGACGCGCAGGAAATGGTTGAAACGGTCGCGCCAGTTGTTGAGGTGGCCGTCGCCGGGTTTGGGCGCCATCACCGCCATGTGCGCCGGCAGCATCCAGTAGGCCTCGAGCAGGCTGATGGTCAGGCCCAGCGTGACGACGAAGGGAATCACGAACATGAACTTGCCGACGATGCCCGGCAGCAGCATCAGCGGCAGGAAGGCGGCGATGGTGGTCAGCACCGAGGCCGTCACCGGCGCGAAGACTTCACGCACGCCTGCGATGGCGGCGGTGTGTACCGGCTCACCGCGCTGCATGCGGTAGTAGATGGTCTCGACCACCACCACGGCATCGTCGACCAGCATGCCGAGCACGATGACCACGCCGAGCAGCACCGAGATATTCAGCGTGTAGCCCAGCGCATGAAGAATGGCGAAGGTTCCGGCCAGCGAAAACGGAATGCCAAGGCCGACCAGAATCGCGATGCGGGTGCCGAGGAACAGCCAGCAGATCGCCAGCACCAGCACCAATCCCTGCAGCGCGTTGCGCTCCATGGTGGTAATCGCCTCGCGCGTCGGCACCGTCTGATCGTCGAGCAGTTGCAGCTGCACGCCGTCGTTGGTGAAGCGCGGATTCTGCTCGGCGATGTAGCTGTCGAGCCGCTCGATAAGTTGCAGCGTATTGGTGCGGCTCTTCTTGGTCACGGCCAGGATTACCGCGCCCTTGCCCTGATAGCTGGCCAGGCTGCCGGCCTTGGCGCGGCCGCGCGAGACCTCGGCGACGTTGCCCAGCGGTACCGGTTCCCTGCGCGTGGCGCTGCTGACCGGAATGCGGGCGATTTCATCCGGATCGGCAGTCTGGCCGACCACGCGCACCAGCCAGGCGGTGCGCTCCTGCTCGCCGGCGGTTTCGACCTTGCCGGCGAAGGTATCGCGGAACCAGGCCATGACCGCATCGGAAGCGTCGGTCGCGGTGAGCCCGCGGTTGGCCAGCGCCACCGGATCGAACTCGACCTGCAATTCAGGATCGCGCAAGCCGGTGGCGAACACCTGGTCCACGCCGGCGATGCGCTCGATGTCGTCCTTGAACTGCCGTGCCCTACCGCGCAGCAATTCGTCGGCGGCCTGGCCGGTGACCAGCACCATGGCCGTGGGGAAGCCGTTCGAGGTGGTGATTTCGAGCACGCGCGGGTCCTTGGCCTCGACCGGCAGCTCGCTCTTGGCCTTGTTCTGGATTTCGCGGCGCAGGTCGTTGATGCGCTTGTCGAAAACGCGCTCGTCGATGTCGCGGAAGCGCACCAGGATCGAGGCGATGTTCTCGCGCGAGGACGACATCACGAAGCGGATGTCGGCAACGCTCTTGATCGCGTCCTCCAGCGGTTTGGTCACGCGCTTTTCGACGTCCTCGGCCGAAGCGCCGGGCAGCACCGTGGTGATCATGACCCAATTGAAGTTGATTTCCGGGTCCTGCTCGCGCGGCATGGCGAGATAGGCCAGCGCGCCCATGACCAGCACCACCGCGAAGGCGATGTTGGCCAGCGGGTGGTTCTGGATCAGCCGCGAGTAGAAGTTCATTTAGCTGCCGGCGCTGGCTCGAGTGTGACAGCCATGCCGTGCTGCAGGGCATGGCGGCCGCGGGTGACGATACTCGCCTCAGGCGGAAAGTCGGCGCTGGCGGGACGCCCCTCCTGGGCCTGCGGCAGCTCGCGGAAGCTCGCCTTGCTGCCGTCGAGCACGAACACGCCGTAGCGGCCATTGCGCCGCAGGATGTAGTCGGCCGGGATGTGCGGTCGCGGGTCGCGCCAGACCAGGCGGCCCTCGCTGCCGGGCGCCGGCGCCGAACCGACGAAGCGATAGCGCGCCTCGACCGTGCGCGCCTCGCGGCTGATCGCGCCGGAGATGCGCAGCGGCGTCAGGGCATGGGTCTGGCCGGCGGCCGCGAACTCGACCTTCGCCGCTGTCGCCAGTCCCTCCGCATCGCGCGCCTGGACCTGGGCCACCACCTGCAGGTCGCTGGTATCGGCCAGGGTCAGCAACGGCGTGCCGGGCGCCGCGAGTTCCCCGACCTGGGCCGTGCGCGCCCTCACGATGCCGCTGAAGGGCGCGGTGATGATGCACTTGTCGACGCCGCGCCGCGCCGAATCGCGGTTGGCGCGCGCCGCCTGCACATCGGCCTGGGTCGCCGCGAGTTCGGTCTCGCGCAGCGTCAGCGCCTCGGCGGAAATGAAGTTCTTCTCGCGCAGGGTTCGTGCCCGCGCCATCTGCGCCTCGGCCTGGGCCAGGCGCGCGGCGCTTTGCGCCAGCCCGGCTGCGGCACGCGCCAGCGCCAGCTCGGCATCTTTCGCATCGAGCCGCACCAGCACCTGCCCGGCCTTGACGGCGTCGCCGCTATCGACCGCAATCGCCACGATGCGCGCGGAAGCCTCGGCAGCCAGTCGGGTTTCGTTCTTGCCCAGCACCGTCGCCGGCGCCTCGCGCTCGGGGTGGAAGCCGAGTTCGCCGAAACGGACGACGCCGACCGCGAGCGTCGCCGCCGCAGCCGGCGGCGCCTCGGCCGGCTTTTCGCCACAGGCCGCCAGCAGCAGCGACAGACTCGATGCAAGCAGGACCAAGGGTTTCACTTTGACGTTCTCCGTTTGCCGGGTGCGTTCGGCGCCGCCAGGCCGCGCAAGGCCAGGTCGAGATGGGTGTTCAGATAGACCTGCGGGTCATGCGCCGTACCGCAACAGGCGCCCAGCGAGTAGCGCCAGATCAGCAGCATCAGCACCGGGGCGAAGATCACGTCGATCGCTGTTTCGACGTCGACCGCACGGAACTCGCCCGTTGCAATGCCGCGCTGCAGGGTACGCCGCATCAGCTCGCGGCCGCGGGTGATCACGGTGTCGTGGTAGTAGATCGCCAGTTCGGGAAAATTGCCCGCCTCGCTGATCATCAACTTGGGCACGCCGGCCAGGTGCGTGCTGCCGATGCGCTGCCACCATTCACGGATCAGGGCGCGCAGCAGGTCCGCGGCGCTGCCCTTGAAGCCGTCGACCAGGCCCGCACCCTGTTCCAGAATCGGCAGGATGCCTTCCTGGATCACGGCCTTGAACAGCGCTTCCTTGCTGTCGAAGTAGAGGTAGAGCGTGCCCTTCGACACCCCGGCGCGCGCCGCGACGTCCTCCAGCCGGGTACCGACGAAGCCCTTTTCGACGAACAACTCCAGCGCCGCCGCCATGAGTTCGGCGGGACGCGCTTCCTTGCGGCGCTGGCGGGGGTGGGTGACGGCTTCCATGCGAAACCTCTAATTACTGACCGGTCAGTCAGTATATCGAAGGATAAGCGGGCGTCAAGCCCTGCGCCCGACACCGGGCGTCGCGCTGCATTTCCGCGGTATGCTCGCCCATGCTGCGTCCACGGTCAGCCCCCGCGCCCCGCCCGCGGCACCCACCAAGGAAGACCCCATGCGTATCGAAGAAGAGCTCAAGCTCGATTTTCAGGACGTGCTGATCCGGCCCAAGCGCTCGACGCTGACATCGCGTTCCGAGGTCGATATTTCGCGCGAGTTCGTTTTCCGCCACTCCGGGCGCCGCTACCACGGCGTACCGATCATCGCCGCCAACATGGATACCGTCGGCACCTTTGAGATGGCGCAGGCGCTGGACAAGCACCAACTGGCCACCGCGCTGCACAAGCATTACGAGGAGGCCGAACTGGTGACCTATTTCCAGGGCCTGCCGGAATCCGCGACGGTGTTCTATTCGATGGGTATGACGCGCGAGGACTACGACAAGTTCTGCCGCGTCAAGCAGCTGGCCGGCGATGCGATTGCGTATGTCTGCGTCGATGTCGCCAACGGCTACACCAAGTCCTTCATCGATTTCCTGCACAAGCTGCGCGCGGCCCATCCGGCAATCACCATCATGGCCGGCAACGTCGTCACCGGCGAGATGGCCGAGGAACTGATTCTCGACGGCGCCGACATCGTCAAGGTCGGCATCGGTCCCGGCTCGGTATGCACCACGCGCAAGATGACCGGCATCGGCTATCCGCAGCTCTCCGCCATCATCGAATGCGCCGATGCCGCCCACGGCCTCGGTGGGCTGATCTGCGCCGACGGCGGCTGCACCTCGCCGGGCGACCTGGCCAAGGCCTTCGGCGGCGGCGCCGACTTCGTCATGCTCGGTGGCATGCTCGCCGGCCACGACGAATGCATGGGTGAGGTCGCCGACGAGGACGGCGTGCGCAAGGTGCGCTTCTACGGCATGAGTTCTCGCACGGCGATGGACAAGCATGCCGGCGGCGTCGCCAACTACCGCGCCTCGGAAGGCAAGGAAGTCCTGCTCGACTACCGCGGCCCGGTGGACAACACGCTGCAGGAAATCCTCGGCGGCGTGCGCTCGGCCTGCACCTACGTCGGTGCGCACAAGCTGCGCGAATTGTCCAAGCGCACCACCTTCATCCGCGTCGCGCGGCAGTTGAATGAAGTTTTCGGCCAATCCTGACCCCATGCATGAAGTGACCCGGATCGCCCGCGGCCTTGCCGCCGTGTGCGTCGTGCTGCTGGCCTTCGCCTGCGGTGGCGACAAGAGGGAAGCAGCTCTCCCATCGGGCAGCAAGGTGCTGGCGCTGGGCGACAGCCTGACCGCGCCGCACGGCGTCAAGCCCGGCGAAGACTGGCCGACGCTGCTGGGGCAGAAGACCGGCTGGGTGGTGATCAACGCCGGCATCAGCGGCAACACCAGCGCCCAGGCCCTCGAACGGCTGCCGGCGCTGCTCGACGAACACCAGCCGCAACTGGTGCTGGTCAGCCTGGGCGGCAACGACATGCTGCGCAAGCTGTCGCAGGCGCAGACGGTGGCCAACCTCGGGCGCATGCTGGACCTGGCCAGGGCCAGCGGCGCCAAGGCAGTACTGCTGGCGACGCCGAAGCCCAGCATCGCCGGCGCGGTGTTCAACAGCCTGTCGCCCGCCGATTTCTACGCCGAAGTGGCCAAGGACAAGAAGGTGCCGCTGATCGCCGATGCCTTGCCCGAGGTGCTGTCCGACACCGCCCTGAAGGGCGACCAGTTGCACCCGAATGCGGCCGGCCATGCCCTGCTCGGCGAGAAGATCCACGCGGACCTGAAGAAAATCGGCTTCGCCCGCTGACGTTTCCACAATTTGTCCTTTCCGCGCGCCGGGTTGCATTCGCGCCGCCTTTCCAGTAGTTTCAGGCCCCTGCCCCACCCCTTCCCGAATCGAGCTTGCCCCATGAACGCCAACGAAAATTTCATCGCCGCGGACGCCCACGTCGACGCCGCCGCCATCGCCCCGCTGCCCAACTCGCGCAAGATCTACGTCGCCGGCAGCCGGCCCGACATCCGCGTGCCGATGCGCGAAATCGCCCAGAGCGCGACCGCCGACACGCCGAACCCGCCGATCACCGTCTATGACTGCTCCGGCCCCTATACCGACCCGACCGCCAGCATCGACATCCGCAAGGGCCTGCCCCAGCTGCGCGCCGCCTGGATCGCCGAGCGCGGCGATACCGAGGAACTGCCCGACCTGTCGTCCGAATACGGCCGCCAGCGCGCCATCGATGCTGAACTCGCTGGCCTGCGCTTCGACCTCGCGCGCCGCCCGCGCCGCGCAATGCCCGGCAAGAACGTGTCGCAGATGCACTATGCCCGCCAGGGCATCATCACGCCCGAAATGGAATACGTCGCGATCCGCGAAAACCAGAAACTCGACGGCCTCGAAGAGCTGCTGCGCCAACAGCATCCCGGCCAGAGCTTCGGCGCCTCGATCCCACGTGTGATCACGCCCGAGTTCGTCCGCGACGAGGTCGCCCGCGGCCGCGCCATCATCCCCAACAACATCAACCACCCCGAATCCGAGCCGATGATCATCGGCCGCAACTTCCTCACCAAGATCAACTGCAACATCGGTAACTCGCCGCTGGCCTCGACCATCCAGGACGAAGTCGACAAGATGACCTGGGCCATCCGCTGGGGCGGCGACACGGTGATGGACCTCTCGACCGGCAAGAACATCCACGAGACGCGCGAATGGATCGTGCGCAACTCGCCGGTGCCGATCGGCACCGTGCCGATCTACCAGGCGCTGGAAAAGGTCGACGGCAAAGCCGAGGATCTGACCTGGGAAATCTTCCGCGACACGCTGATCGAGCAGGCCGAGCAGGGCGTCGATTACTTCACAATTCATGCCGGCGTGCTGCTGCGCTACGTGCCGCTGACCGCCAAGCGCATGACCGGCATCGTCAGCCGCGGCGGCTCGATCCTGGCCAAGTGGTGCCTCTCGCATCACAAGGAGAACTTCCTCTACACCCACTTCGAGGACATCTGCGAAATCATGAAGGCCTACGACGTTGCCTTCAGCCTCGGCGACGGCCTGCGTCCGGGTTCGATCTACGACGCCAACGACGCGGCGCAGATGGGCGAGCTGGAAACTCTGGGCGAACTGACCAAGATCGCCTGGAAGCACGACGTGCAGGTAATGATCGAAGGCCCCGGCCATGTGCCGATGCACATGATCAAGTTCAACATGGACGAGCAGCTGCGCCTCTGCGGCGAAGCGCCCTTCTACACCCTTGGCCCCTTGACCACCGACATCGCGCCGGGCTACGACCACATCACCAGCGCCATCGGCGCGGCGATGATCGGCTGGTATGGCACGGCCATGCTCTGCTACGTGACGCCGAAGGAACACCTCGGCCTGCCGGACAAGAACGACGTCAAGGACGGCATCATGGCCTACAAGATCGCCGCCCACGCTGCCGACCTGGCGAAAGGACACCCAGGCGCCCAGGTGCGCGACAACGCGCTGTCGAAAGCGCGCTTCGAGTTCCGCTGGGAAGACCAGTTCAACCTCGGCCTCGACCCCGACAAGGCGCGCGAATTCCACGACGAGACGCTACCGCAGCACGGCGCCAAGCTGGCCCACTTCTGCTCCATGTGCGGGCCGCATTTCTGCTCCATGAAAATCACCCAGGACGTGCGCGAATACGCTGCCAAGCTGGGTGTCTCGGAGCAGGAGGCGCTGAACAAAGGGATGGAAGTCAAGTCGGTGGAGTTCGTCAAGGCGGGCAGCGAGATCTACAAGGCAAGCTGAGAGTTGGCGCTGGCGCTACGGCAAATAGACGGTAAATAATGGACTGCCGTCCCGGCTGCGGCGCCTGCTGCATTGCGCCCTCGATCAGCACCCTGGACAAGCCCGCCGGCCAGGCCTGCGTGCACCTGACGCCCGACTATCGCTGCACGCTGTTCGGCAGCTCGCGGCGTCCGTTCTGCTGCAGCGGCCTGCGGCCCTCGGCTGAGATGTGCGGCGCGAACCGCGAACAGGCGCTCGCCTGGCTCACCCATCTGGAACAAGCCACCTCGCCCTGACTGATCTGACAACCCAAGCCTGGGTTGCGCGTGGAACTGGAGCTTGCTCCAACCCACCGCGCCTCGCGGTGACTTGAAATTGTCATACATCCAGATAGAATGGCCCTACTAATTTTGGGTGCATTCTGACGGGAGCAAATCGTCGTGGCCGTTTATACCTCCAACTATCCTTCCTGGTCCGATTTTGAGTCACTGCTTGCCGCCACGCATGAGTTCGAATCGAGTGAAAGTTACGCGGCCGCAAAAACTTCCCTGACCTCGCTTCTTAGCAATCTATCCCAGCCCGCCTCGTCTTCGAGTATGGCCGGCAACAGCCTGACACTGTATTACCCTGGCGGAGTCACCGCCTACTTTTCCGGGTACAACTTCGGAACGACAAGCGCCGTCATCACCCATATTCAGGTGCAAGACAGTAGTGCCACCGTCAGTCTTGACGGGGCCCTCACGATAAACGCCAGCACGAATGCGCTCGAGGGAAGCCTTTCGTCGGTTGCATATTCGGGGTTTGGTTACTCTGAATACGGATCGGGCCTCATCCCCCTCGATGGAACGCCCTGGTCTTTGAGCAGTTGGTCGTCGACCGTTCCAACTGTCTTGGGAAATGTCTCGTTTTCCTCAACGGGAACGGCAACCGTAACCGGCGACACGGCACTGAGCACCTATTCATCGACCACGGTTGCGGACAACGCCGGTCACTGGGCGCAGATAACCGGATCGGACTACTCTGTATCCTCGAGCAAGTCGTCACCGGCCGATCCGCTGCTGGTCTTGTACGGAATACTGGCGGGGAACGACACGGCAAACGGCAGCACCGGCGCCGAAGAGCTTCGCACCTATGCGGGAGACGACACCCTCGACGGTAAAACCGGCGCAGACACCATGGTGGGAGGGGTCGGAAACGACAGCTATGTTGTCGATGATTCTGGCGACATCGTCATCGAATTGGCCGGTGAAGGACTTGACGTGATCCAGTCATCCGTGAGCTATACCCTGTCTGGCTATAGTGAAAACCTGACCCTGTCCGGTAGCAGCCATCTAAACGCCACCGGCAACGAGTCAGACAATGAACTCAGGGGGAATTCCGGCGACAACGTCCTGCACGGTAGAGCCGGCAATGACTCCCTTGTCGGCGGCGACGGCAACGACCGCCTCGATGGCGGCCGTGGCGCCGACCGGATGGAAGGCGGTAGCGGCAACGATCTGTATGTCGTCGACCACCGTTTCGACCAGATCACCGAAGTGGCCGACAGCGGATTCGACAGCGTCAGCGCCAAAGCCAGTCATGTCCTCGCCGACCATGTCGAGAACCTCTTCCTCACCGGTTCCGTCACGCTGCGCAGCGGTGGCGTCTTCGGCAGGAAAACCACCACCATCGACCTGAGCATCGACGGCACCGGCAACGAGGCCGACAACCTGCTGCGCGGCAATCGGGGCCACAACCAACTGGATGGCCTGGGCGGCAACGACACCCTGCTCGGCGGCGCCGGGGCGGACGTCCTGCAGGGTGGCACGGGGGCGGACCGACTGGTGGGCGGCGCCGGGGCCGATGTCTTCGTCTTTGCCGCCGGCGATGGCGGCGCCAGCCTGACCGCGGCCGATATGCTTTATGACTTCGAGGACGGCATCGACCGCATCGCGCTGACAGGCGGGCTCGACTTTGCCGACCTCGCCATCAGCCAGGGCAACGGCGCCGACACCGCTGCCGGCAATACGGTCATCGGTACCGATAGTGGGGAATACTTGGCCGTACTGCTCAACACCAGCGCCAGCACCATCACGGCGCTCGACTTCCAGTTGCTGGGCGTGTAGTACAGTTCGCTCGATCTATTCAAATCGACTCAACAAGGGAGAACCAAGGATGCAGGATATTTTTGCCGAACGTCTCGTCAATCTGCAAATTCACCAGGGCATCGCCAGGCTGGATTTCGCCCGACTCGAAACCATAGACGTCGAAAAGAACCAGGCCACCTTCGCGCCGGCATTTCGCCTGGCGATGCCGGTGGACGCATTCATGCAGATGGCCGAGCAATTCCAAAAAGTGCGCGAAACAATCCAGAACCAGGCCAAGGACAGGGCGAGCACACCAGCTGCTCCGTGACCGATTTCGCCGGCACTTGAGGCAGCACGCTTGATTCATTCATCCGAACGCGAAGCGCAATTCCGATGACATGACTACGACTACAGACCCGCTGGAAGGCTTGTTGGCGATTTTCGACGGCTACACGACAGCGCGCTGGAACTTTCCGGCGGCCGTAGGCAGCCAGGATTCCAATCCGGCCGGCATCGGCACGAGCGCAGTCGTCACGTTTTCCTTTCTCGAATCACTTCCAGAGTACGCCGCCGACTATTCATCGCCCATCATCGACTTCGCGGCATTTGACGAGACCTTGCTGGGCATGCGCACCGCAGCCCGGGCGGCATTGGCAAGCATTGCCGATTTCGTCGATGTCGTTTTTGTCGAGGCGCCCGACGGGCAAACCGGGCAAATCACCTTTGGCCTGAACAGCCAGCCCGGGTCGGCTGGCTACGCCTACTACCCGGCCTGGCAGTATTTCTATAACGAGGGCGCGATTCTGGAAGTTGCCGAAGCCGACGTCGGCGGCGACATCTGGATCGAAGGGCATGCCATCGACTGGGTGACGACCGATTTTCTTCCCGGCAACCAGGGTTATGCCGTTTTCTTGCATGAAATCGGCCATGCCCTTGGCCTGAAGCATCCCTTTGAGGGCAACATCACGCTGGACGCGGCGCACGACGTCGAAAGCTTCACGATGATGTCCTACACCGCGACGCCGTCATC
The DNA here is from genome assembly GCF_031426875.1 of Sulfuritalea sp. Taxonomy (NCBI): domain Bacteria; kingdom Pseudomonadati; phylum Pseudomonadota; class Betaproteobacteria; order Nitrosomonadales; family Sterolibacteriaceae; genus Sulfuritalea; species Sulfuritalea sp. The sequence continues at coordinate 48,083 of NZ_JASJPC010000033.1, forward strand.
GGTCATCGTTTCGAACCTGGAAGGTGGCTTCTACACCTACACCCATATCCCGGTGAGTTCGCTGATGCCGGGAGACATTGCGGCTCTGCAGTATCTCTATGGCGCAAATGAAGGCACGGCTACGGGCGATGACGTGTATAGGTGGGAGAACAACGCGACTTTCTACCAGACGATATGGGATGGCGGCGGCTGGGACACCATCGATTGCACCAGCCAGACCTTGGGCTGCACCATCGACCTACGGCCGGGCAACTACAGCTCGATCGGCATGCGCACCACGGAAACCGAGTTGCTGCTCTCGCAACCGCCCGAACTGAACATGGCTGACATCCTTGAAATGTTCGGCCCTTCGGTGTCCGGAGCCCTCTACGATGGACAGAGCAACCTTGCAATTGCCGCAGGGGTGGTCATCGAGCGCGCAATAGGAGGCAGCGCAGCCGATTCCATCATCGGCAACGACTTCGCAAACAGTCTCCACGGCGGCATAGGCAACGACACCCTGCTCGGCGGCGACGGCAACGACCTGCTCGATGGCGGCCGCGGTGCCGACCAGATGGAAGGTGGCACCGGCAACGATCTGTATGTCGTCGATCATCGCTTCGACCAGATCACTGAACTGGCCGACAACGGCATCGACAGCGTCAGCGCCAAGACCGGTCATGTCCTCGCCGACAACGTCGAGAACCTCTTCCTCACCGGTTCCGTCACGCTGCGCAGCGGCGGCTTCTTCGGCAGGAAGACCACTACCATCGACTTGAGCATCGACGGCACCGGCAATGCGTCCGACAACCTGCTGCGCGGCAACCGGGGCCACAATGAACTGGACGGCCTGGGCGGCAACGACACGTTGCTGGGCGGGGCCGGGGCGGACGTCCTGCAGGGGGGTACCGGAGCGGACCGGCTGGTGGGCGGCGCCGGGGCCGACGTCTTCACCTTTGCCGCCGGCGATGGCGGCACCGGCCTGGCGGCGGCCGACATGCTCTACGACTTCGAGGATGGCATCGACCGCATCATGCTGGCGGGCGGGCTCGATTTTGCCGACCTGACCATCAGCCAAGGCAACGGCACCGACACCGACACCGCCGCGAGCAATACGGTCATTGGCACCAGCAGTGGGGAATACCTGGCCGTGCTGCTCAACACCAGTGCCAGCACCATCACGGCGCTGGATTTCCAATTGCTGGGCGGCTGACCGCCGGGTCAGCGTTCTCCCAACGACTCCGAGAGTGTCTTGGTAATCGGCTTGGTCAGATACTGCAAGACGCTCTTCTGCCCGGTCTTGACCTCGACCATGGCCGTCATTCCCGGCTGAATCAGGATCGGTTCGTTCTTTTTGTTGACCAGGCCCTTTCCTGTGGTCTTGATCTGTACCCGGTAGTACGACTGTTCGGTCCCCTGGATGGTTTCGGTCAGCGTGTCCGCACTGATATAGCTGACTTCGCCATGAAGAATGCCGTAGATCGAATAATCGTAAGCGTCGAGCTTGATCGTTGCCGGCAGGCCCGGTTTGACGAAAGCGATCTCGGCGGGCTTGACCTTGGCCTCGATGATCAAGTCCTCGTCCGCTGGAACGATCTGCATGATTTCTTCGCCCGGTTTGGCCACCCCGCCCAGCGTGGTCAGACGCACATTGCGGACAATGCCATCCATGGGCGAAAGCACCTCGGTGAAACTGAGTTGTTCCTTGCGTTGGGTGACGATCTGCTGCACGCCCGCCAGGTCTTCCTCGGCCTTCACCAACTCGGCCTGGCAGTCCTGCAGGTACTTGTTGCGCTTGTTGGTGATCTGGCTGCGGACATCGACGACCTGCCGCTGCAGCTTGATGATTTCCGCGCGACTGACATCGCCGGCCTGGACCAGCGGCAAATTCATCTCAAGCTCTTCCTTGATCAGGGCTTCGGCTTTCTCCAGTGAGCTGACTTCCTCGCGCAATGCCCCCTGGCGCTTGGCGAACAAGGCGAGCTGGTTGGCACGAAACTCGGGGTATTTGGCCAGTTCGGGCGGAAAAACTGGCGCGCCGCCGAATATCTCGGCATTCAGGCGCGCCACCGTCCCTTTGAGCGCCGCCGACTTGGCCGCGCTTTCCAGATAGCTGGCTTCGGCCTTGGTGTGATCGAAGCGCGCCAACCGTTGCCCGCGCTTCACTACCGAGCCTTCGCGCACCGGGAGTTCCGATAACACGCCACCTTCCATGACCTGAATCACCTGATTGCGCGAACTGGAAATTACCTGGCCGCTGGCACGCGTGATCTGATCCAGTACCGCCCAGTCGGCCCAGACCAGGAAACCGATGATGGCCAGTGCGCTGCCCCAGATCAATATGCGACCGGTTCCCATTTTCAAATGCGTGATCACGCGGATGCCTCCTGAGGCAAAGGTTGCTGAGCGGGTCCCTTGCCGGAGATCCTGGCAAGCACGGCGTCGCGCGGACCGTCGAGTTGCACGCGCCCGCCATGCAGCACCACAAGCCGATCGAGCAGGGGCAGCAAAGCCGTCTTGTGCGTCGTCACCAGCAGGGTCGCGCCCTCGGCAGCCAGTTCGCGCAACAGATTGACCACGCGCGCCTCCGTTGCCGAATCCATCGCCCCGGTTGGTTCGTCCAGAAGCCAAACCTTCGGCTTGGCGAGCAGCATGCGGGTCAGCGCTATCAACTGCTTTTGTCCGCCGGAAACCCCGCGCCCTCCCTCGGTCAATTCAAGCGCCAGGCCGGCGGCTTGCCCCAGAATCAAATCGATCAGGCCGGTGCGCTTCGCCGCAACCAGAATCGCCTCTTCGCCGGGATCGGGCAGGCCGAGCAACAGGTTGTCGCGCAAGCTGCCGCTGAACAGGCGCGTGTCCTGCGGCAGATAGCCGATGACCTCGCGCGCCACGGACGGTGCCAGCGTCGCCAGATCGACGCCGCCGAGAAACACCTTGCCTTCGGCCGGGCGATACATACCGGAAGCCAGTTTGAGCAAGGTGCTCTTGCCCGAACCGATCGGCCCGATCAAGCCGACCCGCTCGCCCGGCTTGATTTCCAGGCGCTCGACTTCGAGCGCCGCGGTCTTGGCCATGCCATAGACGAAGCGTGCCCGCTCGAAACGGAAACCGCCTTCGAGGCTTTGCGGCATCAATGCCGCGTGCGCCTCGTCCGCCTCATTGGGCAACGCGACGATCTGTTCCAGTCCGTCCAGGGCGGCACGGGCAAGCGCCCACTGCACCATGACACCGGGTAGTTGCACAATCGGGGTCATGGCGCGGCTGCCTATGATCGAGCAGGCCAGCAGGCCACCCATGGTCAGCCGATTTTCAGTGACGAAATAAGCGCCTGCTGCCACCAGCGAGATATAGCTCAACTGCTGCAAGGCCACGGTGAGGTTCTGCGACAAGGCCGTATAACTGCGAATATTCTGTTCGGCGTCGCTGGTTTCGGCCACGAGGCGATTCCAGCGTGACTGGATCGCCCATTCGGCGCTGTTCGACTTCAGCGCCTCGGCGCCGTCGACCGCCTCGACCAGCAGGCCGGCCTTGCGGTTGCTGGCGGAAAGATTACGTCGGGTATGGCGCTGGATGGCGCCCTGGAACATGAGGCCGGTGGTCAGCGCGATGGGCAGGAAGATCAGGGGCACGACGACGACCCAGCCGCCGACGGCGGCGATGACCAGCAGGAAAACGATGGCAAACGGCACGTCGGCAAGAACGAAAAGCGAGGTCGATGCCAGGACCCCGCGCACCATTTCGAAACCCTTGACCTGCGAAGCCAGCGTGCCGACCGAAGCGGGCCGGACCTCCATGCGAATACCGAGCATGCGCTTGAAAAACCACTCCGACAATTCGTGATCGATGGTGTTGCAAGTGCGGTCGACGGTATGGCTGCGCACCTGTTTTAGCAGCAGTTCCAGCACCACCGACAGCGCCACGCCCACGGTCAGCACCCACAAGGTGTGGAATCCCTGATTCGGTATGACGCGATCGAAAACCTGCATCGCATAGAGCGACGTAGCGAGCGCCAGCAGGGAAACCAGGCCGGTGGCCAGCACCGCGTCGCCAAACACGCCCTTGCGCTGCCACAGCGCCTGCCGTACAAGTTCCAGCGCGCGCGGCCGGGCCTTCGCCTCGCGCGAGCGAGGTGGCAGTGAAAGACAGCTTGCGTCGGCAAGATCCGCCGAGGAAACGGCTTCACCGCCGATACCTTCGCCACGCCAGCTGCCGTCATGTGCCCGCGCCGTAATCAGGGCCCAGCCAAGGGTTCCGGTATGGATCACAAAAGGCAGGTTGGCGGGAGTCGGCGCGCTGATCGCCTGCGGCACGCCGTCGAGTTCGGCCAGGCGCCACGCCTCGACAAACAATTCCGCGGCAGTTCTGCCGGACGGCGCTCCTACCCGATCCGGCAGCTGGCTGAGGTCGCCCAGCCGGGCGCCCTCGACTCGCTGCCCGGACAGACGTGCCGCCCGATCCACCAGTTGCCCCATACAGCCTTGCGCGACGCCAGCCTGCTCATTGCTCGTTACTGCATTCAATGGGTCGCTCATTTCTTGGTCAGGGTTCCAGCGTGGGCCCGCAGTCGCAAGCCGGCAGCGATGGACTGGGCGCGCGCATCCTCGGCGGAAAATTGTGCCTGGGTGGCTTCGCGCACGGCATTGAGCACGTCGATCCAGGACTTGCGCCCGATCACATACTGGCGTTCATAGGAAGCGAACACCTCGCCCGACATGAAGCTGGACAGGCGCGCCGTTTCCAGCCGCGAACGGGCTGCCGTCCACTCTTCCCAATCCACCGCGATGCGTTCCCTGAGGTCGCGCTCGGCAGCGTCCCGGGCCTGCCGCGCGGCTTCACGCCGGGCGATCGCCGCATCCACCCCCGAGGCCGCAGACAAGCCCGCTCCCGGCTGAGCCAGCAGCACCAGCATCGCCCGGCTGTCGGCGGCCACGCCGCCGCCCGAGCTTCGTTCGAAGCGCAAGGCGACCTGCGGCATGTAGGCCGAGCGCCTCTGGTCGATTTCCGCAGTCGCCGCCTCTTCTTCGTGGCGCAGTCGGCGCAGGGTCGGCGAGGAAGCGAGCGCTGATTCCAGCGCCGCGTCGAATGTGGCCGGCACGCCCTTGTCGTCGAGATCCTGCCAGGAAACTTCCCGCACCGGCTGACCACTCAACTGCGCCAGCTGGGTCAAGGCATTCTTCAAGGACTGGGAAACCAGGGAAAGTTCATTCTTCGTCTGATACAGCCGCGACTCCGCCAGACGCTGGTCGGTCTGCGAACTGACTTCCTGCGTGACGCGACGGCGAATCATGGCAAGCAGCTTTTCATGAGCCTCCACGCCGGACGCGGCATGGCCTTCCCTGGCTTTCTGGCGCAGCGCTTCGAGGTAGGCGGTGATGACCCGCAGCGAGACCTCCAGCGTCGTTTCGTCCAGCCCGGCGCCCGCGGCGTCGAAACGGCTGCCGGCAGCCTCGATGCCCGAGCTGATACGCCCGCCCGTCCACAGGGGCTGATCGATGCGCAGCAGCCCGGCGGCCGGCCGCGCGTCACTGGCGGATGTCGCCTCGACACTGGGCGTCGGATAGCGCGCCCATTCGGCGCCTTCCTTGTCGGCCGAAGCGGCGTCCCGTGCCGAACGCTTGCCGAGAATCGCCGGATGCTGGGTCAGCGATGCCTCAAGGACACGATCGAAGGTTGGCAGCGAATCGGCATGGGCGGCACCGGCCGCCCATGCCAGGATGACCAGGCCTAGCGAAAGAATCTTCATACCCAAGCGACGTGGGTTCAGTGCTTCGTCGGCTGCGCGCCGGGCACGACCTGCGTCGCCGCAGCCTGCTGGGCCGCATGGCGGGCACGCAGGGAGCCGAGCTGTGCCTTGTGGCTTTCGCGCATCCCGTTCAGTTGCATTTCCTGCTGCTTTTTGACGCCGGCCAGTTGCGCTTCCTGCTGCGCAAGCATGGCCTGCAGCTGCTTTTCCTGCTGTTCCAGAACGGTGGCGAGTTCGCGCTCATGCGCTGCCTTCATTGATTCGATTACATCGGCCATGGTGAATGCATCCTTGCAGAATCTCATTAAAACAAGAAGCCGCCCTCTGATACGGGCGGCTCCTGCGGAAGTGCCTGAACGGGAGTTTATACAGGCTGAGTGTTAAGGGTAATGTAGTTGCCGAAAGTCATCAGGCCCGTTGCCGTAATGCCGCTGAGCACGACACCTGACATCGCTGCGCCGGCCGTCGAATCGCCATCATAAACGAGAAGGGTGTCGGCGCCTGCGCCCGCGGTGAACGACCCGGCGCCATAACTGCCCTGCACCACTTCGTACGACGAATCACCGAAGCTGCGGGGACCCTGAGTGGATACCTCCGGCATGTCAATCCAGATCGCGTCGTCCGCACCGAAATCGGTGATGACATCGGCGGCACCACTGGCAAAACTGTAGACGCCATTGTTCAGAGTCACCAGGGGCGAATCCCCCTGGAGGAACGCGAATCCGTCCGGCCCGCTGCCTCCCGTCATCGTGTCGGCGCCCGTACCACCGTCGATCCAATCCTCGTATGCCGAGCCAACCAGGATATCGTTGCCCGCCCCGCCGCTCAGGTCGTAGCCGCCGGTGGCGGTGAATGCACTCAGATCGATGGTGTTGTTGCCGCTGCCACCCTCGGCCGAACCGCCGTAGCCGGGGTCGGGTGTATCGACCATGACATTGCCGAGCACATCGCGGAAGCCATTGCTGATGGTGCTGCCGCTGTAATTGATCAGCACCCAGTCTTCCTGCGTGAATGCCCGATCAGTCTGCACTGTCCAGTTGGACGTACCATCACCAGCAAGGCCGGTGAACACAACGTCGATCGTGCCGCTCAGCTTCATCGTCAGGGCCAAGCTGGTGGGCATATAGGCGTTTTCCGTGAAGTCGAGCTGGAAGCCGGTACCGGTGTTGAGTCCGAAGCCGACCACCTCGGGCCCCTGGGTATCGACAAGCTGCACCACATTGGCACCTTCCGTGGTACCCAGCGTGGCAGCAGCCAGTCCCCTCAGGCCGTAGCCGCCCTGCCCGCTCAGGGTGATCAGCGTGTCAAGCGGGGCGAAGCCGCCTTGCGTGACCAGGGTACCGACGTCCTGGAAGATCACCAGAGAGTCGAGGTTGTCCAGGCTGCCATCGTTATTGAGGTCCACCTTGAAGGCGACGGTGGCGCCAACTTCATGGAAGTTGGTTGCCAGGTAGCCCACGGCGTCGCTCGAGGTGACGCGCACTCCGGCACTGGCGTCCGCCACGTTGTAGACGACACTCAGGAGTGTGCCACTCGCGTTGTAGAAGCTCGCGATGCCTCCGGCAATGCTGTGCGAAGCGATCCCGCCGGCGGAGTCGGTGCCGTCTACCAGCCCCGCCGTATTGCCGGCAATGAGCGCCGAGGGCAGACTCAGCTGGTCGTGCTTGGTCGTATCGCTCGAAACGATATCGAAGCCTGTGTTGCTGGGGGAACTCGCCGAACCGACGACGATGTCCCGGTTGGCGGCGCCGACCACGCTGTCGCCGGGCTGGATATACACCACGTCACGGGAATAGCCCGGCTGGCCGTCGAGCCCGCCGTTCTCGACCAGGACGATGGTGTCCGATCCCTCGCGACCCATCAGCGTATCCGCCCCGCCGCCATCGATCAGGACGTCCATCGCATTGGTACCGAACAGCAGGTCATTGCCGCCGTTGCCGCGGATCTGGATCGGCAGCCATGTGCCGTAGTTGTCCAGGTCGATGGTGTTGGCGACATTGCCCCCAAACCAGACTTCCCCTGAGGTCAGCTCATTGCCTGCGGCATCGCCCATGTTGCCCCAACCTGCGTCGTAGGTAGCCTGCACGACATCGTTGGTGCCCAGCGCTGTCGAGGTCTGGAAGGTGTAGGCATTCCCAGAAACAGTGAAGCCCGTGACCTGGATGCTGGTTCCCTGGTTGCCACTTGCGGGGTCAGGATTCTGGAACAACATTAGACCTTGCGGCTGTGGCGATCCATCCAAGGTGACCAACGCTTCACTGAAGGTCAGCGTGATCGAGTTTGTGGCGAAATTAGCGCCAACCACAGTAGGTGCTGTCGTGTCTCCACTCGGTGGCGGGGTGCCTCCGGTGGTCGTGTTGCTGACGGTCTGGTTCATCAGAACGCCGGCATCGTTTCCGGCCAGATCCTGAATCGGCGTGGTCATCTGCGGCCCCACGCTGTAGTCCACGGTGACCGTCGCTCCCTCGGTCACGGCGGATTGCAGCACGAGAGTAACTGTGCTGCCGCTGATGGCGACGTCGCTGACCATGGCGGGACTACTGTTGACGTTAACCATGAAGGCCATTGCCGGTGGCTCGCTCACGCCGTCCAGTGCCTCATCGTAAGTCAGCGTGAGCGTCGCGCCGTTCACCACTGCGCTTAGCAGTGTCGGCGCCGTCGTGTCGGCCGGCGGTGTGCCGCCACCCAATTGACTGGCCAAGGTAGCCATATTGACGCTCAGCGCCTGAATGCCGCCGGCATCCTGGTCGAACGTCAGATACTCGACGTTGCTCACGAAATCTGTGCCGAAGCCTGTTGCGGTCAAATCGCTCAGGTCGGTAACCGTCCAGATGCTGTTCGCGGCATTCCAGACGATCTGCGCCAGATCAACACCTTCCTGGCTGACCTTGAAGCCGCCGATCGAACTGTCGTAAGCGCCGATAACCGGTGTGGTCGTACCCGATGCATGGACGACGAAACCCGCATAATCCGTTCCCGCACCACCGTCAAGCACGTCGTTACCAGTGCCACCGACGATCCAGTCGTAATTTCCCGCGCCGGCGTTAATCTGGTCGTCACCGGTACCGCCATACAGCAAGTCGCGAGCGGTGCCGCCGTTGAGGCTGTCGTTGCCGCTGCCGCCCATCAGCATATCGTTGCCAAGATTGCTTGCGGCAAGCGTGTCGCTGCCAGCGCCGCCGCTGAGCAATGCGGACACTGTGCCGACGTTGGCAAGGTTATCCGCGCCGCTCGTGCCAAATAGCAGCGGAATGCTGGCGCGGCCGTCCCACTGGTCGAAACGGAACTGCAGCGTTTCCATGTTGGTGGCCGTCATCAGCGTCGCCAGCGTCGTGTAGTCCTTGACGACGATGGCGCCACTGTCGTCCGTGTCGAGGCGATAGGCATTCGTCGTGCCGTTGGCCACGAAGCCGGTCGTGCCCCAGGTTCCGACCTGGCTCTGGATCGCCGGACCCATGATGCGGCCGGCGATGGCCATCTGCTGTCCGCCGAGCGTGAATACGAGATGGTCCGTCCCGGCGCCGCCGTCGGCCACGGTGTTGTTGCCGTTGTTGGCGACGAAGATCGCGTCGTTGCCCGCGCCGGCAGCGATGACATTGGCGCCACCATCGCCGAGAATCGCATCCTTGCCGGCGGAGCCGGTAATGGTGTCATTGCCGGCACCACCTCGCACGGTGTAACGCGCGGCCGCGTCGACGTCGCTCGATAGATCGATCACGTCGGCACCCAGCGAGCCGCGCACGAAGTGCTCGTTGGAGGCCGCTGCATCGGTGTAGGTGGCAACCCCGTTGGCCAGCAGAATATCCGTGGCGTCGGTGTATTGATACGCCGTACCGTCAAAATACATGATGTGGTAGCTAAACTGTTCCACGCCGAGGGCGAAGGTCCCGGTCGGCACCGTGTGGCTTATCGCCACGCTACCGTCGGAAGCGATGGCCCTGATCTGGCCACTGGTCACGTCGTATTCCAGGTGGTAGCCGTTCGCCGTGGCCGCATCCATGGTACCCGGCAGCACTATCGGCACGCCAAGAATGTCGCGATTTCCCTCGCCACCCGTAACGGAATAGCCACTTACGGGGCCAGTGGATACCACATACTGGCCGTCCGTCACCTGCACCAGCGCCGGGTCATTTTCATACACGCCGATGGCATCGTTGGCTGCCGTGCCGGAACCGCTGGCCACCATGTCGCCATACAGGTAGCTGCCAGTGGTGATGGTGCGATTCGTGCTATCCAGCGTCAGGTTGGCGGATAACTGGTCGGCCATGCCGGTGATGCTGCCGCCGTTGAGGCTGACGCTGCCGATATGGAAGGTGCCAATGTCAGCTGCAGTCGCGGTATAGACGAATTTCATCGAACTTTGCCCAAAGGCCGGGTTAAAGCCCCCGTCGCTGTATTGCTCGAACGTGGCCTGCACGGTGCGGGTCAGCGTGCCCGCATCGCTGTAGATGTCCAGACTCAGGGTCGGCGCGCCAGTGACCACGACCTGATTGCTGAAGTGCACCTGGATCTCGATCCGGTCGCCCGCAAGAGTCACCGGCCCAGCTTCGTTGTTTGTCCAGTTGATAAACGTAGCTCCGGTCGTCGCACCGCCTGTCACGTTATTGACCGCATAGCCGCTCAGGGTTGCCGCATCGTTGCCGGTACTGTCCTGAACAGTCATGCCGGCATAGCCGACCGTAACGGTATCCGATGCCGCCACTGCGCTGGCCAGGGTCAACGCGACCGTGGTGCCGCTGACAGCGACGCTGCTGACGGTGAGCGAACCGGCACCCGTGCCGACAGTGAAGTCGCCGGGGAGGGGCACGCTGTTCGCGTCCAGTGTCTCGCCATAGGTCAGCGTCAGCGTCGAGCCGTTCACCGCGGCGCTTAGCAGCACGGGCGCGGTGTAGTCGAAAAGCGAGAGAAAGTCGCCGCTGGCACTGAACTGCGACGGCGTAACGCCGCTCAGGACGACGCCGGTCGCCGCGAAATTCGATGTTGCATCGCCGTCATAGACCAGCAGGGTATCGGTCCCCGTGACGTTCTCGTTGAAGCTGCCGCCGCTGTAGTTGCCTTGCACCAGGATGTAGTCGTCATCACCCATGTTGTCCGGCGAGGTCGCTGCCCAATCACGAGTGGCTGGCAGGTTCAGATTCAGCCCGTCGCCAAGCGCGAAGTCGGTGATCATGTCGGCGCCGCCGGCAAAGGTATAGACACCGCTGGCATAGCTCACCGCAGTGCCGTCGCCCGGGTTGAACCCGAAATCGTCGTCACCCGCGCCGCCAGTCATGGTGTCGGCTCCCGTGCCGCCCTCCAGCCAGTCGCTGCCAGCCGATCCGATCAGGGTATCGTTGCCCGGAGCGCCCTCCAGATCGTAGCCGCCAGTGGCTGAGAATAGGGTGGAATTGCTCAGATCGATGACGGTGTTGCCGCTGCCGCCCTCGGCCGAACCGCCGTAGCCGACCTCATCATGATCCATCCTGACATTGCCGAGCACATCGCGGAAGCCATTGCTACTGTCGCTGCCGTTGTAATTGATCAGCACCCAGTCTTCCTGCGTGAATGCCGTATCGGTGTGGACCGTCCAGTTGGCCGTACCGCCACCATCAACGCTGGAGAACGTGACGACGTCAGTGCCGTTCTTCTTCATCGTCAGGGCCAAGGTTCCGGTCGGCATCAAGGCGTTTTCAGTGAAGTCGAGCTGGAAGCCGTCACTGGTCAACCCGAAGCCAATGACCTCAGGCCCCTGGACATCGACGAGTTGCACTACGTTGACACCTTCAGTATTACCCAGCGTCGCGCTGGCAACGCCGATCAGGCCGCTCAGTGTCACCAGCGTGTCGGGTGGAGCAATGCCGCCTTGCGTTGCAAGCGTGCCAGCATCCTGGAACACCACCAGCGAGTCACTGTTGGTTAGGCTGCCATCGCTATTCACGTCGACCTTGAAGCCGACGGTGGCGCCGACCTCATGGATATTGGCTGCCAGGTAGGCCACAGCATCGGACGAGGTTACGCTCGTGCCGGCAACTGCGTCCGTAGCGTTAAAGACAACGACCAGCGACGTTCCGCTCACGTTATGGAAGGTGGCGATGCCGTTACTGATGCTGTGCCCCGAAATGCCTCCGGCGGAGTCCGTACCGTCGACAATTCCCGTCGTGTTACCGGCGATAAGCGCGGACGGCAGGCTCAGCACGTCGTGCTTGAGCGCATCGCTGGACGCGATGTCGAAGCCCGTGTCGGTGGGCGAAGTGGCCGAGCCCTTGACCAGATCCCGGGCACCGACGATGCTGTCACCCGGCGCGATGATGACCACGTCACGGGAATACGGGACAGTTCCGCCGTTCTCGACCAGAACGATGGTGTCCGAACCCTCGCCACCGATCAGCGTGTCTGCACCGCCACCGTCAATCAGAACATCTGCTGCATTGGTGCCGACCAGCCTGTCGTCGCCACCATTGCCGCGAATCTGGATCGGCAGCCACGAACCGTGGTTGTCCAGGTCGATGATGCTCGCGCCGGAACCGCCGAACCAGATCTCGCCACTCTGTACGGAATTGCCACCGCCATCGACAAAGCTGCCATGCATCGGCATCGCGTTGTATTGCACCTGCACGATGTCTGTGCTTGTCAAGCTAGCGTTGGTACTGAAGCTGACCGTGTTCGCGGTCGCGTCCACGCTGTAACCAGTGATCGAGATCACCGATGCGTTATAGGCGTCCTGCGACCAGCCATTGGAGTAATCCGGGTTCTTGAAGAAGCTCAGCATCGGGGTGCCCGTGCCGGACCACGTCACCGCTTCGCTGATTCGCAATGTGATGGTGGAATTCTCGCCTTCCGTAAAGATTGCTCCCACCACAGAAGGAATCGTCGTGTCGTTGGGATCGGTCGGCCCACCGCCAATGATGTTCCAATTACTGTCGAAGGTCGTCGTTACGCCGTTCATCGTTCGCCAGCCACCGAGGAAGGACAGGCTGCCGTCGTTGCTGTAGTAGTACTCCCAGCTGTCTCGCGGGGTCGTCTCACCCGTTGGCGTGAACTGACCGCTCTCGACGCGCACCATCTGCGTCGTGTCTCCGGTCGTAACGTTACCGTCAAAGTCGAAGGTGACGGACTCTACCGTCCGTGCGTTCCGGCCGCTTCCATAGCTGTCTTGGAACTCCGACCCCAGCCAGTTCCAGTTGGCGTCGTTGTAGGTCGTGTTAGTTGAACTGTAGCTACCATCGTTCCAGGTGTTGGTATTGCTCGAACCAATCTTCGCGCTGGTAATGGCGTCAAAATAGGTCGTTTCGCCCGAGACCGCGTCTGTCCTGTATAGCGCCGCACCAAATAGGTCGTACGCCATACCGTCCGTGTTGCTCAGAACATCCGTCAGCCCCGTCGTGTCGAAGGTCCGGCTGATCACGTTCCAGTTAGCGTCGTACGCGGTCGTCTCGCCGTTGCGGGTTTCCTTGCCACCCAGATGCGTCCAACTACTGTCGTTGGCGTAGTAGTGCTCGAAGCTGCTGGTTTCGGTCTGCGTTTGGCTGCTGGCGTTGACCCAGCTCCAGGTGTTCTCGCCGCGCTCGACCTGCACCGTCTGATTAGTCTCGTCCACAGCCACGGTGCCGTCACCGTTGAAGTCGAAGCTGATCGCCTCGACCGTCCGCGTGTTCGACCCGCTGTTGCCGTTGTCGTCGCTCCATCCCGAGCCAACCCACTTCCAGTTCCCGTTGCTGTCGATCTCGTTGTAGGTCTTGTTCGTCGAGGTGATGCTCTTGTTCTGCCCGCTGTCAAACCATGTGCTTACGTTGACGTTCACCACGCCCAGCTTGGTGCCCGATGCATCGTAATAGCTGATCTCCTGCGAGCTGTTGGCCCCGTCCACCCAGCTGTTGGTCTGCTTGTAGTACAGCGGTGTTCCCGCGTTCCCGTCGTCAAACAGGATGTAGGCCTTGTCCGCGGTGTTCGTCAGCTCCGTGAAGTCGGTCGAGATCGTCGTCGTCCGGCTGATCACGTTCCAGCTGGCGTCGTACGTGGTCGTCTCGCCGTTGCGCACTTCCTGGCCGCCCAGGAAGGTCCAGGTGGTGTCGTTGGCGTAGTACCACTCGAAGCTGCTCGTCTCCGTCCGCGTCGTGGTGCCATCTGTCCACGACCAGGTGTTCGAGCCGCTTTCCTGGCGAATCAGCTCCGTCGTATCGAGATCGCTGTCGCGGTCAGCCGCGTCCGCCACCAGTTTGCTCGTGTTCCAGCCGCTGTTGCCGTTGTTGTCGCTCCATTCCGAGCCAACCCACTTCCAATTCCCGTTGCTGTCGATCTCGTTGTAGGTCTTGTTCGTCGAGGTGATGCTCTTGT
>NZ_JASJPC010000033.1:62217-65168 GCF_031426875.1 Sulfuritalea sp.
CCACCAGTTTGCTCGTGTTCCAGCCGCTGTTGCCGTTGTTGTCGCTCCATTCCGAACGCGTCAAGTTCCAGCTGGCGTCGTATTCGTATCGGTAGGTGTAGATATCCCACGTCGACTGCGTTCGGTAACCGACAATGTTCGCGTTGGACGTATTGCCATCGTAGATGGTGGTGGTACCCCAGGCATCGGTGTAGCCATAGGTGCCGCCGCCAAGATCGGACAACTTGGTGGCGTCAATGCTGGAGTGGCTAAACGACCAGTCGGCGTTGTAATACCAGGTGGTGGTGCCGTCGTAATACTCGTAGCCGGAGAAGGCGCCATTCGCACCGCCGTAATTGTAGATGGTGGAGTTCACCACATTATTCTGGCTGTCGTAAGTCTTCGAACTCAGGAAGTTCCAGTTGGCATCGTAGCGGGAAACGTAGGTGTATGTCTCCCACGTGCTGGAGTATTCGTAGCTCGCGACATGACCGGTCGAATCATAGTAGGTGGTGGTGCCCCATTGATCCGTCAGCTTGTAGCCGCCACCATCGACCGGAACCAGATCGGGATTAAGCGTGTTGACCGTCGCGCCAAGATAGTTCCAGGCGTTGTCGTAAGTCCAGATGGTGGTGCCGTCGGAGTAGGTGTAGCCGAGGAAAGCGTCGTCGGCACCGTTGTAATCGTAGGTCGAGGTATAGGTGACGCCCTCCCAGATGTAGCTATAGGCTACCGTGTAATGGACAACCTGACCGGCCGTCAGGTAGTACATGGTGACGGTACCGGTCGATTCGTCGGTGACGCTATGGGTGCCGTCGGTCGTTCCCCCGAACGCACCGGTATCGATGCCCGACAATGATCCGTTGATCGTGCCGTCCGGGTAGTAATACGTAGTCTTGACGCCGTCCGAATAGCTGAAGCCGGTCAATGCGCCCGTCGCATCATAACTATAGACATAGGAAGCGGAATTGGCGTATTGCGCGGTGTATCCCGTGACCGCATTCAATCCATCGACGCTGTACGTGTAGGTATCCCCGGCAGCGTCGGTATAGGTATACCCCCCCGTCGTGGAGGTCCACTGTGCCGACAGATTCAATTCGATGCTTGTCACCACCCAGGTGATGTCATAGAACGTCGTGACGAAGCCATCGTAATCGCTGTAGCCGGTCAGCACGTTGCTCGAATCGTAAATCTTGCGCATTTTGGTACTCCTTAAGAATCAGATACTTGGCACCGGCGCCACAAGTATTTGCCGCTGCCTCACTTTATAGGATCAGCCTAAACCACGAAATTCTCGGCCGTCAAGGAACTAATACTCACACCGGACAAGATGACCAGGGCGGTTTCCGTTCCGTTGGCTGCCAGATCGGTCGAATGGAACACCGTCACCCGGCCGGCGCTGGCCGAATCGGCGATCACGATGTAGCCGGTGGTCGCTGTCACGTCAGCATCGGCGGCGATGGCAGCGGCCGCGTCGGCGATCGCAAGCTGGGTGCTGTTGAAGACGAAGACGTTGTTGGCGGCAAAATTCGAGGCTGTTGTCAGACCTGTTTGCACCAGGCCGTCAGTCAGATTCGCAATGCCGGTGAAATCCAGCACGTCGCCGCCATCGGAAACCGCGCCGGCTTTGAAGCCGACGACGGTATCGGTGCCGTTCGCGGTGGCGGTGAGCAGCACCGCCGCCGAGGCGGATGCCGTTGTGCCGATGTCGGTGATGTCAATGGTGTCGTCGCCGGCCAGACCGTTGATGTAATCGGCACCGCCCTTGCCGTAGATGATGTCCTTGCCGGCGGTGGCAACAGTCAATAGCGTGTCGTCGCCGGTGCTGCCGCTGAAAATATGGCCATCATCGGCAAAGTTGATCTTCAGGTCGCTCTTGGTGGAGCCGGTCACGCCGGAGGCGTTGCCGTTGGTGAAGGCAGCGTTGCCGAGAGCGACTGTCAGGCTGGAGATGTCATTCGCGTCGGCATGGGCACCGGCCGTTCCCGTGAGCGACAGGGTGGCCGTCGTGCTGCTGGCTTTCACCAGGTGGGCGGTCAGTCCCGTTGGGACGTTGCTGTAGGTCACGGCGCTGTCGAGGCTGTCATTTACGTTTCCGGCGAAGGTATCGCCGGCCAGGGTAAGCGTGATCTGGGTGTTGATGGTGCCGTTGTTGCCCTCCGCCTCGACGAAGGTTCCGGTACTATAGCTGAGCGATTTGGGCACGATCACCAGGGCCTTGCCAAACGCCAGCGAGCCCGACGTCCCCGGCGAGACCAGGGTCAGTGTGGCATTGTTGCCCGCCTCGTCCTTGATCGTCCCGCTGTTCAGCGCCAGTGCCACAGTGTTGGTGTAGCCCAGGTCGGACGAACTGTCCCCAGCCTGCACCGTGTAGTTGAAGGTCAGCGTGTCCGTGCCCGATCCGCTGACGTAGCTGGCCGTCCGGTCCGTGCTGCCGGTTTCCAGCGTCAGCGTCGGCGTGCCGCCCGTCGTGCTCACGATAACCGCCTCGCTGAACTGGATCGTCACGGGAATCAGGACGCCTGCGTTGTAGGTGCCATCGGCCACCGTCGAGGACACGCCCAACACCGTCGGCACCACCGCGTCGTTCGTCACCGTTACCGTCAAGGCGTCGCCCACGCTCGCCAGCGCGTTGCCGGCCGTGTCGGTGATCTTGTTGGTGCCCTGCGTGTAGTCGACCGTCACCGCGGCGCTGTTCGTGATCGCGTTGGTCAGCGTCAGGGTCACGCTGGTGCCGCTGGCGCTCACCGCCGTCACCGCATTGGTCGCGCTGTTCGTCAGCACCGCAAAGTCGCTCGCCGCCGGCGTCCCCGCCACCGTTTCGCTCATGGTCAGCGTCAGGGTCTTGGTTCCCGCCGTCGCCGCCTGCGCCGTGATGGTCGGGGCTGCCCCGTCGATCACCAGGGCCTTGCCAAATGCCAGCGAGCCCGACGTCCCCGGCGAGACCAGGGTCAGTGTGGCATTGTTGCCCG
>NZ_JASJPC010000033.1:65268-194049 GCF_031426875.1 Sulfuritalea sp.
TCACCGCATTGGTCGCGCTGTTCGTCAGCACCGCAAAGTCGCTCGCCGCCGGCGTGCCCGCCACCGTTTCGCTCATGGTCAGCGTCACGGTCTTGGTTCCCGCCGTCGCCGCCTGCGCCGTTATGGTCGGGGCTACCCCGTCGATCACCAGGGCTGCATTGGCCGCCAGCGACCCCGTCGCTCCCGGCGTCGGCAAGGTCAGCGTGGCATTGTTGCCCGCTTCGTCCTTGATCGTGCCCCCGCTGAGCGCCAGCGCCGTGGTGCCGGTATAGTCCAGGTCGGACGAACTGTCCCCAGCCTGCACCGTATAGTTGAAGGTCAGCGTGTTCGTTCCCGATCCACTCGCGTAGCTCGCCGTCCGGTCCACCGCGCCCGTCTCCAGCGTCAATTGCGGGGTGCCCGTCACCGTCACCGCTTCGCTGAACTGGATCGTCACGGGGATTACGTCTGCCACGTTGTAGGTCCCAGCTCCTGCCGTCGAGGAGAGACCCGCCACCGTCGGCGCAACCGTGTCGTTCGCCACGGTCACCGTCAAGGCGTCGCCCACGCTCGCTACGGCATTGCCCGCCGCGTCCGTCAGCTTGTTGGTGCCTTGCGTGTAGTCCACCGTCAGCGTGGCATTGTTCGGGATGGTGTTCGTCAGGGTCAGGGTCACCGTGGTACCGCTAGCGCTCACCGCCGTCACCGTGTTGGTCGCGCTGTTCATCAGCACCGCAAAGTCGCCCGCCGCTGGCGTGCCCGCCACCGCTTCGCTCAGGGTCAGCGTCACGGTCTTGGTCCCGACTGACGCCGCCTGCGCGGTGATAGTGGGAACGACGGTGTCGACACTAACGGGACGCGTAGCCGCCGCGCTGGCATTGCCGGCGGCATCGGTCTGGGTGGCGGAGAGCGTTTCCGCTCCTTCGCCCATCGCGGTGATATCGCCGGCCACCAAGGTGTAGGTCCAGTTGCCGGAACCGTCGGCGGTGACGCTGCGGGTGTTGCCCGTGCCCAGGGTCAGGGCAATCGTTGCGCCGGCTTCGGCGGTGCCGGTAATGGCGCCGCCAGCTTCTCCGGCGTTGACGACGTCGTCAGTCGCGACGGCGTTGATAGTTGGCGCTGACGGCACGGCGGTATCTACCGCCAGAACGAGCGAGCCGGCGGAATTGTTCTGCGCCTCCGCGTTGGTGAATGTCCCCGCCGCAACACCGATCGTGGCCGTCGTTGCCTCCGTATTGAGCGGAGGCGTATAGGGTGCGGTATAGGTTGTTCCGCTACCGCTTAATGGACCGAGACTGCCCACGCTTGCCGTGATGTCGGCGGCGGTGAAGTCGGTCGCCGCTGCGCTGAGAGTGAAGGTGATCGTGGCAGTTTCGCCGACCGTGAGGCTGCTGTCGTTGCTGGTGATGGTGACGGTGGGACCGGGCAGCGGGGTGGTTTCGGTGTTGCTGTAGCCGGTGATAGCGGCAATCGCGACGCTGGCGTTTGCTGTCAATGCGGCCTTGGCGTCGTTTGACATGACATAGCCATCGGCAAAGATCAGACGGTCGTTACTGGCCCCGGTTGACGCGGCCACCTTGACGAATTCGGTGTCTGTACCGACAGTTCGCTGGAATATCAGCGTCGTCCCTGCAACAGTCTTGCTGTAGTCGGCCCAGTTACCGGTGAGGTAAATCTTGTCGCCGCCAGTAGCGGCCCCTAAAGAGGAGGCGTCGACATTCGATCCGGCACGGATATAAACGGCATCCACCCCGCTGCTGCCGATGGCTACTAAGCTCGTCCCTGGCCCGACCGGAGCGAAGGTCTCGCCGGAAGAGTCGACCGCGTAGGCCTTCACGGTGGCTTGAAGCGTTGTCGGCAGTGACGGTGCCGCGGAAGTCTCGCCCGCCGGCACCGGCGCTGCCGCACCGGTGCTTAGATGGGCGAAGAGATCGAAGCTGCTCACAGTGCCATTGGCGAAGACCAGTTTGTCACTGTTGGCCAAGCTGGTGAGCTTGGAGACCTTTACCGTTTCAATCTGCTGGCCAACCGTGCGCGTCAGCGTCATGATGGTGCCGGCAATCGATCCGGTGTAGTCGGCATAGTTGCCAGTGAGGTAAATTCTGTCGGCACTGGCGCCGCTACCGGTGAAATCGAACACGATGCCGGGATGGACAAACACCAGATCAACCGCCGTCGTCCCCGAGTACTGGTACTCCTGACCAACCAGACTGAGTGTGCCGAAGGACAGATCAAAATCAAGGAGGTTCTGTCCTGGGGATGCCGTAACGTAATACTTCGATGTAACTGCCATGGCGTCGTACCCTCTATCTCAAGCTTGCGATGCAAAGTCTTGCAAAAAACGCGCCTCCTGCACTAGGCGGACGCGCGGTCTCAGTGTTTCTCTTTGTCTTTCAGTGAAAACGATAGGATTCGGTCAGGCGCTCGCGATCGGAACGTAGGTGGTTATTTGAAGCAACGTTGTTAATGCAGCGACGCTATCGAATGCCGAGGTTCCTTGCGTCGTGGTGATATCTACCCAGATTGGTTGGCCACCATTCGGCGTAAATCCGTCGAACTGCAGCTGAACCGGTGCTGTACCGCTGTGAAGAATAGCCGTCTGCGCAAGGTCGTTGGCAGCGGTGTTGGTCTGGTTGTCGATATACAACAAGTCTCCAGCACCGAAATTCAACAGGCTGATGTAGTCGTCGCCCGGGGAACCGATACCGGTGTAGCCTGCATTGGCATCGCCGGGCAGCGGATCGTAGTCCTTGAATACGGCCGCGATATTGCCCGAACCCAAATCGCCGCTGACCGACCCGGTAACCGTGGAACCAAGCGTTTCGATGTCCCACCAACTGTAGCTGCCAACCATTGCATCGCTTCCATCCATTTTTTGCGATGCAACCGCGCCGGCTACGCCGCCCGCTGCACTTCCTGGCGTCACTGTCGCGAAATTCATCGCGGCGGCATCAGCCGTGGCGACGCTGCCTTGTCCGCTGGAAACGCCAAGGAAAGCACCGGCATCGATCATGATGTGATAGTCGTTGTTGAAGTCCAGATCGAAACTGGGATTGATGGTGATGGTGTTATTGACTATGGTGACCTTGGTGGTGTCGGTGACCAGAATGTCCTGGGTGTTGACTATCGCCTCGCCATGGAATCCGGTGCCGCCGTCATTGATGATATGGATGTACTTCGCGGCAACGGCCGTCACGTTTTCCGTTGCCGTCAGCACGATGTTGCTGGTGACATCGAGGTTGGTGACATTGTCGATGCTGCTCGATATGGTTGGCGCGGTGACGACATTGACCGTAACCGTATGGCTGACCGCCAGACCGCCAGCGTCCGTCGCGGTGAAGACCACTTCGGCAGTGCCGGTCGCCGGGGGGGTGCCGCTCAGAGCCCCGGTGGACGAGGTCAGTGTCATCCAGGCGGGCAGGCCGGTTGCCGAGTAGGTCAATGTGTCGCCCGCATCGACGTCGCTGAATAGGCCAGAAACATTGCTGCTGTGTGCCTGATCGACAACCAGGACAGCCGAGGAAGTCGCGCCACTGGTCAAGGTTGGCACCTCATTGACGTTGGTGACGGTGATGGCCACCGCATGGGCGGCCGTGGTGATGCTGCCGTCCGAGGCGGTGACCGTGATGCCGTAGACGTTGTCGGCGCCGGCATCGGCCGGGGCTTCCCGGTTGGGGGCCGTGGCGAAGGTGACCACACCGCTGCCGGCGTTGATGCTGAACAGCGCCGCGTCGGTGCCGCCCAGCGCATAGCTCAGCGTCGTGGCCGCATCCGGATCGGTCGCCGTCACCGTATACGCGGTGCCCGTGCCGTTCTCGGCAAAGTTCGTGCTCGCGGCGCTGGTGATCACCGGCGTTTCGTTGACGTTGGTGACGGTGATGGCCACGGCCTGGGCCGCCGTAGTGTTGGTGCCGTCCGAGGCCGTGACAGTGATGTTGTACACGTTGTCGGCGCCACTGTCGGTGGCCGCCTCGAAGTTAGGCGTCGTGGCGAAGGTCACGGCACCGCTACTGCTGTTGATGGCAAAGCGCGCGGCATCGGTGCCGCCCAGGGCGTAGCTCAAGCTCGCGCCCGCGTCCGGATCGGTCGCCGTCACGGTATAGACCGTGCCCGCGGCGTTCTCGGCAAAACTCGCCGTCGCGCCGCTGGTCAGGGTCGGCGCTTCGTTGGCGTTGGTCACCGTGATCGCGACGTTGTGGTTGCTTGCATGACCCAGTGCGTCGGTCGCGGTGACGGTGATGTCGTAGACGTTGTCGGTACCGACATCGGCAGGTGCTTCGAAGTTCGGCGCCGTCGCAAAGCTCACGGCACCGGTACTGCTGTTGATGTTGAACAGCGCCGCATCCGCGCCGCCCTTGGTATAGACCAGAGTCGTCGCGTCGGTGGTCGCCGTCGCGTAGGCCGTGCCCGTGCCGTTCTCGGCAAAGTTCGCGGTAGTGGCGCTGGTGAAGACCGGATTGCTGTTGTCGATGATGAAGCTTGCCACCGCCGTGCCCACCGGCGTCACCATTGCCTGGTTGCTGACATTGCCCATGATCGCGCCGCCACCGAGGCTGAAGGCGGATACCGCGACGCTGGTGTCATCGCCGGCCGAGGTCGTGGCGGTGAAGGTCAGCGATGCGGTCCCGTCGCCGCCGGTATAGGTGGCGGTCATCGCTGTTCCGCCGACGTCAAAAGTCAGCGTTGGCGTGCCGGTGACGGTGACCGCCTCGCTGAGGGTCGCCGTCAGGGTCAGGGCATCGCCGCTCTTGGCTTGCGCGACGTTGGCGGCGAGGGCGGTAACCACCGGGGCGGTCACCACGGCAAGATTGAAGCTTTGACTGGTGGTCAGGCCGCCGCCGTCGGTCGCCGTGACGGTGACGGCATTGGTCAGGGCCTGGGTCGTCGCCGTGCCGCTGATGATGCCGGTGCCGCTGTTGATGGCTAGGCCGGAAGGCAGGCCGGTCGCCGCATAGCTCAGGCTGTCGCCGGCATCGACGTCGGCGAAGTTGCCGGAGGCATTGAAGCTGTAGGCCTGATTGACGACCGCGGGAACCGAGGTCACGGCCGTGGAGGTCGGCGCCTCATTGACGTTGGTGACGGTGATGGCCACCGCGTGGGCCGCCGTGGTGATGCTGCCATCCGAGGCGGTGACCGTGATGTCGTAGACGTTGTTGGCGCCGGCATCGGCCGGGGCTTCCCGGTTGGGGGCCGTGGCGAAGGTGACCACACCGCTGCCGGCGTTGATGCTGAACAGCGCCGCGTCGGTGCCGCCCAGCGCATAGCTCAGCGTCGTGGCCGCATCCGGATCGGTCGCCGTCACCGTATACGCGGTGCCCGTGCCGTTCTCGGCAAAGTTCGTGCTCGCGGCGCTGGTGATCACCGGCGTTTCGTTGACGTTGGTGACGGTGATGGCCACGGCCTGGGCCGCCGTAGTGTTGGTGCCGTCCGAGGCCGTGACAGTGATGTTGTACACGTTGTCGGCGCCACTGTCGGTGGCCGCCTCGAAGTTAGGCGTCGTGGCGAAGGTCACGGCACCGCTACTGCTGTTGATGGCAAAGCGCGCGGCATCGGTGCCGCCCAGGGCGTAGCTCAAGCTCGCGCCCGCGTCCGGATCGGTCGCCGTCACGGTATAGACCGTGCCCGCGGCGTTCTCGGCAAAGCTCGCCGTCGCGCCGCTGGTCAGGGTCGGCGCTTCATTGGCGTTGGTCACCGTGATCGCGACCGCATGCGCAGCGGTGGTGTTACCGGCGCCATCGGTTGCGGCAATAGTGAGGTTATAGACATTGTCGCCGCCGGCGTCGGCGGGCGCTTCAAAATTCGGCGCCGTGGCGAAGCTCACGACACCGGTCGTGGCATTGATGTTGAACAGCGCTGCGTCCGCTCCCCCGCTGATGGCATACGAGGTAATGAGGTTCGTGTCGCTTGCCGCCGCGGTGTAGGCGGTCCCAGTCCCGTTTTCGGCGAAATTCGCGGTGGTGGCGCTGGTGAAGACCGGGTTGGTGGTGTCGCGCGTGAAACTCAGCGTTGCATTTGCGGTATTGCCTGCCGTGTCGGTGTCGGTCACCACGACGGTGTAGGAACCGTCCGTCGTCGGCGCCGTGTAGGTGCCGCTGGCCGTGCCGCCGTTGATCGTAATGCTGCGCGTGACGTCGCCGGCAGTTGCGCTCAAGGTAAGTGCGGCGCTGTTGCTGATCGAGTCGGTGGTACTACCGCTGTTGGTCGTCAGGGAGACAGTCGGGGTGGCGATGGTCGTGTCATAGGTGAAGGTCA
This sequence comes from Sulfuritalea sp., assembly GCF_031426875.1. Classification (NCBI taxonomy): domain Bacteria; kingdom Pseudomonadati; phylum Pseudomonadota; class Betaproteobacteria; order Nitrosomonadales; family Sterolibacteriaceae; genus Sulfuritalea; species Sulfuritalea sp. The sequence goes on from NZ_JASJPC010000033.1 coordinate 71,500, forward strand.
GGCTTGCCGTCGGGCTGCCGTTCCCCGCGGCGTCTATCTGGCGAACGTCGACATTATTGACGCCGGCGGCAGCGGTAAAGCTGGATGTCCACGTCGTACCGCCGTCGATGCTGTACTGCGCGGTGTTGCCGGCACCTATACCGCCGACCACGAGCGTGCCGACCTTGGTGATGCCATCGGAACTGCTGCTGCCCGTGTCCGAAGTCAGGGCGACAGTCGGCGCCGTGGTCGGAGCCACGGTGTCCAGGGCCAGGGTGTAGGCGGTGGACGCCGCGGAGGTATTGGGGACGATGTCATCGATCTTGGCAGTCAGGGAATGGCTGCCATCACCGGCCAGGACGGTGGTGAGCGTGACGTCGATGTAGCCGTTGGCAACGTCGGTCGCGGTGAGCGTGGCGGTGCCGACCTGGGTCGCAGCTTCATAAACCTTTACCGTGTTGCCAATGACGGCAGCAGTGCCGTCGGTGGCCGTGCTGTTGAAGTTGACGCGCACCACCGGCGTCGAATCATTGGTCATGTTGTCGCCGGTAGTGCCGGTATCGGACACGGTACCCGTCAAAGTAAGCGACGTCGGTGCCGCGGGAGGGGTGGTATCCAGCGCGGCGGCCTGCGCGTTCGTCACGGCACCGAGGTTTACGGCGGTGTCGATCGTCGTCAGTTGCGTGTCGATGGTTGCGGCGCTGGCGGTCGATACCGTTCCCAGCGCCGCGGTAATCACCGCGACGTCGGTCAGGCTGATGACGGTCGGCGCAGTGGGATCGCCGATCTGCGTGACGATATTGCTGATCACCGCTGCCGCCGTTTGCGTGCTGGTGCTGCCCACGGCTGGCGCGTCCGATGCCAGGTCAACCAGGGTGGCTATCTGGGCAGCCGCTTTCTGGATCGTCAGGGCCGCTGCGTCACCCGCGTTGGCTGCCAGGGCCGCAAGCGGATCATAGGTCGTCAGGTCAGTACCACCCGCCAGCCCAAGCGCCGTAACGACAGCGGCCGAGGCCGTTGCCACACTGGTGCCCGGGTTCTGGGCAATCATGGTCTGCACGAGGGTCGTCAGCGGCGAAATCACGGTCGACCCGGCCGGCGCCTTGAACACCATGGTATTGGGCACACCGGTATCGATGTTGACGCCGCCGGTAGCCAGGATGACACCGGCCGGCGTACCCGCCGGCAGAATGAAGTTGCCGTTGCCATTGGTCACGACACCGGCCAGCGCCTCGCCGGCTTCGGCCAAGCCGTTGTTGTTGGTATCGATGTAAATTTGCGCGCCGCGGATATAACCGTCGGCGACCACGCCCGTGGTGAAGCCGATTGCATCATTGCCGGCAGCATCCTGGATTGCGGCGACATCGTTGGCGCCGGTCGGGTCCGTGTAGGTCACGTTCACGGTATCCCCGGTAACGACGGGAACCGTCAGGGTCAGGATAAGCTTGGTGTTGCCCACCCCGCCCACCGCTACGCCGGTCACGGCATTAGGAACCCCATTGACGGTCACCGCGAAGTCGCCGGGAACGGGGACATTCACGGTATCCAGTGCCTCGTTGTAAGTCAGCACCACCGCGCCGGCCTGAGCGCTCATGGACTGTATGACCGGGGCGGTCGTATCGGGGCCGGGCGCGGGCGCAGGAGTTGACGAGGTGCTACCGCCACCACCGCCCGCGCCGGCTGCCACACCGACGGCGACGGCAGCTACCGCCAGCATCCCAGCCGTCGACATACCCGCTGCCGTGGTTGCAGTTGCCCCCGCTGCTTCGGTGCCCGCTGCAGCACCCGTGCCTGCTGCCGACCCAGTACCGCTCGCGGTGGCGCCACCACCGGTGGCGGCTGTTCCCGCACCCCCACCCGTGTCTGCCTGGGCGAGCAAAAGCACATCATCAGAAAGTGTTGCGGCGGGATCGACGCTGTCGCCGGATTCCGCGACGGCGCTGTCCGCCGACCGATCGGCCTGCTGCTCCTCTTCCTCCTTCTTTTTGCGCCTGGCAATTCGGGTCGGCGTCTCGCCGTTCTTTGGGAGAAGCAAGGCCGCCTCGCTGGGAGCGCCCAGTCCCGCCGCATCCCCCGGTCCGGCAACCACCTTCGCCGGCGGAGCGGATTGCGCAGCCTTGCCTGCCGCGTGTGGCGCCCTGCCGGAAATATTCACCGAGGGATCGCCCCCGCCCGCTCCGCCACTCTTGGTTACAACAACGTCATTGTTCGAGGAGTTGGGGTTGTTTGCGGTGCTCATATGCGGACTCCGACAGAATTAGGGAAGCAGGAAAGGGAAGAACAACAAGTTTAATGCAACAGCGTAATCCTCTACACAGCTACAGCGTAATCCTCTACATGCAAAAAGGGCAATACGGTGATCGCGGTATCGCGGTGATCGCGGTGATCGCAGTGATCGCAGTGATCGCAGTATAAGAATAATTTTTTATTTTATAAATCAACAAGTCGGAGAAGGTTTTCGGCGACCTTCGAAGAATAGCATCATCCAGACTAATGGCAACACCTCCTACCCAGTTTGGGTTTGAATGATTTCGGATGTCGTAGACCGGCTGACGCGGCCGGCAGTTACCGCGCATCGCGCTCATGATGTCCCTTTCCGTTGCGTGCGGACCCACGATTTGTCGGCAAGACCGCCATGCTAGACTTCGCCCCCTTAACTCCTGCCGCACCAAGTCATCACTGGCGCCCGGCCTAATCCATGGACTTCCACCCGCTGCTGCAGGCGCTGATTCTCGGCCTGGTCGAAGGTTTTACCGAATTCCTCCCGGTCTCCTCGACCGGCCACCTGATCCTCGCCGGCGATCTGCTCAAATTCAACGACGAGCGCGGCAAGCTGTTCCTTATCGTAATCCAGGCCGCGGCCATGCTGGCCATCTGCTGGGAATACCGCGCCCGCTTCGGCCGCGTGCTGGCCGGACTCGGCAGCGACCCGGTGGCGCAACGCTTCGTGCTCAACATCGCGGTCGCCTTCATGCCGCTGGCGGTACTTGGCCTGCTGTTCGGCAAGGCGATCAAGTCCACGCTGTTCAACCCGGTGGCAGTGGCGGCGGCCTTCATCGTCGGCGCCTTCATCATCCTCTGGGCCGAAAAGCGCCAGCACACGGTGCGCATCGATAGCGTCGATCAACTGACCGCGGTGGACGCGTTCAAGCTCGGCCTGGCCCAGGCCGCCGCGCTGATCCCGGGCACCTCGCGCTCGGGCGCGACCATTATCGGCGGCCTGCTGTTCGGCCTTTCGCGCAAGGCGGCGACCGAGTTCTCCTTCTTCCTCGCCGTGCCGACGCTGATGGCCGCCAGCGCCTACCAGCTCTACAAGGAACGCCACCTGCTGGCCATGGACGACCTCGGCCTGTGGCTGGTCGGCTGCGCCGCCTCCTTCGTCTCAGCCTTTCTCTGCGTGCGCTGGCTGCTGCGCTTCATCTCGACCCACGACTTCACGGTTTTCGCCTGGTACCGCATCGCCTTCGGCATCCTGGTACTGGCGACCTGGCAGATGGGCCTCGTGGATTGGTCCTCGCCGTGATCCTCTACCTGCATGGCTTCACCAGCGGCCCGCAGTCGCACAAGGCGCAGGCACTGGGCGCGCGCATGGGCGAACGCGGCCTAGGCAACAAGTTTCTTTCGCCCCAGTTGCCGGCCTCGCCGCGCGCGGCGATCGCGCTGGCGGAAAGTCTGATCGCCCGCCATGGCGTCACTACCGTGGTCGGTTCCTCGCTCGGCGGCTATTACTCGACATACCTGGCCGAGACCTTCGACCTCAAGGCGGTGCTGGTCAATCCGGCGGTGGTCGCCCACCTCTCCCTGCAAGCCTATATCGGCCCGCAGCAATGGCTGTACACCGGCGAAAGCTTCGAGTTCACGCGGCAGCACATCGAGGAACTGCGCGCCATCGAAGTCCCGGTGCTGAGCAAGCCCGGGCGCTTCTGGCTGCTGGTCGAGGAAGGCGACGAAACGCTCGATTACCGCCATGCCGTCGCCCGCTATGCCGGCGCGCGACAGACCGTGCTGCCTGGAGGCGACCACAGTTTCACGCGCTGGGGCGACTATCTCGATCCGATCATCGCCTACGCCGGACTGGCCCAGGGGTAGCAGGCAACATGCATCCGGCGCTCACGCGCGAAAACACCCGGCGCGGCGTCGTCGCCGGCATCGTCGCCTACATCACCTGGGGCCTGGTGCCGATCTTCTTCAAGCAGATCGCCGAGGTGCCGGCCGGCGAAATCATCGCCCACCGCGTGGTCTGGGCCATGCTGCTGATGACCCTGATCATCGGTTTCGGGCGCGGCTTCGGCGATGCCTTGCGCGTCGCCCGCCTACCGAAGCAGTTGGCGCGGATTGCGCTGGCCTCGGCGCTGGTGATCAGCAACTGGCTGACCTTCGTCTGGGGCGTGAACAACGGCCATATCCTCGAAACCAGCCTCGGCTATTTCATCCTGCCGCTGTTCAATGTCGCGCTGGGCGTGCTGGTGTTGAAGGAACGCCTGCGTCCGCTGCAATGGCTGGCCGTGCTGCTGGCGACGACCGGGGTCGCCGTCGAAGCCGTGCGCGCCGGCGGCCTGCCCTGGATCGCCCTGGTGCTGGCCGGCACCTTCGGCATCTACGGCCTGCTGAGGAAACAGTTGCCGCTCGATGCCGCCAGCGGCCTGTTTCTCGAAACCGTATGCATGACGCCACCGGCGCTGGTCTGGCTGGCCTGGCTGGCGTACTCCGGACAAAGCCATTTCGGCGCTGGGCCCGGGCTGTTGCCTGCGCGCGACCTGATGCTGATCGCCACCGGCGCCGTCACGGCGATCCCGCTGCTGCTGTTCGCCGTCGCGGCGCGGCGGCTGCCGCTCAACCTGCTGGGCTTCCTGCAATACCTGGCGCCCACGATCACTTTCCTGCTCGCCGTGCTGGTTTATCACGAGCCGCTGGACCTGACCCGTACGCTGGCCTTCGCCGTAATCTGGATCGGTCTGGCGGTGTATAGCTTCGATCTGTTCAGCACTGCCGCCGCCAGGGCGGCGGCAGTGCCATGAATTTCGATTCCGCCCAGTTCAAGCGCCTCGAACGTGCCGGTTACAACCGCATCGGATCACGTTATCTCGCCGCCGCCGGCGCCCGCGGCGAACTGGCCACGGCGCTGCTGGCCGCCGCCCGCATCGAGCCGGGGCAGCGCGTGCTCGACCTGGCCAGCGGCCCCGGCCTGCTGGCGCAAGGCGCGCAAGGTATCGTCGGCAGCCACGGACTGACGATCGCCAGCGACATCAGCGAGGGCCAGCTCGCCTGCTGTCCCGATCTGCTGCGCGTCGCCGCCGACGGCGAGGCGCTGCCCTTCGCCGCCGGCAGTTTCGACCGCGTGCTGTGCGGCCTGGGCCTGATGTTCTTCCCCGACGAACTGGCCGCCTTGCGCGAAATTCGCCGCGTGCTGCGTCCGGACGGACTGCTCGCGCTGTCGGTCTGGGGCGCTGCCTGCGAGGTGCCGCTGGTCGAGACCGCGCTGGCCTGCATGCGCCGCCTGCTGCCGCCGCCCAAGATCGCGCGGCCGTCGATATTCCGCTTCGGCGACCCGGACGAACTGAAGCGCCGTCTCGCCAGCGCCAACTATTGCGACATCGGGATCGAGCCCCATCGCTTGACGCTCGATTTTGCCGATGCCGCCGCCTACTGGCAGGGCTTTCTCGACCTCGCCGGCGGCGCCGCGGAAAGCCTCTCGCGCCTGCCCGCCGAAAAGCAGCAGGCGCTCGCCGCCGCGGTCGGCGCAGAACTGGCGCCGCATGCCGTGACGGACGGCTACCGGCTGAGCAGCACGGTCCTGATGGTCACCGCCAGACCGGTATAATCCGCCCCCTCGTTTCCCCTCCCCCGCCCGGGGTGTTCCCCTCCATGAATGTCCTGTTTGAAGAGGACGGCGCTTTCCGTGCCGGCAGCGTGCTGGCCGACAATGTGAGCTCGCTGCAGATCGAGCTTGCTTCCGGCAAGCGCTCCAAGGTCAAGGCGACCAATGTGCTGCTGCGCTTCGCCGCCCCGACGGCTGGCGAATTGCTGGAGCGCGCGGAACAGGACGCGGCAGGCATCGACGTCGATTTCCTCTGGGAAGCCTGCGGCGAGCAGGAATTCGGCTTCGAGGAACTTGCCGCCGAATACCACGGCGCCAAGCCCGATGCGGTGCAGTCGGCGGCGGTATTGCTGCGCCTGCATGCGGCACCGATCTATTTCCATCGCAAGGGCCGCGGCCGCTTCCGCAAGGCGCCGCCCGAGATCCTGCAGGCGGCATTGGCCGGCCTGGAGAAGAAGCGCCTGCAGGCCGCGGCCATCGAACGTATGGTCGAGGAACTCAAGAGCGGTCGCCTGCCCGCCGAATTCGCCCCGCTGCTGCCGCAACTGATCTACAAGCCTGACCGCAACCGCCCTGAGACCAAGGCGCTCGAAGCCGCCTGCAATGACACCGGCAAATCCGCGGCGCGCCTGCTGTTCGATTGCGGTGCACTGCCCTCGACCCACGACTACCACCTCGGCCGCTTCCTGTTCGAGTTCTTCCCCGAAAGCAAGGGCGGCACCGGCTTTCCGGAATACACTCCGCCCCGTCCAATTGGCGCGCAGCGCCTGACTAGTAGCCCCCTTCCCGGGGAAGGGGGACGGGGGGATGGCCCACCAGATGGCGATGCTGAAGGCATTGAACTTGCGCTCGCGCAAGTTCAAGCCTTCAGTATCGACGATGCGCATACGACCGAAATCGACGATGCGTTTTCGGTCACGCCCAAGCCGGATGGCGGCTGGCACATCGGCATCCACATCGCCGCGCCGGGGCTCGGCTTCAGTCCTGACTCCGACCTCGGCCGCATCGCCCGCGAACGCCTGTCCACGGTGTATATGCCGGGGCGCAAAATCACCATGCTGCCGCAGGACATCGTCGAGCATTTCACGCTGGCCGCGGGCCAGACCGTGCCGGCCATTTCGCTCTATCTCGACGTGGCGTCCGACTACCGCCTGCTCGGCCACGAGACGAAGATCGACCGCGTGCCCATCGTCGCCAACCTGCGCCACCACGACATCGAGCCGCTGTTCAACGCCGAGACCCTGGCCGCCGGCCTGCCCGAGTTTCCCTACCGCGACGAACTCAAGCTGCTCTGGGAATTCGCCCAGGTGCTCGAAGCCGGACGCGGCAAGCCTTCGGACAACGGCAACCGCAAGGACTACAACTTCGTCGTCGACTGGGAAGCCGACAGCGGGATTGCGACGGAACCCGGCAAGGGCGTGGTCTGCATCGAGCAGCGCGAACGCGGCAGCCCGCTCGACACCCTGGTCGCCGAACTCATGATCATGGCCAACGCCACATGGGGCGCGATGCTGCGCGATGCCGGCATCCCCGCCCTGTACCGCGTGCAGACGGCGGGCAAGGTGCGCATGAGCACGGTCGCCGCCGCGCACGAAGGCCTCGGCGTCGAGTGCTATGCCTGGTCCTCGTCGCCCTTGCGGCGCTATTGCGACCTGCTCAACCAGTGGCAGCTGATCGCGCTGCTGCAGGGCCAGCCGCCCGCATTCCCACCGAAGTCCGCCGAGCTGCTGGCCGCCATGCGCGACTTCGAACTGACCTACGCCGCCTATGCCGAATTCCAGCGCGGCATGGAACGCTACTGGTGCCTGCGCTGGCTGCTGCTGCAGGGCGAGCAGACCGTACTGGCGCAAGTGCTGCGCGAATCGCTGGCTCGCCTCGACGCGATTCCGCTGGTCGCGCGGGTGCCCTCGCTGCCGGAATTGCCGCGCGGCGCGCACGTGCTGCTCAGCGTGGAGGGCATCGACCTGCTCGAAGCGGAACTGCGCCTGCGCTATCTCGAACTGGCGCCCGAATTGGCGTCCAATAGCAGCCCTGATGCGGCCATTGCCGACGACGAGGGCGACGAGGTCGCGGGGTAAAATCAGCGAGGTCATGCCCATCTCGCCCAGCCCGTCGCGCTTTTCCTGGCCGGCCCTGCCACCGCTGCCGATGCCGGCGTTTCTCGCCGCCATGGATGCGCCGCAACGCAATCTGACGCTGGCGATCGGCGCTTCGCTGCTGATCCATGCCCTGGCGCTGGCGGTGCGCTTCACGCCGCCGGACTTCATCGACAAGGCGCGCGAGCGGGCGCTCGACGTGATCCTGGTCAACAGCAAGAGCAAGAGCCGGCCCGACAAGGCGCAGGCCAAGGCGCAGGCCAATCTCGACGGCGGCGGCAACGTCGATGAGGATCGCCGGGCCAAGACGCCCCTGCCGCCTTCGCCGCGGACCAAGGAAGGCGACCGCCTGATCGAGGCCAAGCGCCGCGTCGCCGAGCTCGAAGCCCAGACAAAGGCGCAGATGCTGCGCCTCAAGAGCGAAAGATCGGTCAGCGCCGAAAAGTCGAAAATCGATCCGCTGCCCGCGCCCGAACCGAATCTTTCCGGCGCTGATCTCGCCAGCAGCGCGCTGGCCATCGCCCGCCTGGAAGGTCAGATCGCCCGGCAGATGGAGGAATACAACAAGCGCCCGCGCAAGAAGAACATCGGCGCACGGGTCGAGGAATACCGCTTCGCCCAGTACGTCGAAGACTGGCGGCAGAAAATAGAGCGCATCGGCAACCTGAACTACCCGGCCGCCGCCAAGGGCCGGCTCTACGGCAGCCTGCTGCTGACCGTGACCATCAAGGCCAACGGCGACCTCAAGGAAGTCGAGATCGACCGCTCCTCGGGCCAGACCCTGCTCGACGAAGCGGCGCGGCGCATCGTCAGGATGGCGGCGCCCTACTCGGTCTTCCCCGACTCGATCCGGCGCGACACCGACGAAATCGTGATCACCCGCACATGGACCTTCACCAATGCCGATCGACTGCGTGCGGATTGAGCATGACTGACCGCTACGCCGTGTTCGGCAACCCCATCGGCCACAGCAAGTCGCCTCGCATCCATGCCCTGTTCGCCGCGCAAACCGGGCAGGACCTCAGCTACCAGGCGATTCTGGCGGCAAAGGACGGCTTTGCCGCCGCGGTCGGCGCCTTCATCGCCGCCGGCGAGGGCCCGGCCAAGGGCGCCAATGTCACGGTGCCGTTCAAGGAGGAAGCCTTTCGCCTCGCCACGCGGCGCACGGCCCGCGCCGCGGCGGCCGGGGCGGTGAACACGCTGAGCTTCGAACAGGACGCCCTGATCGGCGACAACACCGACGGCGCGGGGCTGGTGCGCGACCTCAAGCACAATCTCGGCTGCGACCCGGGCGGGCGCCGCATCCTGCTGCTGGGCGCCGGCGGTGCGGCACGCGGCGTGATCCTGCCGCTGCTGCTGGAGCGCCCCGCCGAACTGCTGATCGCCAATCGCACCGAGGAAACCGCGGCGCGCCTGGCCCTGGAATTTGCCCGCCTGCCGGACTGCGCCGGCGGGCCCAAACCCGACAGCGCAGGCTTTGCAGGCCTTGCCGGACGGCAATTCGACCTGGTGATCAATGCCACCTCGGCCGGGCTCAGCGGCGCCAGCCTGCCGCTGCCGCCTGGTGTATTCGGACCGCGCTGCGTCGCCTACGAGATGGTCTATGGCCGCGAAACGCCTTTCATGGCCCAGGCGCGGGCCGCCGGCGCCCGGGTTGCCGACGGCCTGGGCATGCTGGTGGAGCAGGCCGCCGAAGCCTTCTTCATCTGGCGCGGGGTGCGCCCGCGCACCGCGCCGGTGCTGGCCGCACTGAAGGGCAACTGAAGCAATGCGTCCCGCACCTCGCTGGCTGAAATTCGGGCTGGCCGGTTTGTTCGGCCTGCTGCTGCTCTGGCAGGCCTGGTACCTGGGCTGGGTGGTCTGGTGGAAATGGGTGAATCCCGGCACCACGAGCTTCCAGAGCCAGCGCCTCAACGAGGCCCGGCAAAAGAACCCCAAGGCTGAACTCAAACGCCAGTGGGTGCCTTACGAGAAAATCTCGGTGCACCTGAAACGGGCTGTGATCGCCGCCGAGGACGACAAGTTCATCGACCACGAGGGCTTCGACTGGGAAGGCATCCAGAAGGCCATAGAGAAGAACCAGAAAAAGGGCAAGGTGGTGGCCGGCGGCTCGACCATCTCCCAGCAGCTGGCCAAGAATCTGCTGCTGTCGCCGACCAAGTCGGTGCTGCGCAAGGGCGAGGAAGCCATCATCACGGTCTGGATCGAGTTGCTGTGGGACAAGCGGCGCATCCTCGAGGTCTATCTCAATGTCGTCGAATGGGGCGATGGCGTGTTCGGCGCCGAGGCCGCGGCGCGCCGCTACTACAGCGTCTCCGCGGCCCAACTTGGGGCGGAGCAGGCGGCGCGACTGGCCGTGATGCTGCCGGCGCCGCGCCGCTACGAACGCAACCCCTACTCGGCCTACATGAACGGCCGCACGGGACTGATTCTCAGCCGCATGGCCGACGCGGAAGTGCCATGAACCATGACAAACGCGACTAGAATACGCCGGCCATGTCCGAGATCCTGAACCCGCCTGCAGAAGATGATGCCGAGGCGCGAAGCCGCGCCGAGGAACAGGAGACCCTGCGCGAGGTCGAGGATCTGGTGCGCCGCCAGGAATGGGCAGCGCTGCGCACCCGGCTGGAACCCCTGGCACCGGAATCCGTGGCGCGCATCCTCGATGCGCTGCCGCCGGACGAGAGCGTCCAGGTCTGGGAACTGCTGGACAAGGAGCAGGGCGAAGACGTACTCGACGAACTTTCCGACGCCCTGCAGGATTCACTGGGCGAGGAACAGGACGAGCCGCCCGCGGCAGCGCCCGGCGATGCGCCTCGCGCACAAACGGCGATCGAAGCCCCGCGCAAGACGGCGACGGTCAACGCCTTCGAACTGCAGAACGGCCGCCTGCGCCAGATCCAGATCGACAGCAAGGCGGACCTTGCCGCCACGGCACCGATCTGGGTCGACCTGCTGGCGCCGTCGAAGGAGGAAAGGCAGTGGGTCAAGGACATCTTCGCCCTTGAACTGCCGGATGCAGACGACCTCACCGACATCGAGGAATCGGCGCGCTTCTATATCGACGAGGATGCCGCGGTACATCTGCACTCGGACTTCCTGCTCGACAAGGAGGACAAATCGCGCAACGTCGCGGTGGCCTTCGTCCTGCACAACAACATCCTGTTCTCGATGCGCGACGAGGAACTGCCGGTGTTCCGCCTGCAGCGGCTGCGGGCGCGGATCCAGCCCGGCTACGTCACCGACGGCAAGGACGTGCTGCTCGATCTCTACGACGCCGACGTCGAATACTCGGCCGATGCGCTGGAGGACGTCTACGCCGAACTGGAAAAGGTCAGCCGCACCGTGCTGACGCCGCAGGTCACCGACGACGAGGCGGCCGAGATTCTTTCCGACATCGCCAACGAGGAAGACCTCAACGGCCGCATCCGGCGCAACGTGCTCGACACGCGGCGCGCGCTGTCCTTCCTGATGCGCAGCCGGCTGCTGTCGACCGACCAGCACGACGACGTGCGCCAGATCCTGCGCGACATCGATTCGCTCGACGGCCACACATCCTTCCTGTTCGGCAAGATCAACTTCCTGATGGATGCCACGGTCGGCTTCATCAACATCAACCAGAACAAACGCATTTCCAAGCTGACCACCATCAGCGTGGTGTTCGTCCCGCTCAACATCATCGCCGGCGTCGGCGGCATGTCGGAGTTCTCGATGATGACCGAGGGAATTTCCTGGCCGGTGGCCTACGGCGCCTTCATCGTCGCCATGGGCCTGGTCGGCTGGGGCACCTATGCCACACTGCGCTGGCTGGAAACCCGCAAGGCGCGGAAACTGATCGCCGCCCGCCGCGCCGGACGCGAGGCCTGAGCGCCGCCGGCGTTCGTCGCTACTTCGTCACCAGCTTGAGGCCGAGGATGCCGGCCACGATCAGGCCGATGCAGACCAGGCGGGCGACCTCGCGCGACTCGTCGAACAAGACCATGCCCAGCAGCGCCGTGCCGACCGCGCCGATGCCGGTCCATACCGCATAGGCGGTTCCCACCGGCAGGGTTTTCAGCGACCAGGCGAGCAGCACGACGGAGGCCGCCATGGCGGCCAGCGTCCACGCGCTGGGCACCAGGCGCGTGAAGCCTTCGGTGTATTTGAGACCGATCGCCCAGACCACTTCGCACAGGCCGGCGACCAGCAACACGATCCAGGCCGCCGTGGATGTCAGTACCGGCATGGTGCCGCCGTCTCGCCAGCACCAACTCTTGCCCGGACCACCCTCTCAGCCCCGGGCGAAGATCGCCTCGGCCGCCGCCACGGTCGCCGCGATATCGGCATCGCTATGCGCGGCCGAGACGAAGCCGGCCTCGAAGGCCGAAGGTGCGAGGTAGAAACCGGCATCCAGCATGGCGTGGAAGAAACGGTTGAAGGCGTCCTTGTCGCTGGCCATCACCTCGGCATAAGACGTCGGCGGCGTCGCGGCGAAATACAGGCCGAACATGCCGCCCACCGACTGGGCCGAGAACTTCACGCCGTGGCGTTTCGCCGCCGCGGCAAGCCCATCCACCAGTGCTTTGGTCTTCGCCGTCAGCGCTTCGTAGAAGCCCGGCGCGGCGATCTTCTTCAGCGTCACCAGGCCTGCCGCCACCGACAACGGGTTGCCCGACAGCGTGCCGGCCTGATACACGGGGCCCAATGGAGCGATTTTTTCCATGATGTCGCGGCGACCGCCGAAGGCGCCCAGCGGCATGCCGCCACCGACCACCTTGCCGAAGGTCGACAAGTCCGGCGTGATGCCGTACAGGCCCTGGGCCGAGCCGGGGCCGACGCGAAAGCCGGTCATCACTTCGTCGAAAATCAGCAGTGCGCCATGCAGCGTGCACATCTCGCGCAGCGCGGCGAGGAATTCTGGTTTCGGCGCGATCAGGTTCATGTTGCCGGCCACCGGCTCGACGATGACGCAGGCAATCTGCTTGACGTGCTTGAGGAAAGCATCCTTCAGGCCCTGCGCATCGTTGTAGTCGAGCACCAGGGTGTGCCGTGCCAGATCGGCCGGCACGCCGGCGGACGAGGGATTGCCGAAGGTCAACAAGCCCGAGCCGGCCTTGACCAGCAGGCTGTCGCCGTGGCCGTGGTAGCAACCCTCGAACTTGACAATCATGTCGCGCCCGGTAAAGCCGCGCGCCAGGCGGATCGCGCTCATGGTCGCCTCGGTGCCGGAGGACACCAGGCGCACCATGTCCATGCTCGGCACGCGCTGCACCAGCAGTTCGGCCAGTTCGACCTCGCCCTCGGTCGGCGCGCCGAAGGACAAGCCCTTGGCCGCGGCTTCCTGCACCGCGCGCACGGTATCGGCGTCGGCGTGGCCGAGGATCAGCGGGCCCCAGGAACCCACATAGTCGATGTAGGACTTGCCATCGGCATCCCAGACCCGGGAACCTTCGCCACGCGCGAAAAAGCGCGGCGCACCGCCCACCGAACGGAAGGCCCGCACCGGCGAATTGACGCCGCCGGGAATGGTTTTCTGGGCACGGGAGAAGAGTTCTTCGTTGCGCGTCATGAAAGAATCCTGAAATGGTTCGGGGGACGATATCTTACCGGCGTCTTACCGGCGCTGGGTCGCGCATGGATTGCCTGCGGCGGCTCAACTGAAAAGCTGCTGGTAGGCCTGCGCCCGGGTCTTGATATCCATCGCGTCGAACAGGTCGCTGACCACCGCAATCATGTCGGCGCCGGCGGCGATCACCTGCGGCGCATTGTCGAGCGTGATGCCGCCGATCGCGGCCACCGGCAGGCCGAAACGCCTTCTTGCCTCGCCCAGCAGTTCGAGCGGCGCATGCACCGCGGCGGGTTTGGTGCGCGAAGGAAAAACGCTGCCGAAGGCCAGGTAGTCGGCGCCGGCGCGGGCGGCTTCCTCGCCGCGGGCAAGTTCGTTGTAGCAGGAAACGCCGAGGATGCGCTTCGGCCCCAGGGCGTCGCGCGCCGCAGCCAGCGAGCCGCCCGGCGCGTCGTCGCGTCCGAGGTGGGCGCCGTCGGCACCGATCTCGACGGCCAGCCAGACGTCGTCATTGATGATCAACCGGGCTCCCGCGGCACGGCAGATGCGCAGCATCTCGGCCGCCTGGGCGCGGCGCAGCGGCCGCGGCGCCGCCTTGTTGCGGTATTGCACGAAGGGCGCGCCGCCATCGAGCGCGGCCTTGACCAGCGCCGACAGGCGCGGCAGCAGGGGATCGTCGAGCGTGACGGCGCAGAGCCCGCCGAGCTTCATGGGAAAATTTCCGCCGGAAGACGCCGAGACTCAGGATTCATCATCTTCATCCCCCTCTTCCCGCGACCAGAACAGGCGATCGGGAATGAATTGCCCCATGCCCGGGCGAAACCCGGCAGCCAGCGTGCGCCAGGTGAATTCCTGGGCGCCCATGACGGCATCGGCGATGTTCACGCCGCTGGCCAGGTGCGCCGCGATCGCCGAGGCGAGCGTGCAGCCCGAGCCATGATAGCTGCCGGGCAGGCGGTCCCAGCGGTCGGTGCGCACCGCGCCATGACTGCCGTAAAGCGTGTTGATCACCTGCGGCGTGCCCTCGTGGGTTCCCGTGACCAGCACATACTCGCAGCCGGCGCCGATCAGGCGGCGCGCACATTCGGCCAGGTCGCGGACGTCCTCGCCGGCCTCGCCCATCTCCTGCGCCAGACGCCGGGCTTCGAGACTGTTGGGCGTCAGCAGCGTGGTCTGCGGCAGCAACAGGCCGATCATGGCCTCGACCATCTCCTCGTCGGCAAACTGGTCGCCGCGCCCCGACGCCAGCACCGGATCGAGCACCACGGGGATGTCCGGGTAGTCGGCAATCACCTCGGCCAGCGCGGCGATGACCTCGACGCTGCCCAGCATGCCCAGCTTGAAGGCCGCCACCGGCATGTCCTCCAGCAGCGCGCGCGCCTGGTCGGCGACCCACTCCGCATCGATCGGCAGCACGCCTTCGACGCCCGCCGTATCCTGCACGGTGATCGCCGTCACCACGGAAAGCGGGTGGCAACCAAGACTGGCGAGCGTCAGGATATCGGCCTGCAAGCCTGCGCCGCCGGTGGGATCCGACGCGGCGAAGGTCAGCACGATGGGCGGCGACGGATTGGCGGGGAGGGCAACGCTCATAAACGTGCGCAACGGCTTGAGTTAATATTCTTCAATTCTATCCGAAGGGATACCGCCCCCGCCGCAAGCGCCCGCAGGCCTGCCGCCCGATAAGGTCGCCGGCGCAGGCGCGTGCGGACATCAAGCAGAATCGAGCCATGGCCACTGACCCGCCTTATGCAAAATGGATGTGTCTGATCTGCGGCTTCATTTATGACGAGGCCTTGGGACTGCCGGAAGAAGGCCTGCCGGCCGGCACACGCTGGGATCAAGTCCCGCCCCACTGGACCTGTCCGGAATGCAGCGCGCGCAAGGAAGACTTCGAAATGGTCAAAATCTAAGTATGATTGCGACTGACAAGGCTTGACCTCAAGAACGATGAATGCAAAAGGGGCGGCGGGGAGCAGATGGAGGGTGCTGGCGGCAGGCTGCGCCTCCGTGAGTGTTTCGGTTCCGCCCATGGTCGCCATGATTGAAGTCTTGAGCCAGCATGGAGTAACGTGAGCGAAATACCCCGCCTTTCCGGCATCAAGGTGATGGTGATCGATGATTCGAACACCATCCGCAAGACTGCGGAAATTTTCCTGCTGCAGGCCGGCGCCCAGGTAGTGCTGGCCGAGGACGGCTTCGATGCGCTGGCGAAGATCAACGATCACCTGCCGAATGTGGTCTTCTGCGACATCCTGATGCCGCGCCTCGACGGCTATCAGACCTGCGCATTGATCAAGAAAAACCCGAAATTCGCGTCCACCCCCGTGATCATGCTGTCATCGAAGGACGGCCTGTTCGACCGTGCGCGCGGGCGCATGGTCGGTTCCGATGAATACCTGACCAAACCCTTCACCAAGGACAGTCTGCTCAAGACTGTTGCCGCGCACGCAGCGCGCACCTGAACAGCTTTTCCATCTTGTTCGCGAGGTAGCTATCATGCCCATCAAAAATATTCTGATCATCGACGACTCCCCCACCGAACGCCACATACTCAGCGAGTTGCTGGTCAGCGGCGGTTATGACGTAAGCACGGCCGAAAGCGGCGAGGAAGGCATCGCGCGGGCCAAGCAGATCAAGCCCGACCTGATCCTCATGGACGTGGTGATGCCGGGCACCAACGGCTTCCAGGCCACCCGCGCGCTGTCGCGCGACGAGGTGACCAAGGACATTCCCGTCATCATCTGCACCACCAAGAACCAGGAGACCGACAAGCTCTGGGGCATGCGCCAGGGCGCCCATGACTACGTCACCAAGCCGGTGGACGGTCCGGCCCTGCTGGCCAAGATCGCCGCCCTCGGCTAACGCTCATGGCTCCGATGGACCACCCCGCATCATGAATCACACAATCTCCGCGGCGCCTCAAGCTGGTATTTGGGCCCGCCCCTCCCATCCTCCCCTCACGGGGAGGCTATTGATTGGCTCGCTGCGCTCGATATCACCTGCGGCCAATCCTGCTGTTTCACGTTAAACCTGCCATGGCCAAACGCATCAGCCTGCGCGAGTTCCAGCAGAGCCTCTCCGAGCGGCTGGTATCGGCGAGGCGCGGCGAAGGCGGGCAGGCCCTGCTCGGCATCGAGTCGGGCGCCGACGACCTGCCCGGCGGCAGCCACTGGCTGATCGACCTGGCCGACTCGGGGGAAGTGGCGCCCCTGCCGGCCCTCACGCCGGCCCCGCTGACCCAGCCATGGTTCGCCGGCATCGCCAACATCCGCGGCGTGCTCTACAGCGTCGTGGATTTCTCCGCCTGGCGCGGCGGCGCGCCGACGCCGATCAACGCGCAGTCGCGCCTGCTGCTGGTCGGCGCCCGGCACGGCATCAACAGCGCATTGCTGGTGCGCCGCGCATTGGGCTTGCGCCCGCAGCTGCAAATGCACGCGGCGGGAGAAGCAAGAGTTGGCGCTGACGATACGGCGCCCTGGCTCGGCGGCCGCTTCAAGGACGCACAAGACGTCATCTGGACCCAGTTGCGCATTCCGGCGCTGCTGGCCGACCCCCACTACCTCGACATCGCTCTTTGAGCGTTCCGCAAAGGACAAACCATGGCCCTCAAGCTTCCTTTCAAGTTGCCGACCTTCGACCGCCGCAAAGACAGGTCGCCCGGGGCGACCACGACGGGAGCCGCACCGGCGACGGACAGGCGCGGCCGCGGTCAGCAGTTGCCCTTGATCGGCCATCTCGACATCCAGACCCAGTTCCGCATCCTGGGTACCGTGTTCCTGCTCAGCCTGCTGATTTCGATCGCCGCTATCTTCATGCAAGTCCAGGCCACGGCCCGCGGCACCACCTATTTGTCCGTCGCCAGCCACATCGCACCGCTGACCCAGCAGATTCCCAAAGCCACCCTGACGGCCATGCAGGGACAGAAAGAGGGCTTCACCGAATTGCGCGACGCCCGCGACAGCTTCGGCAAACTCATGGAAACCCTGCTCGAGGGCGGCGAAGTCAAGGGCATCAAGGTCGCGGCCACCAGCCTCCAGGCGCGGCCGGCGCTCGATGCCTTGCGCGAAGCCTGGTTCAAGCACAACGAAGTCGTCAGCCTGGTGCTGGCGCAGGAAAATCGCCTCGTTGCAATCAGCCGTCTGGCCACCGAAGCGGTGCAGCGCGGTCCGGCGATTACGCAAGCGGCGGACGCAGCCGGCGGCAAGCTGCCTTTCCTGGTCGAGCGCATGCGGCGTGCAGCGGCCCAACTGGCCTGGGGGCCCGGCCTCGACGAAGCGGTGGCCGCGCAACTGGCCGGCGACATTGCCGCCATCCAGGAACTGGCCGCGGCAGACAGCCCGCTGGTGCAGGCGCTGAAAGCCATGCCGCCGGCACTGACCGCCCTGTCCGGAGACCTCAAGCCGCTGGCGCGCGCACGCGCGGCGGGCGCCGGTCTCGTCACCGGATTTCGCGGCATGGCCAGCAGCGCCGAGGAACTGATCCGTGCCTACGAGACAGAAGCCGCCGAGCAGGATGTCTCCTCCACCGCGGCGGCCGTATTCGGCTCGCTGGCGCTGCTGATGCTGGTACTCATGGTCAAGGCCTTCAACGACGAAGGCGTACGCCGCAGCAACGACGCCGATCACCAGCGGCGCATGGCTGAAGCCGAGAAGGATGCAACGCAGGGCGCCATTCTGCGGCTGATGAACGAAATGGGCGACCTCGCCGACGGCGACCTGACGGTGCGCGCCACGGTGTCGGAGGACATCACCGGGGCCATTGCCGACTCGGTGAACTACACCGTGGAAGAGCTCGCCGTGCTGGTGCGCCGCATCAACGATGCCGCCGAGCGCGTGACCAGCGCCTCGAATTCCGCGCAAAGCACCTCCAACGAGCTGCTCGCCGCGACCAAGATCCAGTCGGCCGAAATCCAGGACGCCAACGCCGCGGTTCTGGAAATGGCCAAGTCGATGAAGACGGTGTCCTCCTCGGCTCTCGAATCGGCCCGTGTCGCGAACGCCTCGCTCGAAGCGGCGCAGAAAGGTGCGGCCGCGGTGTCGAACTCGATCTCGGGCATGAACGAAATTCGCACGCAGATCCAGGAAACCTCGAAGCGCATCAAGCGCCTCGGCGAATCCTCGCAGGAGATCGGCGAAATCGTCGAACTGATTTCCGACATTACCGAACAGACCAACGTGCTGGCCCTCAACGCCGCCATTCAGGCCGCCTCGGCCGGCGAGGCGGGACGCGGCTTCTCGGTGGTTGCCGAGGAGGTGCAGCGACTGGCCGAACGCTCCGGCGAGGCGACCAAGCAGATTGCCGCGATCGTCAAGACGATTCAGACCGACACCAACGACGCGGTGGCCGCCATGGAGCACTCGACCCAGGGCGTGGTCGAAGGGGCCAAGCTATCGGATGCGGCGGGCCAGGCGCTGAACGAAATCTCCAGCGTGTCGCAGGATCTGGCGCGCCTGATTCAAGTGATTTCGAGCGACACCCAGACGCAGGCCGACATCGCCACCAAGGTGGCGGACTCGATGCAGGACATTCTGCGCATCACCGGCCAGACCACCACCAGCACGCAACAAACCGCGGTATCGATCGGCGAACTTACCGAACTCGCCACCGAACTCAAGGGCTCGGTCTCGGGCTTCAAGGTGTAACGCACAAAACCCATGAAGCATGGCCTGGTGATTAGCCTCTAATGAGCATGGATCTCGACATCGGACCGCTGTCCTGGGTCAAGGGAGAAATCGACCTCGAACTGGAGCGCGCCGGGCAGAGCCTTGCCGCCCACGCCGCCGCTCCGGCCGGCGACGGCCTGGCCAAGGCGCGCGCCAGCATGCACCAGGCGCATGGTGCGCTGGCCATCGTCGGCCTCGACGGCATCACCGAGTTCGCCGAGGCGATAGAACAGTTACTGGCGGCGCTGATCGCCGGCGAAGTACCGGATATCGACGCCGCGCGGGCTGCCGCGCAAGGCGGCTTTGCCGCCTTGCGCGGCTATCTCGACGACCTGATGGCGGGCCATCCCAACCAGCCGTTGAAACTGTTTACGCCCTATCGCGCCATGGCCGTTGCGCGCGGCCAGACCGCGCCCGGTCCGGCCGCCCTGTTCTTCCCCGATCTGACCCAGCGTCCGCCGAAGCGCGAGAAGGATATGCCGGCGCTGGCGCCCGAGGCCCTCACGGCGCGGCTCAAGGCCGCGCGCCTGGGCTTTGAACGCGGCCTGCTGAAATGGCTCAAGGGCGATGCCAAAGGCATCGCCGAGATGCGCGTCTCGGTGGCGATGATCGAAATGACGCGCGCCACACCGGCGGCTCGCGCCTACTGGTGGATCGCGTTCGGCGTGCTCGACGCGCTGGCGGCCAACGGCCTGCCCGACCCGACCGAAGCCAAGCGTTTTGCCATGCGCCTCGGCGCCCAGATCAAGAAACTCGTCGAAGGCCACACCGAAGTCGGCGATCTGCTCTTGCGCGAAGCCTTGTACCTGGCCGCCTGCGCCACGGCGGGCGGCGAAGCGCTGGCCATCGTGCGCGCCGCCTACCGCCTGGAAGGCATGGTGCCGACCGCCACGCCCTCGGAGACCGAAAGGCTGTTGCCGCACATCCGTCGCCTGCGCGAACTGCTGGCGGCGGCCAAGGACGACTGGAACCGCCTCTGCGTCGGTACCGCCGCCGCACTGCCGCCCTTTCACGAGCGCACGGCGAAAATCGCCGAAGAGGGCGCCGCCACCGGCCAGCCCGACTACGCGCGGCTGACCGCGGCCATACTCGAACAGACCGACCAGCTGCGGCGCGACCCGACGCGGCACAACGAGACCATGGCGCTGGAAATCGCCACGGCGCTGCTGCTCGCCGAATCCGCCCTGGAAAACTTCCAGTCGCTCGACGCCGACTTCGCCCACTCGACCCATGCCGTCGTCGAGCGCCTGGCCGCGCTCGGCCGCGGCGAAGAGCTGGCCATGATGGACCTGCCGCATCTCGACGCAATGTCGCGCCGGGCGCAGGAACGGCTGCTGCTCGAATCGGTCGCGCGCGAAATCCGCACCAACCTGGGCACCATCGAACAGACGCTGGATGCCTTTTTCCGCGATACCTCGCGCCAGGCCACGCTGCAAGCATTGCAGCAGCCGATCCGCCAGATTCAGGGCGCGCTCCTGGTGCTCGGCCAGGATCGTGCCAATGACATATTGACGGAATGTGCACGCGCCATCGAAGGTTTCGCCGCCGCCGGCTTCACGCCGCAGCCGGGCGATTTCGAGGACGTGGCGAAGAAACTCTCGGCACTGGGCTTTTTCGTCACCCAGCTGCAAGGCGGCGCCGCCGATATCGACGCCATCCTCGAACCGCCCGCCCCGGCCGTGCGCCCGGAAGTCGCAGCGCCCGAGCCGACACCTGCGCCGACACCTGCGCCGACACCTGCGCCGACACCTGCGCCGACGCCGGAGCTGGCTGCGCCCGTGGCGATTGCGGAGCAAGCCGCAGCGCCGGCGCCGGAGTTGTTCGCGGAAACTGCGCCGGCAGCGGAATTGCCTGCCGCAGCCGAGGCTGCTGCCGAGGAAGCCCTGCCGGACTTCGAAGTGGAGGGTTTCGAGGCACCCGTCGAGCCCCCGCCGACCCCGCCACCGGCACCGGTCGAAACCCCGGCACCATCGGCCGAGGCCACGCGACTGGTGGATGCCAGCGAGGAAGATCTCGACGCGGAACTGCTCGGCATTTTCCTCGAGGAAGCCAACGAAGTCCTCGGCACCATCAACCAGCATCTGCCCCTGGTGCATGCCGCACCCGGCGATCACGAAGCGCTGGTCACGCTGCGTCGCAGCTTCCACACCCTCAAGGGCAGCGGCCGCATGGTTGGCTTGAGCGACCTCGGCGAAGCCGCCTGGGCCGTGGAACAGGTGCTTAACGGCTGGCTGCACGAAACGCGCCCCGCCACGCCCGCGCTGCTCGCCATGCTCGACCTCGCGGCCGACATATTCAAGGTCTGGATCCTGCAACTCGAAGCCGGTGGCGGCCGGCATTTCGACTATGCCGAACTGGTGCGCCGCGGCCAGGTTCTGGGCGGTGCCGAAGACGCCGAGGCCGCCGTACCGCCAGCGCCAACTATCGAGCCGGCCGCGCCGGAAGAAGTCCCGCACGAAGAAGTCCCGCACGAAGAAATTGCGGCCGAAGAAGTTACGACTGAAGACTTCATGGTCGAAGAAGCGCCGGCACAGGAGGCAGCACCCGAAGCAGTCGGATTCGCAGAGGCCCCCGTGGAAGAGCCGCCGGCCGCGCCGCAGCCGACGGCGGACGTGGTTTCCTTCCCTGCGCCGCCTCCGGTCCGTGTCGGCGACATCGAAGTGGCGCCCACGCTCTACAAGCTCTACCTCGAGGAAACCCGCGAACACGTCGCCACGCTGCAAGCCAGGCTCGGCCTCGAAGAGGTGCCCGGCAACGCGGTGATCCGCGCGGCGCACACCACGGCCAGCATTTCCGCCGCCACCGGCTTCATGGCGATTTCCACCCTGGCGCGCGCGCTGGAGGATGCGCTGGGACGCCTGTCGCTGCTGGAAGCCGCGCCGAGCGAAGGCCAGCGCTTTGTTTTTGCCCGCTGCGCCGGCGCGCTCGAAGGCATGCTGGGCGCGGTGGCGGAACGCCGCATGCCCGGCGAGGAAGCCGCCCTCACCGCCGAGTTGAATGCGATGATGCCGGCAGTCGCGGCGCCTGCCGCGGCGCCTGTCGAAGCCGCCGTCGAGCCTGAGATCGAATTTGCGGTCGAACCCGTTATCGAAGCTGCCTTTGAACCTGAGGCCATAGCGCCCGAAGCCGCAGCACCGGAAGCTGCCGTCGAGCCCGGGGCCGAGCCGGAAGTTCCGGAAGTCACCATCACCGCCGCCGATCGCCGCGCCGCGCGGATCGAAGACGAGATCGATGCGCAGATATTGCCGCTGTTCCTCGAGGAAAGCACGGACCTGATGCGCGAGATCGGCGCCACGCTGCGCGAGTGGCGGGCCGCGCCGGGCAGCCCCGACATCGCCCGCGCGCTGCAGCGCGCGCTGCACACGCTCAAGGGCAGCGCACGGATGGCCGGCGCCATGGGCTGCGGCGAACTGCTGCATGCAATGGAAGACCGGGTCGACCAGGCGGTGCGCATGAAATCGGTGCAGCCCGCCATCATCGACGGTCTGGAAAACTCGTATGACCGCGCGGCGATGCTGATCGAGCATCTGCGCAATCCCCTCGCCGCGCGCCCCGAAGCCGAAGAGCCACCGCAAGCTGCCGAGGCTGCGGTTTCCGTCGAGCCACAGGCGGAACAACCGCTGCCCGAGCTGGAGGCAACGGCAGCGCTGCATGCGCCCGCCAAGCTGGAAGCGGCGCCCGCCGTCTACATCCCCGCGCCGCAGGTGCAGTTGCGGGTACGCGCCGACCTGGTCGACCAGCTGGTCAATGAGGCCGGCGAAGTCGCGATCGCCCGCGGCCGCATCGAGGGCGAACTGCTGGCCCTCAAGACCTCCCTGCTCGACTTGACGGAAAACGTGATTCGCCTGCGCAAACAGCTGCGCGAAGTCGAAATCCAGGCCGAGTCGCAGATGATGTCGCAGCAGGCGCTGGCCAGCGAGCGCGCGCAGGAATTCGATCCGCTCGAGTTCGACCGCTTCACGCGCTTCCAGGAAGTGACGCGGATGATGGCGGAGAGCGTGAACGACGTCGCCACCGTGCAGCAGAACCTGATGCGCAATCTCGACCAGGCCAATGCCGCCATCGTTGCCCAGGCACGCCTCTCGCGCGAACTGTCGCAACGCCTGATGGGCGTGCGCATGGTGCCCTTCGAAAGCCTGGCCGAGCGCCTGCATCGCGTGGTGCGACAGGCGGCCAAGGATACCGGCAAGCGCGCCAACCTCGACATCCGCCACGGCCAGACCGAGCTCGACCGCTCGGTGCTGGACAAGATGGCCGGGCCGCTGGAGCACATGCTGCGCAACAGCGTCGCCCACGGCCTGGAAGACACCCCCGCGCGCCTGGCTGCCGGCAAGGATGCAATCGGCCAGATCACGCTGTCGCTGGCGCAGGAAGGCAATGAAATCGTGGTGTCGATCGCCGATGACGGCACCGGGCTCGACTTCGAGCGCATTCGCCGGCGCGGCATCGAACGCGGCCTGATTGCGCCCGATGCCGAACCCGACGCGGCGATCCTGACGCAACTGATACTGCAATCCGGATTTTCCACCGCCGATGAAATCACCACGCTCGCCGGCCGCGGCGTCGGCATGGACGTGGTGAGGAGCGAAACCGCCAGCCTCGGCGGCCGCATCGAGGTCGCCTCGGAAACCGGGCGCGGCGCCACCTTCCGCATCTACCTGCCGCTGACCCTGGCGGTCACCCAGGCCGTGCTGGTCACCGCCGGCAGCCGGCGCTACGCGATTCCTTCCTCGATGATCGAGCAGGCCGGGGAACACAAGCCCGAGGCGGCGGCGCAGATCCGCAGTTCAGGCGGCACCGAGTGGCTGGGCAACCGCTATCCCTACCATTACCTTGCCGGCCTGCTGGGCGAAACCGAAGCCGTTCCGCCGACGGCGCGGCGCTACTGGATACTCCTGATCAAGGGCGGAACCGAACGTGTCGCGCTGGAAGTCGACAGCCTCAGCCGCAATCAGGAAATCGTGGTGAAGTCGGTCGGGCCGCAACTCGCCCGCGTACCGGGTCTGGCCGGCGCCACAGTGCTGGGCAACGGCGAAGTGGCGCTGATCATCAACCCGGTGGCGCTGGCGGCCCGTGCCGTCGAGCGTGCCGCCATCCCGCTGCCCGCGGCAGGCGGCGCCGAGCAGCCGACGCCGCTTGCCTCCACTGCCGCGGCCGCCGCGGTGATGGTGGTCGACGATTCGCTCACCGTGCGCAAGATCAGCGGCCGGCTGCTGGCGCGTCATGGCTATCACGTGCTCACCGCCAAGGATGGCGTCGATGCGCTGGAGCAACTGGCCGAGGTGGTCCCCGACGTGATGCTGCTGGACATCGAAATGCCGCGCATGGACGGCTTCGACCTGGCGCGCAACATCCGCGCCGATGCCCGCCTCAAGCATATTCCGCTGATCATGATCACCTCGCGCACGGCCGACAAGCACCGCCAGATGGCGGCGGAAATCGGCGTCAACCACTATCTCGGCAAACCCTACGACGAAGAGGACCTGCTGGCCTGCATCCGCCAGTCCCTCGACAAGGGCGCCTGATTCCGCGCGCCACCGGCACGACACAAGGACAGTTTCATGACGCAGCAGGCACGGCCTTTCAAGGTTCTCGGCATCCAGCAGATTGCCATCGGCGGCGCCTCGAAGCAGCGCCTGAAAAAACTCTGGGTCGAGATGCTCGGTCTCGCGGTCACCGGCAATTTCGTCAGCGAACGTGAAAACGTCGATGAAGACATCACGGCCATGGGCAGCGGCCCCTTCAAGGTGGAAGTCGACCTGATGCAGCCGCTCGATGCGGCGAAAAAACCTGCGGTCAACGAGCCGCCGCTGAATCACGTCGGACTCTGGATCGACGACCTGCCGGCCGCCGTGGCCTGGCTCACCGCGCAAGGAGTGCGCTTCGCGCCGGGCGGCATCCGCAAGGGCGCCTCCGGCTACGACATAACCTTCCTCCATCCGAAGGCCAACGAGCAGTTTCCGATCGCCGGCGAAGGCGTGCTGATCGAACTGGTGCAGGCGCCTGCCGAAGTGATCGAGGCTTTCGCGCGCCTCGCCTGACGAGCGACTTCCTGTAGGAGCCAGCTTGCTGGCGACAGGCCGTGTTTCGCCAGCAAGCTGGCTCCTACGCCGAGAACATCCGATAGCAGTCGCGGCCGGCTTGCTTGGCCGTATACATCGCCAGGTCCGCGCGCCGCAGCAGTTCGGGCCCCGACAGATCGCTGCCGACAAACATCGCGATGCCGACACTGACCGTGATTTCCATCGGCAGGCCGAGCACGCGCATCGGCTCGCGAATCGCGCCGAGAATTTTCTCCGCCATGCGTTCGGCATCGGCGCTGCCGCTGAGACCGGTCAGCACGATGACGAACTCGTCGCCACCGAGCCGCGCCACCGTGTCGACTTCACGCAGCGCCACCCGGAAGCGCTGCGCGGTGCAGCGCAGCACCTCGTCGCCGATGGCGTGGCCGTAACCATCGTTGATCGTCTTGAAATTATCCAGGTCGATCAGCAGCAGGGCGATCTGTCCGCGGCTGCGCCTTGCCAGCTGCAGCGACTGTTCCAGGCGCGCATCGAACAACAGTCGATTGGCCAGGCCGGTCAGGGTGTCGGTATGGGCCAGCGCCTGCAACTGGCGTTCGTTTTCGCGCAGGCGGGCGTTCAGCGCTTCGAGCTCTCCGGTGCGCTCGACGACGCGGCGCTCGAGACTCGCCTCGGAGCGTTGCAGTACGCCGACCAGTTGCTGCTTGGTGGCCAGGGCCTCGCTCTGCGCCGCATCCTTGTCACGCCGCAGGCCGTTGATGCGGTCGGCCAGGGCGAAGGAAAGCAGCAGCATTTCGAGCGCCGAACCCATCTGCATGGCGTAGTAGCTGAGGAAGGTCGTCGGCAGCAGGTTCAGGTTGCGCAGGCCGACCACGGCGACGCCGACCAGCAGCACCGTCCACGCCAGCAGGAAGGTGCTCGCGCCGGCTCGCCCGGCGCGCCAGCAACGCAGCCCAGCCAGTACCGCGACGGCGGAAAACGTGACGCCGGTGATTGAGGTGAGAATCGCCGCCAGACGGTAGGGCGCGACCAGCGGCACCAGCATGCACACCGCAAACAACGCGGCGAGGCCGATCACGGCGCCGTCCAGACGCGGCAAGTTGCGCCGCGTATCGAGGAAGCCGCGGGTGAACAGGGCGCCGAACAGGCCGGCCGCGGCAAAGCCGACCGTGAACGCCAGGTTGCCCCAGGCCGGCCAGTCCGGCCAGAGAAACTGGTTGCCCAGCCCGTTGAGCGACAGCTGTCCCACCGCCATGCTGGCGGCGAACAGGACATAGGTCAGGTAGTTGTGATCGCGCAGCGAAAACCACAGCAGCAGGTTGTAGAGGGCGAGCGCCAGCAACATGCCGAAATAGACCGAAAGCACCGCATAGGCGCCGAGCGAATCCTGCCAGAAGGCCTCGGCTTGCCACAGGCGCAGGGGGATGGTCAGCGTGCCTTCGGAGGCGATGCGCAGCCAGAGCGTAGCGGTCGCCGCATCGCTTTTCAGATGCACTGGAAACACGAAGTTACGGTGCGTCAGCGGTCGCGCGGCGAAGGGCAGGCGGTCGCCGGTGCTCAGGTGTTCGCCATCGGGACCGAAATAGTCGATGCTGTCCAGGGTGGGGAAGGCGACTTCCAGCAGCCAGTCGCGCGCTGCACCGGGATCGGCCTCGATGTCGAGACGCAGCCACCAGGCAGAGGATGAATAGCCGAAGTTGATTGCCGCATCGGCCCTGACCTGTGCCGGCCGGAACTCGGCGCTGCGCGCCTGGACATCGGCCAGCGACAGGCGTCCGCCGGCGTCTTCGAGTATCGACACCTGGGTCGCCAGCTCCAGCACAGTGGCGCCCGGCGCCAGCCGTATGGCGGCGGCAGCCGTGCCGATCTGGCAGGCCCAACAGCACAACAGGAACAGCAAGGCGAAAATGCGCGGCACGTCACGACCCGTTTGGAATGCGCTCCGAATTCTATCCGAATGAATACCGCCTCCGCCGCATGCGCAGGCGGACACCAGACGGCGATTGGGTAGAATCGCCGGACTTCTCAAATCCCAAATACTCCGATGCTGTTCGAATCCTACGCCAACTCCAGCCTGCAACTCGCCAACCGCATCGCCATGGCGCCGATGACCCGCTGCCGCGCCGACCACAGGGACGCCGTGCCCAATGCCATGATGGTCGAGTATTACCGCCAGCGTGCGGCGGCCGGCCTGATCGTTTCGGAAGGCGCGCCGGTCTCCGACCGCGCGCGCGGCTACATCAACACCCCGGCGCTGTGGAACGAGGCACAGGCTGCCGGCTGGCAGCGGGTGACCGATGCCGTGCATGCCGCCGGCGGCAGGATCTTCGCCCAGCTCTGGCATTGCGGCCGCGTCGCGCATGCCGCGCTGCATGCCGACGGCAGCGCCCCGGCCGGCGTGTCGCTCAAGCCGGCGGCGACGCAGACCATGATTCCCGGGCCCAACGGCAAAACGATGCCCGCGCCCTGCGGCCAACCGGAGATTTTGAGCCTGCAGGAGATCCGCGGAGTCGTCGCCGAATTCGCCCACGCCGCAAGGCTTGCGATGCAGGCCGGGTTCGACGGCGTGGAGATTCACGGCGCCAACGGCTACCTGCTCGACCAGTTCCGCTGTCCGGCGCTGAACCGGCGCAACGATGCCTACGGCGGCGCGCTGGCCAATCGCTACCGTCTGCTGCTGGAGGTGGTCGATGCGGTGGCGGCCGAGACCGGACCGGAGCGCGTCGCGGTGCGCCAGTCGCCCTACGGCCTGGGCAACGACATGGTCGCCGACCCCGAACCGCTGGTGACTTACCCCTGGCTGGCGCGCGAACTGAACCGGCGCGGCATCGGCTTCCTGCACATCTACTGCCAGACCGCGGACTGGATCCACGACGCCGGCCATTCGATGATGCCGGCATTGCGCGACGCCTTCCACGGCGCGCTGATCGCCTGCGGCGGCTTCAAGACCGCCGCCTCATGCAATGCAATCCTGCAGCGCGGACATGCCGACCTGATCGCCATCGGCAAGCCCTTCATCTCCAACCCGGACCTGGTCGAGCGCCTGCGCCACGGTGCGCCGCTCGCCAAATGGGATACCGCGAGCTTCTACAGCCGCGGGGAACACGGCTATACCGACTACCCGGCACTGGAAGAAGAGTTGGCGTTGGCGACACGCCAGTAAGAGACGTGCTGAACGAGCGACTTCAAGCCACCGCGGGCATGCTCCTCGCCAGCCTGTCGCTGGCGACCGCTGCGGCCGAGACCGCTCCTGACTATGCCGCGACGACCCTCAGCGGCGACTGGGGCGGCGCCCGCAGTGCGCTCTGGCAGCGCGGTATCGCGCTGGAAGGCGGACTCAAGCTCGATCATCTGCACAACCGCGGCGGGGCCAGCGACGGCGGCCGCACGCTCAGCCACCTGGAATTGAAGCTGCGGGCCGACCTGGAAAAGCTGCTGGGCTGGAGCAATGCCGTCGCCTATGTGAATACCGACACCGACGCCGGTGCCGGCATCAACGCGCGGCACACCGGCAGCCTGATGGGCGTCAGCAACATCGAGGTGCCGGTGCCGACCACGCGCCTGCTTCATGCCTGGCTGCAGAAGGGATTTTTCGACGATCGCTTCTCCCTGCTGGCAGGCATCTACCCGATCGACGCCGAGTTCTTCACCCTGGATGCGGCGGCCACGCTGCTGCATCCGGCCTATGGTCCGCCGGCCGACCTGTCGCTGACCAACGCCCCCTCGCTTTTCAACAGCGCCGCCTTCGGACTCCGCGCCAAGGCATTCTTCGCGGATCGCGAGGTCTATGCGATGGCGGCACTGATGGACGGCATTCCCAACGATCCGGCGCGGCCCAGGGCCACGGCGATACGCTTCGCCAAGGGCGACGGCGCCTTCGTCATCGGCGAGATCGGCTGGATGCCGCTGGAAACCGGTCACACCTTCGAACCCGTCGATCCGGCGCTGGTGCGGCAAACCCCGGCACTCGCCGCCCACGAAAAATACGGCGGCCTCAGCAAGTACGCGCTCGGCTTCTGGCGCTATGGCAACCGGGTGGCGGATCAGATCGACGTCGATGCCGACGGCAAGCCGCTGCAGCGCCGCGCGCAGGGCGGCTATGTGCTGGCCGAGCGCAGCCTGTTCAGCCTCGGCGGCGAGGCCGGACGGGACGTCACGGCCTTCGGCCGCTACGCCTTCAGCGACGGCCATGCGATCGCCATCGACCGTATGTGGAACCTCGGCCTGCGCCTGCGCGGTCCGCTTGCCAGCCGGCCGGACGACAGCCTCACGCTGGGCTGGACCCGCAGCCGTCTCGCAGCGAAATGGCGCGCCGTACAGGCCGCCGCGGGCATCGACACGGCGCCGGCGGAAGAGGCGTTCGAGATCACTTGGCGCGCAGCGCTCACGCCCTGGCTCGCGCTGCAGCCCGATCTTCAGTACATTCGCCACCCCGGCGGTGCGGCGGCGGCACGCCATGCGACGCTGGTCGGCGCGCGCGTCGAGATCATCTTCTGAATCACGAAAAGTCGGCGCTGGCGACACGGCGTTTGTTGCCGCTAAGCACTGTCTGATATAGTCCGGCCCGTGCGCTTCCTGCTGCCCCTCCTGCTCGCCGTCCTGCTTTCCCTGAACGCTGCCTCTGCTGCAGTTGTGGGCGTTTGTGACGCGCTGGAACATAGGCAGAGTGATATTGATGCCAGCCATTTCGGTCACCACAGCCACCAGCACGGTGACGACCACGCCCACGACACCCCGCCTGCCGACGCCGACGGGACTGGCAAGGTGCCTGCGGCCAATGACCACCACCATGCCCATGTGCATCCGGGCTTCTCTATGCTTCTGCCCATCGCTGTTGGTGTAATGCCGCTTGAGGGACGCAGCCCTCTCGTTGCCGCCGCGGCCAATAGCTTCTCCTCGGCGCCGCACGTCCGCCTCGACCGTCCGCCCAGAGCCGCGCTCGCCTGAGCCGGCGGGACGCCCTTATTCCTCTGTAGCACCCTGCGCCTGAACCCGTGAACGGGTTCGGCTGCGTCCCGTCGAAATCCAACTTTTTTGTTTGAGGATTTCGATGAATATTCATCTCCAAAGCGTTTCGATTGCCGCCGTCGTAGCCGTGTTCTGCGGCCTCGCGCCCACCGTTCGGGCAGCCGACCGAGCGGCTAAATTTGCCGTTCCCGCCAGCCAGATTCAGGCACTGGGCATTCAAACCGCAGCTTTGCAGAGTCAAACCGACTCGGTAACGACGAGCTTTCCTGCGCAGGTGGTTATTCCGCCAAAAGCGGAACAGGTGATCAGCTCGCCCGTGTCCGGCCTGGTCGTTCAGTTGCTGGTTCAGCAGAACCAGGTCGTGCGTTCAGGAGCGTCCCTGGTGCGCATCGCCAGCCCGGAACTCGGCCAGTTGCAATTGCAGTTGCTGCAAGCCACTGCCCGCGCCACTCTTGCACGGCAAGCGGCGCAACGCGAACAAGCTTTGTTCGATGAAGGCATCATCCCCCAGCGCCGGATGCAGGAAGCCCAAGCCGCATTGATTGAAGGCGAAGCCATGCTCAATCAGGCCAGGGCGGCGCTGCGTCTAAGCGGTATGCCGCCTGCGACGATCGAGCGCATAGCGGCTTCCGGCAAGCCGCAAGACAGCATCACGCTGGTCGCGACGCAGGCCGGAATCGTGACCGGAATAGCGGTCAAGCCCGGCCAGCGGGTCGAAGCCGCGACCGCGTTGTTGCATGTGGCCCAAATCGATTCCCTGTGGCTGGATATTCAGCTTCCGGTCTCTGAAAGCGCGAATTGGCCAGCCGGAACGAAGGTCAAGATACAAGACCGGAACGTCACGGCGCGCATCTTGAGCGCCAGTCAGACCGTCTCGTCCAGTAGCCAGACGGTGGTGCTGCGGGCGGCGATCGAGGGCAAGGCCGGACAGGTTCGCCCTGGAGAGTTCGTGACGGTCGAGCTGCCCGTTTTGGCCAACCCGGCGGCCGCTCAAGGCAGCTGGGATGTGCCGCTGTCCGCCGTAATCCATGACGGGAAGCAAGCGTACGTCTTCGTTCGCACCGCCGACGGCTTTGAAGCCAGGCCGGTGAAGGTCGTGGTCAGCGTCGGGCAGCGCGTGCGCGTGCAAGGCCCCGTCAAGGCCGGTGAGCAAATCGCCGTCAGCGGCGTGGTCGCGCTCAAGGGCGCATGGCTCGATCCGAAGGAGAGCAAGTAATGCTAGCCCGCCTGGTCCAGTTTTCTTTATCGCAGCGCCTGTTCATCCTGCTGGCGACGCTGCTTGTCGCCGGTGCCGGATGGGTTGCGTACATGCAACTGCCTATCGACGCCTTCCCCGATGTGGCGAGTACCCAGGTCAAGATCATCATGAAAGCCCCCGGCATGACGCCGGAGGAAATCGAAAGCCGGATTGCGGTGTCGATAGAAGTGGAAATGCTCGGCATTCCGAGGACCAAGATTCTGCGCTCGGTCACCAAGTACGGACTGGTCGATGTGACCATCGATTTCGAAGACGGCGTCGACATCTATTGGGCACGCCAGCAAGTCAGCGAACGTCTGGGCGGGCTGACGGAAAGCCTGCCGGCCGGCATCACGGGCGGGATGGCGCCGATCACGACGCCCTTGGGCGAAATGTTCATGTTCACCGTCGAAAGCGAGGGAATGTCGCTGGCCGAACGGCGCAGCCTGCTCGACTGGGTCATCCGCCCGGTGCTGCGCACCGTGCCCGGCGTCGCCGACGTGAATGCGCTGGGTGGCGTCGTGCGCGCCTTCGAGGTGGTGCCCGATCAGCTCAAACTGGGCGCCAGCGGCGTGACCATCACGCAACTCAGGGAAGCGATCAGCGCCAACAACCGCAACGACGGCGCGGGCCGGCTCGGCGAAGGCGACGAAGTGCTGCTGGTGCGTAGCGAAGGAAGCATCACCAGTCTGGACGACCTGCGTGCGGTGGTGGTGACGATGAAGGATGGCGCACCGGTCCGCGTCGGCAATCTGGCCGAGGTCAAGATCGGCACCGTGACACGCTATGGCGTGGTGACGCAAAGCGGCAAGGGTGAAGCCGTGCAGGGGCTGGTGCTGGGATTGGCCGGCGCCAACGCGCAAAAGGTTGTCGAAGGCGTGCGCAAGAAACTGGCTGAACTGCAACCGACGCTGCCACAAGGCGTGCGACTCGACGTTTTCTACGATCGCGCTTCCCTCGTTACCAAGGCGGTCGGTGCGGTCTCAGCCGCGCTGCTCGAAGGAACGGCTCTGGTCATCGTGCTTCTGGTGCTGTTCCTCGGCAATATCCGGGCGGCATTGACCGTCGCCCTGGTGCTGCCCCTGGCCGCGCTGATCACCTTCATCCTGATGCGTGCCTTCGGCATGTCGGCGAACCTGATGAGCCTGGGCGGCCTGGCGATCGCGATCGGCATGCTGGTCGATGCCGCCGTGGTGGTGGTCGAGAACATTGTGCAGCGCCTGGCGACCGATCCCACGGCCGGCAAGCTGCCGCGGCTGCATACGATCTATCGCGCCGTGCGCGAGGTGGCGGTCCCGGTCACATCGGGGATCTTGATCATCATTACCGTGTTTCTGCCGCTGCTGACGCTACAGGACCTCGAAGGCAAATTCTTCGTGCCGGTGGCGCTCACCATTGTGTTCGCCCTGGCTGGGTCTCTAGTGTTGTCGCTGACCGTGATTCCAGTGTTGGCATCGTATCTGCTGCGCGAGGTCAAGCACGAAGACCCGTGGCTGCCGCGCAAGCTGCTGGCACTTTACGAGCCGGCGCTTGCCTGGGGCCTGCGCCGGCAGCGCGTCGTCGCCGCGGTGGCGGTGGCGATGCTGCTGGTCGCCGGTGTGATCTACACCCAGGTCGGCAAGACCTTCATGCCGACGATGGACGAGGGCGACCTGATCGTCGGCATCGAGAAACTGCCTTCCATCAGTCTGGAACAAAGCGCCGCGCTCGATCTGAAGATTCACCAAGCCATCATGAAAGCCATCCCGGAAGTGCATGGCATCGTTGCGCGTGCCGGTTCAGATGAAATCGGCCTCGACCCGATGGGGCTCAATCTGTCCGACACATATTTGCTGTTGAAGCCGCAAGGCGAATGGCGCATGAAGACCAAGGAGGCGCTGATGGACGAAGTGCGCAAGGTGCTCGATCCGATGCCCGGCATCAAATACAGCTTCACCCAGCCGATCGAAATGCGCGTGTCCGAAATGATCATCGGCGTGCGCGGCGACCTGGCGGTGAAGATTTTCGGTCCCGAACTTGACAAGCTGAATGAGTACGCCAGCCAGGTCGAAGCCCTGCTCAAGACGGTTCCCGGAAATCAGGACGTCTATACCGTCCAGAACGACGGCGTCCAGTACCTGCGGGTGGCGGTAGACCGCTTGCAGGCTGGACGGCTCGGCCTGAACGTCGAGGAAATCCAGGATGCGCTGCGCACGCAGATCGAGGGCCAGCGCGCCGGCATCGTGATCGAAGGCAACCGGCGCACGCCGATCGTGCTGCGCGGCTCTGAAGCGGTTCGCACGTCGCCGGCCGAGTTTGCAGCGACGCGGATTACGACCCGGGACGGCAACACGGTTCCATTGACCAGCGTGGCAAGGCTGGAACGTGCCGAAGGTCCGGTCAAGATCGATCGCGAGATGGGGAGCCGTTACAGCGTCGTCATCGCCAACGTCGGCGGTCGCGACCTGGTGGGCTTTGTTGAGGAGGCGAAGGCTCTTGTCACGCAGAAGTTGCCCCTGCCCACCGGGTACCGTATCAGCTGGGGCGGTCAGTTCGAGAACCAGCAGCGCGCGGCGGCTCGACTAACTGTCGTTGTTCCGGTCGCGCTCGGCCTCATCTTTGTGCTGCTGTTCTCGACCTTCCGCTCGGTGCGCCAGGCTTTGCTGATCCTGAGCAATGTTCCGTTCGCGCTGGTCGGCGGCGTCGTCGCCTTGTGGGTCACGGGGGAATACCTGTCGGTCCCTGCGTCCGTAGGCTTTATTGCACTGCTCGGCATCGCTGTTTTGAACGGTGTGGTGCTGGTCAGCTATTTCAATCAATTGCAAAGCGAAGGAATGAGACTAAGCGAAGTCGTCGTGCAAGGGGCGAAGCGACGTTTGCGCCCGGTGCTGATGACTGCATCGATTACGGCGCTCGGACTGATACCGCTGCTGTTCGCGACGGGGCCGGGGTCGGAGATTCAGCGACCGCTCGCCATCGTCGTGATCGGCGGTTTGATCACCGCCACGGCCCTGACGCTGATGCTGCTTCCCATCCTGTATTTGCGCTTCGCATTCCCGAAACGAGAGGTGTCCCATGTCTGAACTGTGCTTGACGCTGCTGTGTCCGCCGGCGGTCGAGGAAAAATTGCTCGATCTGCTGCTCATGTTACCCAACACGACGGTCTTCACCAGCACGGCGACGGCCGCGCACGGCCTGGCCCACGAGAATCTGGATCAAATGGAGCAGGTACTGGGCCGGGCGCGTGCCACGGAGGTGCAGGTAATTCTTGCGGCGGCCGACAAAGCCGCGCTGCTCGAAGCGATGCGCCAGCAATTCGCCGGCGCGGGGCTGCGCTATTGGGTGACGCCGGTCGTCGAAGCGGGAGAGATCGCATGATGATTCGATTGCTCCTGATCGGCCTGTTGACTATCTGTGGCAACGCCCAGGCAGTGCAGCCCGCAAATCCGCCGGGGCTACTGCCAACCAAAATCGCGCGCCCACTGCTCGAACAGGACCCTGGCGTTGCCGCCGCGCGCGCTGGTCTGGACGTGGCTTTGCACGATGCAGGCATCCTCGATAAATCGCCCTACGAATGGACTACTCGCGCCACGGGACAGCAGCGAAGACTGGAAAGCGGTCCGCGCTACAACGAATGGAACGTGGGTGTTGAGCGGACCATCCGGCTTCCCGGCAAGGCCGCAGCCGATCGCGACCTCGGCAAGGCAACGATCGAAGAGTCCCAAGCCCGCCATGGCGAGGCGCTGCACGAAGCGGCGCGTGAACTGATGGCATTGTGGGTGGACTGGCTAGCGGCGGAACGTGCCCGCGAGCTGGCTGAGAACAGTCTTCAGTCGGCACAGGCTAGCCTCGCCGCCGTGGAAAAGCGTGTTCGTGCAGGCGATGCCTCGAAACTGGACTTGAGCATCGCCCGCGCCGAACTGGCCGACCAGCGACGCATGGACAACGACGCGAAAACGCAGGCCTTTGCAGCCTGGTCGCGTCTATCCACTCGCTTCCCTGGTGTGAAACATCCGGTCTTGGCCCTGCCCGCGCCTTTGCCCATTGGGGAGGACGCGGCTTTTTGGCGGGCGCGCATCCTGGCGCAAAGCGATGAATTGAAAGTCGTACAAACGCAAATGCGTATGGCTCAAGCTCATGCAGAACGAGCGCGGGCGGACAAGACCCCCGATCCAACGCTAGGGGTATATACGGCTTCGGAGGCCGGTGGGACTGAACGCATTGGCGGAATCATGATCAGCATTCCCATCCCGGGTGGCGCGCGTGATTCGCGCAGCGCCAAGGCGATTGCCGCGGTGGAGGTGTCGCGCCAGGAAGTCGAACTCAAGCGGCGCCAGCTTGAGACGACGATTGCGAGCGCTGTCGCGACAGCGCGGGGTGCCTATGACAGCTTGCAAATCGCCAACGAAGGCGCGGCGGCCATGCGGGAGAACGCCGGACTTATGCAGCGCGCCTATGCGCTCGGCGAAGCCGAACTGCAAGCCTTGCTGCTGGCACGTCGCCAGGCGAGCACTGCGATGAATAACGCGCTGCAAGCGCAAGTTACGGCTCTGAAGGCCTATTACGGGCTGCTCGTCGACGCTCACTTGATTTGGGATTTGGACCATGACTAGGAGTTGGCGCGCGCTCGGAACCTGGAACACGCTGCGTCGCCGAATCTCCGACCAGGAGCGCGGAACATGAAAGCATTGTGCTTGGGCGGGCTGACAGTGGCGCTGTTGGCTGGCTGTGCCGGGCATACCCACAGCCTTGTTGCGGAGGAAAGCGATCGGGCCTTCAAGGGCGGCCTGTTCCGGCACGAGGGCCGGGACGGGCCGACGATGATCCTTGAGCTTGCGGGTACTCGGTTTGAAGCCCACGGCTTCGCCATAAGCCGCATCCAGAATTTGGCTGAACTGCGACGACAATACTTTCCCGGCAAGCATTACGAGCGGATATTTTCCGGCATGGATACCGACCACTACGTGTACACGGCCGAACCGGAGTTGCGCGCCGGGAATGGCACGGCCTTGCGATGCTCAGCCATATGGCGGGCAAACGGTTCCCCGGCGGGGCATTGCGTGACCGCCGAGGGGACGCACATCAATTTCCGTTTCGAGTAAGCCGACGACAAGCCACGAATCGACCCAAGGAGAATCCGCATGAAAGAGATCGAGGCATTCAGCCGCCAGCACCGCATTGCCGACGTGCTTCGCTGAGGCCGGCGATGAAAGGAAAGCACAAGCTCCGGCGGCACGGAGTCAAGGACGCAATACATCCTTCCGCGCCGGCGACTTGTCTGGCAGCGGTCCAAGAGGGAAAACTGGAGCGCGTGCGCGAACTTCTGCAAGAGGGCGTGGCGGCCAATTGGCAGGACAAGAACGGCTTCAGCCTGCTGTTCCACGCGATCTTCAGAAGGCATTTCGCGATTGCCGAGGAGTTGCTCGCGCGAGGTGCGGATATCGATCTCAGGGACCGGCATGGCTGGACACCGTTATTCTGGGCAGCATTCAACGATCATACGGACATCGTCGGCTTTCTCGTCGCGCGCCTCGCTGACGCCAATGCGGCTACTCATGAAGGTGACCGCCCCTTGTTCATGGCCGCTTACAAGGGGCATGCACAAGTGGTCCGCTTGCTGCTGGCGGGCGGGGCGCGGTGGGACGCGATCGACCCTGGCGGCCGCGATGCACTATGGGTCGCGAGCATGAATGGCCACCACGAGATCGTGAAACTACTCGAGGCCAGAGCGGCTGCACCCAGTGGGCCGCTTCCAGACACGCATTGACGCACGGCGGAAAGAATCGATGAAGTCAGTAATTTTCATTTAAGGAGCAAGCGCAAATGGTCCAGCCCACGGCCGTGTGGCTCGCCCTCGCTGCCGCCGCCCTGTTCGGCGGCAGCACGCCGCTGATCAAGTTGCTGCTCGGCGATGCCACGCCCCTGACCCTGGCCGGCCTGCTCTATCTGGGCAGCGGCCTGGGGCTCGCGGCGACGCGACTGCTGCGCGACCACGATTGGCGGCCGAGCGGTCTGTCACGCGCGGACTGGCGGTGGTTCACCGGGGCGATCGGGTTCGGCGGCGTCCTCGGTCCGTTCTTGCTGGTTTGGGGTCTGACGAAAACCGGCGCCGGCGCGGCTTCGCTCTTGCTCAACCTGGAGGCGGTGCTGACCGCGGCGCTGGCCTGGATCGTCTTCCGCGAACACGCCGACCGCCGCATCGTGTTCGGTATGGGGCTGATCGTGACGGGCGGCATTGCGCTCTCCTGGCCCGAAGCGGGAGCCAGTGCCGGCAACTGGAGCGGACCTCTGGCAATCCTCGGCGCCTGCCTGTGCTGGGCCATCGACAACAACCTGACGCGCAAAGTGTCGGCCTCGGATGCGCTGTTCATCGCCGGCATCAAAGGGCTGACGGCTGGTACGGTGAATCTCGGCCTTGCTTTCGTCCTGGGCCATTCGCTGCTCCCATGGTCGCTCGCGGCAGCGACCATGCTGGTCGGCTGGCTGGGCTACGGCGTCAGCCTGGTGTTCTTCGTGCGCGCCCTTCGCGAACTGGGCACCTCGCGAACCGGCGCCTACTTTTCCACCGCACCTTTCGTCGGCGCCGCCTTGAGCATCGCTCTGCTCGGCGAAGCGACTCCGCCCTCGTTCTGGCTGGCGGCGGCCCTGATGGGTTTTGGTGTCTGGCTGCATCTCACCGAGCATCATGCACATGCACATGAGCACGAGGCGCTACACCATGCTCACACGCACGTACATGACGAGCATCACCAGCATGAGCACGACTTCCCCTGGGATGAATCGAAACCTCATGACCATCCCCACGCGCATCGGCCGATGCGCCATTTCCATCCGCATTTCCCCGACATTCATCATCGGCATCGGCACTGAGCGTCGCATCGGCAAGCAATAGTTGGCGCTGGCGATACGGCGCCGACTCCGGTCGACGCCGCACGCAGCGAAGTTCCTACTTGAAGGCGATGATGGCCTGATCCACCGCCAGGCTTTCGCCCGGCTTGGCCAGCAGTTTTTCCACCACGCAGTCGCGCTCGGCCTTGAGCACGTTTTCCATTTTCATGGCCTCGATCTTGGCCAGGATTTCGCCGGCCTTGACCTCCTGCCCCACGCTGACTGCGATCTGCGTCAGCAGCCCGGGCATCGGCGAGAGCAGGAACTTCGACATGTCGGGCGCGGCCTTGACCGGCATCAGCGCGCGCAGCTCGGCGGTGCGCGCCGACATCACCTGCATGTCGGCCTGCACGCCCCAGTGGAACAGTCGATAGACCAGGCCACGCCGCTCGATCTGCATGCAGATCGCCTGACCGTTGAGGGTGCCGACGTAGAGCGGCTCGCCGAACTGCCAGTTCGAGCGCAGTTCGAAGCGCTCGCCGCCGAAGCTGACGTCCCAGCCGCCTGTCGCCGCGAGCACCTTCGCCTGGTACTGGCTGCTGCCCATCATCACGACGAAGTCCTCGCCAGGAACGAAATCATGTCCCGGCATCTGGCCGCTGATGCTCGCGTTGCGCGCCAGGTACTGGCGATGGATCGCCGCGGCGACCGCCACCAGCATCGCCGGATCGTCGTGCGGCACGTCGGCGGCATTGAAGCCCTTGGGATACTGCTCGGCGATCAGGCCGGTGTTGAAGTCGCCGGAAAGGAAGCGCGGGTTCTGCATCAGCGCGGCCTGGAAGGCGATGTTGGAAGCCACGCCGCGTATGACGAACTGGTTCAATGCATCGCGCATGCGGGCGATGGCCTGGTCGCGCGTCGTCGCATGGACGATCAGCTTGGCGATCATCGAATCGTAGAACATCGAGATTTCGCCGCCTTCATAGACGCCGGTATCGACGCGAACACCATGCACTTCGGGCGGCGGCACGTACTTCACCAGGCGGCCGGTGGAAGGCAGGAAGCCGCGGAAGGGATCTTCGGCATTGATCCGGCATTCCATGGCCCAGCCGTCGAGCTTGACCTGGTCCTGGGTGAAGGGCAGCTTTTCGCCGGCGGCGACGCGGATCATCAGTTCGACGAGGTCGAGGCCGGTGATCAGTTCCGTCACCGGATGCTCGACCTGCAGGCGCGTGTTCATTTCGAGGAAATAGAAGCTCTTGTCCTTGCCGACGACGAACTCGACGGTGCCGGCGCTCTGATAGTTGACCGCCTTGGCCAGCGCCACGGCCTGCTCGCCCATGGCCTTGCGGGTGGCCGGATCGATGAAGGACGAGGGCGCCTCCTCGATCACTTTCTGGTGCCGGCGCTGCAGCGAGCACTCGCGCTCATGCAGATAGATCGTGTTGCCGTGGGCGTCGCCGATCAACTGGATCTCGATGTGGCGCGGCTCCTCGACAAACTTCTCGACGAAGATGCGATCGTCGCCGAAGGCATTCTTGGCTTCGGTCTTGCAGGCGGCAAAGCCCTCGGCGGCTTCCTTGTCGTCGTAGGCCACGCGCAGTCCCTTGCCGCCGCCACCGGCCGAAGCCTTGATCATCACCGGGTAGCCGATGCCCCTGGCGATCTCCACCGCCTGCTCGGGCGTGTCGATGGCAGCGTTGTGGCCGGGGATCGTATTCACCTTGGCTTCCAGCGCCAGCTTCTTCGAGGCGATCTTGTCGCCCATCGCGGCCATCGAATAGTGCTTGGGACCGATGAAAATAATGCCTTGCTCTTCCAGCCGGCGCGAGAACTCCGGGTTCTCCGAGAGGAAGCCGTAGCCCGGATGCACGGCTTCGGCCCCAGTCTGCTTGCAGGCGGCAATGATCTTGTCGATCACCAGGTAGGATTCCTTCGAGGGCGGCGCACCGATGCAGACCGCCTCGTCGGCCAGCTCGACATGGCGCGCGTCCTTGTCGGCCTCGGAATACACGGCGACCGTGGCAATGCCCATCCTGCGCGCGGTCTTGATGACGCGGCAGGCAATCTCGCCGCGATTTGCAATCAAAATCTTTTTAAACATAAAACCTCCTGAAGCCACAGAGGACACAGAGATCACAGAGAAAGAGCTGGAGGTTTTCCTCTGTGCCCTCTGTGATCTCTGTGGCTAATTGTTTTCCTTACAGCGGAATGTTGCCGTGCTTGCGCCACGGGTTTTCAATCTTCTTGCCGCGCAGCATGGCCAGCGAGCGGCAGATGCGCTTGCGGGTTTCGTTGGGCATGATCACGTCGTCGATGAAGCCGCGTGCGCCGGCGACGAAGGGGTTGGCGAACTTGGCCTTGTACTCGGCCTCGCGTGCCGCGACCTTGACCGGGTCGCCCTTCTCCTCGCGGAAGATGATCTCGACCGCACCCTTCGGCCCCATCACGGCGATCTCGGCCGAGGGCCAGGCGAAATTCACGTCGCCGCGCAGGTGTTTCGAGGCCATCACGTCGTAGGCGCCGCCGTAAGCCTTGCGCGTGATCAGGGTGACTTTCGGCACCGTGCATTCGGCATAGGCGTAGAGCAGCTTGGCGCCGTGCTTGATGATGCCGCCATACTCCTGGGCGGTGCCGGGCATGAAGCCGGGCACGTCGACCAGGGTGATGATCGGGATGTTGAAGGCATCGCAGAAGCGCACGAAGCGCCCGGCCTTGATCGACGACTTGATGTCGAGACAGCCGGCCAGCACCATCGGCTGGTTGGCGACGATGCCCACGGTCTGGCCTTCCATGCGGGCGAAGCCGATCACGATGTTCTTCGCATGGTCGGGCTGGATCTCGAAGAAGTCGGTGTCGTCGACCATCTTCAGGATCAGCTCCTTCATGTCGTAGGCCTTGTTGGCGCTGTCCGGCACCAGGGTGTCGAGCGAGTAGTCGAGTCGGTCGGCCGGATCGTTGGTTTCGCGAACCGGCGGCTTTTCCTTGTTGTTGAGCGGCAGGTAGTTGAAGAAGCGGCGCAGCATCAAGAGCGCGTCGACATCGTTCTCGAGCGCCAGGTCGGCGACGCCGGAGCGGCTGGAATGCGTCACCGCGCCGCCGAGTTCCTCGGCCGTGACTTCCTCGTGGGTCACCGTTTTCACCACTTCCGGGCCGGTGACGAACATGTAGGAGGAATCCTTGACCATGAAGATGAAGTCGGTCATCGCCGGGCTATACACCGCGCCGCCGGCGCAGGGGCCCATGATCATCGAGATCTGCGGGATCACGCCCGAGGCCATGACGTTGCGCTGAAATACGTCGGCATAACCGCCGAGCGCGGCGACGCCTTCCTGGATGCGCGCGCCGCCCGAGTCGTTGAGTCCGATCACCGGCGCGCCGACCTTCAGCGCGTGATCCATGATCTTGCAAATTTTCTCGGCGTGGGCTTCCGACAGCGCGCCGCCGAACACCGTGAAGTCCTGCGAGAAGACGAACACCATGCGGCCGTTGATGGTGCCGTAGCCGGTCACCACGCCGTCGCCCGGGATGTGGCTTTCGCCCATGCCGAAATCGACGCAGCGGTGTTCCTTGAACATGTCCCATTCTTCGAAGGTGCCGTCGTCGAGCAGCATCTCGATGCGCTCGCGTGCGGTCAGCTTGCCCTTGGCATGCTGGGCGTCGATGCGCTTCTGGCCGCCGCCCAGGGCCGCCCTGCCGCGCTTTTCGTCCAGTTGGTGAATGATGTCGTGCATGTGATTACCTCCGATAGAACCAACTAGAAATGGCGGCCGACCAGCGCCAGCAGGCGCTGTGCCGCCGCAGCCGGCGTAGTGCTGCCGGCTTCAACGGAAACTGAAAGCTCCGCCAGCGCGGACTTCACCGCCGGGTGCTCGCGAAAACGGTTGCGCAAGCCCGAATCGATCTGCTGCCACATCCAGGCCAGGGCCTGGTGGCGACGCCGCGCCGCGAATTCGCCGCTGGCGGTCAGCGTGCTCTTGAACTTCTCGATGACCTCCCAGAATTCGGCGAGGCCATCCTTGCGCGTGGCCGACAGCGTCATCACCGGCGGTTGCCAGTTGGGCGAGG
The DNA here is from genome assembly GCF_031426875.1 of Sulfuritalea sp. Taxonomy (NCBI): domain Bacteria; kingdom Pseudomonadati; phylum Pseudomonadota; class Betaproteobacteria; order Nitrosomonadales; family Sterolibacteriaceae; genus Sulfuritalea; species Sulfuritalea sp. The sequence continues at coordinate 113,707 of NZ_JASJPC010000033.1, forward strand.
CCGGGTGCAGCATCGCCAGCGCCGAACGCATCTGTGCCGCGGCGAGTTGCGCCGCCGCCGGATCGAGGTCGGCCTTGTTGAACACCACCAGGTCGGCCAGTTCCATGATGCCTTTCTTGATCGCCTGAAGATCGTCGCCGGCATTGGGCAGTTGGAGCAGGACGAAGCAGTCGGTCATGCCGGCGACCGCGGTTTCCGACTGGCCGACGCCGACCGTCTCGACAATGATGATGTCGTAGCCTGCCGCTTCGCAGAGCAGCAGCGCTTCGCGCGTGTGCTCGGCGACGCCGCCCAGGCTGCCCGAAGAGGGCGAGGGCCGGATGAAGGCTTCGCTGCGTTGCGAGAGCAACTCCATGCGCGTCTTGTCGCCGAGTATCGAACCGCCATGCACGGTCGAGGACGGATCGACGGCGAGCACCGCGACGCGGTGGCCGCGTTCTATCAGGTACATGCCCAGGGCTTCGATGAAGGTCGACTTGCCGACGCCGGGCACGCCCGAGATGCCGACCCGCAGCGAGCGCCCGGTGTGGGGCAGCAGCGCATCGAGCAGCTGCTGCGCCCGTACCCGATGGTCGGAACGCGTCGACTCGACCAGGGTGATGGCCTTGGCCAGCGCGCGACGCTCGCCCGCCATCAGTCCCGCGACCAGTACGGAGTCTTGATTATCCACGCCGTTCTGGCCCGGTTCGGGCACGAGCTGCATCGTGCTCAGGCGCTGGCCGGCAGGTGTGCGGCGCGGATCGCGCGCAGCACTTCGTGCGCGCATTGCGGAATCGGCGTGCCGGGGCCGAAGATGCCGGCCGCGCCGTCCTTGTATAGCTGCTCATAATCCTGCGCCGGAATCACGCCGCCGACGAAGATCACGATGTCGTGGGCGCCTTGGCTGCGCAGCGCCTTGACCAGCGCCGGCACCAGCGTCTTGTGGCCGGCCGCCAGGGTTGACACGCCGATGGCATGAACGTCGTTCTCGATGGCCTGGCGCGCCGCCTCTTCCGGGGTCTGGAACAGCGGGCCGACATCGACGTCGAAGCCGAGGTCGGCAAAGGCCGTGGCCACCACCTTGGCGCCGCGGTCGTGGCCGTCCTGGCCCAGCTTGGCGATCATGATGCGCGGCCGGCGGCCTTCGGCGGCGGCAAAATTGTCGATCAGGTCGCGGATTTCCTTCATCGTTCCATCCTCGCCGAATGCCGCGCTATAGACGCCCGACACGGTCTGCGTCGTGGCGCGGTGGCGGCCATAGACCGCCTCCAGTGCATCGGAAATTTCGCCGACTGTAGCACGCAGCCGGCTGGCCTTGATTGCCAGGTCGAGCAGGTTGCCGCTGCCTGTTTTTGCCGCGTCGGTCAGCGCCGCCAGAGCGGCTTGCACCGCCGCGCCGTCGCGGGTTTCACGTATCTTTTTCAGGCGCACGATCTGGCCGTCGCGCACGGCATGGTTGTCTACGTCGAGGGTGTCGATCGCCGCCTCTTCCTTGAGCTTGTACTTATTGACGCCGACGATGACGTCCTTGCCCGAGTCGATGCGCGCCTGTTTCTGCGCGGCGCAGGTCTCGATCTGCAGCTTGGCCCAGCCGCTTTGCACGGCCTGGGTCATGCCGCCCATCTTGTCCACGTCCTCGATGATGCGCCAGGCCTCGTCGGCGATGTCCTGGGTCAGCTTCTCCATCATGTAGCTGCCGGCCCAGGGATCGATCACGCTGGTGATGTGGGTCTCTTCCTGGATGATGAGCTGGGTGTTGCGCGCGATGCGCGAAGAGAACTCGGTCGGCAGCGCGATGGCTTCATCCAACGAATTAGTGTGCAGAGACTGCGTGCCGCCGAACACCGCCGCCATGGCTTCGACCGTGGTGCGCACCACGTTGTTGTAGGGATCCTGCTCGGTCAGCGACCAGCCCGAGGTCTGGCAGTGGGTGCGCAACATCAGCGACTTCGGGTTCTTCGGTTCGAACTCTTTCATGATGCGCCACCACAAGAGGCGCGCCGCGCGCATCTTGGCGATCTCGAGGTAGAAGTTCATGCCGATCGCCCAGAAGAAGGACAGGCGTCCGGCGAAGGCATCGACGTCCATGCCCGAGGCCAGCGAGGTCTTCACGTACTCGCGGCCGTCGGCCAGGGTGAAGGCGAGCTCCAGCGCCTGGGTCGCACCGGCTTCCTGCATGTGGTAACCCGAGATCGAAATCGAATTGAACTTCGGCATGTTCTTCGCGGTGAACCCGATGATGTCGGCGATGATGCGCATCGAGGGTTCGGGCGGGTAGATGTAGGTGTTGCGGACCATGAACTCCTTGAGGATGTCGTTCTGGATCGTGCCGCTCAGCTGTTCCTGGGAAACGCCCTGCTCCTCGGCGGCCACCACGTAGCCGGCGAGGATGGGCAGCACGGCGCCGTTCATGGTCATCGACACCGAAACCTTGTCGAGCGGAATGCCGTCGAACAGGATCTTCATGTCCTCGACGGAATCGATCGCCACGCCGGCCTTGCCGACGTCGCCGGTGACGCGCGGATGGTCCGAGTCGTAGCCGCGGTGGGTGGCCAGGTCGAAGGCCACCGAGACGCCCTGTCCACCCGCGGCGAGCGCCTGGCGGTAGAAGGCATTGGAAGCCTCGGCCGTCGAGAAGCCGGCGTACTGGCGGATGGTCCACGGCCGCACGGCGTACATGGTGGCCTGCGGCCCGCGCAGGAAGGGCGCGAAACCGGGCAGCGTGTCGGCGTAGGGCAGGCCCTCGACATCGGCCTTGGTATAGAGCGGCTTGACCGTGAGGCCTTCGGGCGTGACCCAGTTCAGTTTCGATACGTCGCCGCCCGGCGCCGACTTGGCAGCCGCCTTGGCCCAGGCCTCGATCGAAGGGATGCTGATTTCCGGTGCCTTGCTCATGTCTTTTCCTTTTTAAGGCGCTTGACTTCCTAGTAAGGACGCATGATACTGCATCCATAATTATGAATGCAAGACCATCTTCGCATATTGTTGTCGCCCCCGCCCTCTACGAACAGGTCGCGGAGCGTTTGCGTACGCGGATTTTCGCCCATGAGCTGCCGCCCGGCAGCTGGATCGACGAGCAGGCGCTGGTCCTCGAGTACGGCATCAGCCGCACGCCGTTGCGCGAGGCGCTCAAGGTGCTCGCCGCCGAAGGGCTGGTGGTGCTCAAGCCGCGCCGCGGCTGCTACGTGACCGAACTGTCGGAACAGGATATCGACGAGGTTTTTCCGGTCATGGCGCTGCTCGAAGGCCGCGTCGCCGAAGAGGCGGCGCGCCGTATCACCAGCGCCGACTTTCTCCGCCTCGCCGCAATCCACGAGGAACTCGAACAGCATGCGGCGGCCAACAACACCGACCGTTTTTTCGAGACCAACCAGCGCTTCCACACCGCCTTGCAGGAAATCGCCGGCAACCGCTATCTGGCCCAGTTGATCGACGATGCGCGCAAGGTGATCAAGCTGACCCGCCGCGACTCGCTGCGCCTCGAAGGCCGCCTCAAGCAATCGCTGGCCGAGCACCGCGAGATACTCGAAGCCCTGCGCCTGAAAGATCCTGCCCGCGCCCGGCAGCGCATGCACGACCACTTGCTGTCCGGCCGCGCCGCGCTGGCGAAGCTGGCGACCTCCGCGGGCTGAGCCGGCGGCGGCAATCGAGGTTCAAGCCGCCTGAACAAAGGCGCGGCGGCGACGGCCGCGATCCGGCGCCCGCGGTAACATCCGTCACCTGGGCACATTCCCGATCAAATTGCTTTCGTCATGACACTGCTGCAGGACGCACTCCATCGAACCCTGAGGGAACCCCAGTGTGCGCGGCGCTGGCACACGCTGCTGGCGATCTGGCTGGAAACCCGCGAGCCGGCGGCACGACGCCCGGTGCTCGACATACTCGCCAGGCATGCCGACGACGACCCGCGCAGCGCGATCCTGCGCCTGACATTCCTGGCCCGGGCCAGCGGCGATTCGCGCTTTGAAAATGCCGCCGCAGCCCAGGTTCTGGTCATGGAACCGGGCGACCCGGATCGGCTGGCGGCCTTCATGGCCTACCGCTGGCTCAGCGCGCTGCAGACGATCGGGGAACGTGCGGATTTCGTCGCCGACCTGACTGCCGGGCATCTGCCCGCAATGGCCAGACGCCTGATGCTGAACGCTGCCGAATCGCTGCCGCCCGGCTTCGTGCCGCGCGTGGCGAAAACGATTCAGCGCGTGGCCGTGGTGCTTCCCTATATCGGCCACCAGTTTCACACCCCCAGCATGATGGGGGTCGAGCAGGCCATCGTCCTCGCCCGCGAAGGCTGCCAGGTAAGAATATTCTCCGCGCAGGAACTGATGCCGCCGGACGCCGCGCTGTTCCGCGGCGACGACCGCGAATTGCTGCTGCCCGCGCTCGACGCGCAGGCATGGGCAGGCATCCTGCCGGCCGGCCTCGGCATGACGATCGCCGACATCCGCTACAGTTTGCCGGGGCGCTGGGCCAGCCAGATGACGACGCTGGCCGCATTCGATCCCGATGTCGTGCTGCCGGTCGGGCTGTATTCGCCGCTCGCGGCAGCCTTGTATGCGCTGCGCCCGGTGGTCGGCATCAGCGTCAATACCGTGGCGCCGATCGCGCCCCTCGATGTCTGGCTGACGGCCGAGCCCGATGCCGAGCGGCGTCCGGCATGGGGCGGGACCTTCGCGCCGCCGCAGCCGGTGCATCACCCCTATCGGATAAAGCGTTCACGCAAGCACGGGCAGCTCACCCGCGCCGCGCTCGGTCTGGACGAAACGGCGGTGGTCTGGATCACGGCGGGTTTTCGCCTCAAGCAAGAAATCACGGGCGCATGGGCAAGCCGGATGCTGCAGCTGATGGCGCGCCATCCCAGGGTGGTCTGGCTCCTGGTGGGCGGCGCCGGCGAGCTGCCGCAGGCCTTGCAGCAGGCAGCGCCGGGCCGCGTGCGCGCCCTGGCGACGCGCGACGACCTGCCCGGCGTCTTTCGCTGCTGCGATATCTACGTCAATCCGCCGCGCATGGGCGGCGGCTTCAGCGTCGCCGAAGCCATGGCGGAGGCCTTGCCGGTGACCGCTTTCGCCAATTCCGACGGCGGCGACAAGCTGGGCCCACTGGCCCTGCCCGACCTCGATGCCTACCTGGCGCGCCTGGCTGCGCTGAGCGAAGATCCCGAGCTGCGCCGCAGCACAGGCCAGGCCCTGCGCCAGCGCTTCGATGAACGCCTCGACATCGAGGCCTCCGGTCCTGCGCTGCTGGCCGCCTGCCGGCAGGCGGCCGACCTGGCCCGGAACAGACTTACAAAGTCTTCTTGAATTTTGCCGGTATTCCGAGCACCAGCACGCCCGCGGGAACATCCGCGGTAGCCACGGCGCCGGCACCGACGAAGGCGCCGTTGCCGATTTCCAGGCGCTCCAGCAGGGTGGCGCCGATCGCAATCGTGACGCCGCGGCCGATGCGCGATAGGCCGCCCAGATTGGCGCCGGGCTGGATGCGCGAGAACGATCCGATATGCGTATCGTGGCCGATGGTGACGCCGCGATTGACGAAAACGTGGTCGTCGAGACGGACTCCCGGCCCGATCACGCTGTTGGCGCCGACGAAAACGCCCTGGCCGAGCCGGGCCAGGGGCGACACATAGGCGGTCGGATGCACCAGGGTATGGTAGCGAAGGGCGAAACGCCGCTCGATCTCCGCCGCCAGATTGGCGCGCGTCGGCGTGGTCGGACGGAGCAGGTAGACTTCGTCGGCGCCGGGCTGAAAGTCATCCAGCATTGCCACCTGCGGCGCATCGCAGAGGCCGCGCAGGGCCTCGATGCGCGCGGCCAGGGGAATGTCGCGCGGCCCGTCCGACTCGGGCAGATGCAGCACCACCTTGGCCGGCAGCAGACCGTTGGCCAGCGCGCAGTCGAACAGGTCGGAGACGATGTTGCTGGCGCCGAAAATGACCAGCCGGCGTGGCGCGGGATCGAGGATCAGTGCTGCCATCGGGACGTATATGGCCGAGCGGTCGGAGGCAGGCTTGGGTTCACACGCCGTTCTTGCGCAGCCAGTCCAGCATGCGCTGCCAGCCGTCTTCCGCCACATCCTTGCGGTAGCTCGGCCGGTAGTCGGCATGGAAGGCATGCGGCGCATCGGGGTAGATATGAATCTGCGACTTGCTGCCGCCTTTCTTCAGCGCATCCCGCATCGATTCCACGTCGTCCAGCGGTATGCCCTGATCCTTGCCGCCATACAGGCCAAGCACCGGAGCCTTGATCTGCGCCGCCAGGTCCAGCGGATATTTCGGCGTGCGCTCGTTGATTTCGCCATCGAGGCGGCCATACCAGGCAACCGCCGCCGTGAGTCCGGGATTGTGCGCAGCGTAGAGCCAGGTGATGCGGCCACCCCAGCAGAAACCCGTGATCGCAAGGCGTGCCGTATTGCCGCCATTTTTTGACGCCCATGCCACGCAGGCGTCGAGGTCGGCCATCACGCCGGCATCGGGCGTCCTGGCGACGATGTTGGTAAGTATGTCGGGAATATTGGCGATCTTGCGCGGGTCGCCGTAGCGGGCGAAAAGCTCGGGGGCGATGGCCAGGTAGCCCCGTTTCGCCAGGCGCCGGCAAACATCGGCAATGTGCTCGTGTACGCCGAAGATTTCCGAAACGACCAAGATCACCGGAGCGTTTTTCGCCTCTGCCGGAGCGGCCCGGTAGGCGACCATCACGCCATCGCTGACCGGCACCTTGACCTCGCCTGCGGTGATTCCTTCGGTGCCTGTCTTGATCGGACTTTGCGCCGCAGTCGGCTGTACCGCCAGCGCAAAGCCGGCGCCGAGCGCGGTGACTATGAAGCCGCGGCGATTCAGGGGCTCAGCAGGCAACAGGCTGTCGAACTGCGATTGCTTGTCGGTATTCATGACCGTCTTCTGGCTGGACGTGTTCATGCAAGTCTCCTTGGCTTGTGTTGGGGAATCCATATCCTAGGATACCGTCCCCATCCTGGGGGATGGGGACATATCCCGGGATACCGTCCCCGTCCGAGGGGACGGGGACATAAAATACGCCGACATCAGAGTCATTTCAACGAGGACATCATGACCACGCCGCCGATCAGTCGCTACCCCATCCCGAAACTGGAAGACCTCCCGGACGACATCCGCGCCCGCATCCTCGAAGTGCAGGAGAAATCCGGCTTCATCCCCAACGTTTTTCTCGCCCTGGCGCATCGTCCCGCCGAGTGGCGCGCCTTTTTTGCCTACCACGACGCGCTGATGGAAAAGGACAGCGGCCTGTCCAAGGCCGAGCGCGAAATGATTGTGGTCGCCACCTCGAACGCCAACGGCTGCCAGTACTGCGTAGTCGCCCACGGCGCCATCGTGCGCATCCGCGCCAAGAACCCCCTGCTCGCCGATCAGGTCGCCGTGAATTATCGCAAGGCCGATCTCAGCCCGCGCCAGAAGGCCATGCTGGATTTCGCGATGAAGGTGGCGCTCGACTCGGCCGCCATCGGCGACGCCGATTACGACACGCTGCACCAGCACGGCTTCAATGACGAGGACATCTGGGACATCGGCGCCGTGGCGGCCTTCTTCGGTCTCAGCAACCGCATGGCCAACATGACCGGAATGCGGCCGAACGACGAGTTCTACCTGATGGGGCGGGTGCCGAAGCAGAAGTAAGCGCGACCACGACGCCGCGACTCGCGCCTGCCGGACCATGCCTTCCGTTCCGCCCACCGTACCGACGCCCTGCGTGGTCTGGCTGACCGGCCTCAGCGCCGCCGGCAAGACCTCGATCGCCGAAAGCCTGCGCGACACGCTGCAGGCGCGCGGCCTGCATTGCTACCTGCTTGACGGCGACTTGGTGCGGCGCGGCCTGAGCCGCGATCTCGGCTATACGGACGGAGACCGCCAGGAGCATATCCGTCGCGTCGGCGAAATCGCCCGGCTGTTTCTCGATGCCGGGCTGGTCGTGTTGGTCGCCCTGATCTCGCCCTTTCGTGCGGAACGCAAGGCGGTGCGCAGCCTGTTCGACGACGGGCAGTTCATCGAGGTCTTCGTCAGCACGCCGCTGGCGATCTGCGAACAGCGCGACCCCAAGGGCCTCTATCGGCGCGCCCGGGCGGGTCAGGTGCCGCTGTTTACCGGCATCGACTCACCCTATGAAGTACCGGAACAGCCGGAAGTGGTGCTGCCGGCGCACAAGATCGGTATCGACGACTGCGTCGCAAAGCTGGTCGACTTCCTGCAGCGCCGGGGCAACATTCCGCTCAGGGACGCACCATAAGCACGTTGCAGCGGCTGCTGGCGGTGTTGTACCAGAATGACAGCTTGGCATATTGCTCGAACAGGTCGGGCGGCAGGATGGTTTCGCGCGGCTCAAGGCTGACCTTCCGCCGCACCTTGTGCAGTCCGGCCAACCCCAGTCCTTCGTCATAGTCGGGCGTGTCGAACTGCAGGTTTTCGTAATCGTGGGGAAAGGCTTCCTCGCCGAGAAACTGGTAGATCAGCGGAATCACATGGGCGGGCCGCTGCACCAGCAGATCGTAGTCGACCACCAGCATGGCCCGGCCCTGCTCGCTGTAGTAGGCTTCCTTGAGACCCGAATAGGCCAGACCCACCAGGCGGTTGCGCTGGGCCAGGGTCTCGGTGCGGGTAAATACCGTGCTGCGCTCGGCATCGTTGCCGAACAACGCGGTATTCTCGTACGGGTTCTTGCGATACAGGCGCTCGATGCTGTCCATCACCCAGGCGACGTTGCGCACGCAGGCGATCACCCTGGCCTGCGGGAACAGGTCGAGCAAGGCCGGCAGACGCGCCGTCCATGACCGATTGGTGTCGAACACCACCTGTTTTTCGGCCGGCAGGTCGGCATAGTAGGACTCGAACAGCCCATGCAGCAGGCGGCGGCGCTGGGCGATGCTGACCTGAGCCGCCCATTCGCTACCGACGCTTACCTGGGCCACCAGTGATGAAAAGAATGCGGCCAAGGGGCTGCTGACCCCGGCATGAAAGCGCGGGTTCTGGCTCAGGATCGCCGACAGCAGCGTCGACCCGGAGCGGGGCAGGCCGGAGATGAAATGAAAACGCTGCACGCCGCTGAGCGTCAAGAGTTGGCGCTGGCGCTACGGTGCCGATTGCCGACCTGGGACGGCGCTTCGCGTCACATCTTGCATTCTTCGGTGCCGCCCTTGCCAATGCCCTTGCCGCTGCCCTTGTTCTGGGCGATCGAACTCGGCATGGTGACCTGTATGCCCTGCTGCGGCGGCACGATGGTCGGCGGAGTATTGGGATTGGGCACGAAGCCGAACTGGCCGGCGTTGATCTGTACCGTCCCGGCGGGATTGCTCAGCGTAATGGCGCCATTCGTCACGTCGACATGCAATCCGTTCGGGGGCGGAGTGCCCCCGGTGGTGGGTACTCCGCCGCAATCGTTCTGGCACAACAGGGCGCCGAAGTGGGTGCCGCGGATGCCGATGGTCGCCGTCTCGGTGGCGAACTTGACCTTTTCCCGGCTGCGCTTGCCGATCAAACCGGTCACGGCGCGCAAGCCGCCCTTGAACATGCTCATCACTATGTTGTCGGTTTCCGGTTTGGCGGCGTTATAGGCATAGTTCTCGATTTTCAACTGGGTGCCGGGACGCAGCACCACTTCTCCGCCGTCGACAAACTTCAGCCGGGCGTAGGTCTCGGCCTCGGTGCTCAGCGTGTCGCCTTCCGCCACATCGGACTTGACCGCGAGCAACTTGCTCGTGCCATCCGCGCGCTTGGCCGAAAGCGTACCCGATAGGTGCGTGATCTGGCCCACCATGGCCGCCTCGGCGGCAGGGATCCAGACCAGACCGAGGGCCAGCACGACTACTGCCGTGTGGATCATCGCGCGTTCTGGCCTAGGTGCATTGAGCGACTTTTTTCTGGGCTGGCTTTTCATCTTTCTTCTCTTCCTTGGCTTCGTCCGACTTCTTGTCCTTCTTGTCCTTCTCGTCTTTCTCGTCCTTCTTCTCGTCCTTGCTGCCCTCGTCCTTCGCCGACGAAGTGGTGGTCCCTTCGTCCTTCTTCGTCTCGGCCGGCGGCTGATCGCCGGTCGTGCCCGTGCCGCCGGAATCGCCGCCGAAACTGCCTTCCGTGCCACCCGTGGTCGCGTTAGGATCGAGCAGCGGTTGGGTTGGGTCGGTCTTGGGAAGTTCGGGCGAAGCCAACGCGGTCTCGATCGGTGTCTCCTTGGGCTCGGGCTTGCAAAGATCGGGGTTGGCGACGCAGGGGTCGGTCGGCGTCAGCACCGGCCTCAGTGTCAGCTCCAGCCCGTTGCCCGGCGTTGCCGGCGTGACGACGCCATTGACGACCACGAACAGCCCACTGCCCGGCGAGCCGTCGGTCACCACGCCGCTGCTATCGCGGTTCGGGAAGTCGAGATGTATGGTGGTCGGCATGCCCGCCAGCACATGTCCGCCGCTGCTCATCGACAGCAGCGAGGTTGTGCCGCGCTGTGTCAGCCGAACGTCATTGCCGGCGTGGATATAGGCGCCGCCGCCGAGCAGGATGTCGCCGGTGACGAAGCCGATGATGTCGACGGGGGCGAACAGGGCGCCGCCATAGGCATTGATGCCGCCGAGATTGAATTCCAGATTGCCGCCGGTAGCGGCGACGCCGCCGTACAGGCTCAGCGTGCCCGTGCCTTCCGTCGCGCCGCGCAGCAGCACGTTGGCGCCGGTCAGCCGGGTCGTGCCGGCGCCGATGTTGATCACCGAACCGATCGCTATCGCGTCATTCACCGCATGGGCGGCACCGCTCAGGAGATTGACGGTCGGCGCTCCCAGGACGATGCTGTCGGCGTTGACCATGTTATTGACGTTGACTACACCGCCCGCGACAAGGCCGAGCGCCCCGCTGGCGGACAGCGAGCCGTCGATGTTCAGCTCGTTGCCGGCCGAGAGCGTCACGCTGCTGCCCGACAGGGCACCGCCGCCCAGGTAGTTGAGGTTGCCCGACAGTGCAGAGACATTGATCGCACCGGCCCCGCCGTAGGTGGAAAACGAGCGGGAGGAATCCAGCGTGAGGTCGCTGCCGCTGTGGGTGAACGTGACCGCGCTGTTGGCAGTCGCACCGTCGTTGATATTGATGAAGGCGGGCTCGACGCTGCCTGTATTGGCAATCTCGATGCCGCCGCTGCTGCTGTTGAAAATATTCGCGTAAATGGAAGCAGCGCCCTGCGTATTGGCGCGAATCGCCCCGGTCGCCTGGATATCCACGCTGCTGCCTTCAGTGGCGAGCCCCGCTATGCTGACGTGCTTGTCGGCGAATGCCTGACTGCTATCGCCGGGGTAGTCGTAACCGGCGTTGATAGTGACCGGTGCGCCGGCATCGACAATGGTCGCGCCCAACAGGTCGACATTGCCGGCGGCGTAGGCGTAGAGGCTGGTGACGCCGGTGACGTGCAACAGGCCGCCAGCCTCCTGGCGGATGTTGCCCAGGCTGTCGCCGGTCGTTCCGCGGTTGGCGACGATTTCGACGTGACTGCCATAGACCACACTGCCGGCGCCGAAGCCAACGTCGCCGCCGTAGGCGCTTTGATAGTTGGGATAGCCAGGGCTAAAGCCATTGTCATTGTCCAAGCCGGCGTAGATGTACAGGGAACCCGGCGTCTCGACGCGGCCTTGCAGACCGATGTTGCCGTCGGCGTAGAGGCCGATCGTGCCGTTACTGGCCAAAGACCCGCCATTCTGGACGATGTGGCCATTGCCGGCCGTGCCGGAACCACCGGAGTATGCAAAGAGGTCGACGAAGCTGCCAAAATAAAGATTGCCGCCCAGATTGATGTTGCCACCATAGGGCGTGCCCGTGACGTCGGCGAAACCGGAGCGGATCGAACCGCTGCCGCCGTAGGCGGTGGTGCTGCCATTGAGGGTGACGTTGCCGCCGCCTTCGATGGCGATGTTGCCAGAGGCACTGGAGATGCTGCCTGCCGACTGCAGGATGTTGCCGTTCGCGCCGCTGCTGTCTCCGGCTTCGGCCGCCAGCCAAACGCCATACTGTGCCGCGAGCGTACCGCTGATCGTCAGGTTGCCGCCGTTGGCGGACGGGCCGCTGTAGCCGTAATACCCGCCCAACTGGTAACCGGCGCGTACCGTCAGTTGCCCGGAACTGGCGCTGACCACGCCGGCGAGATCGATCGATCCGCCACCAATGATTTCGGTATTGCCGCCGAGGATGGCGCTGCCGGCGTACTGGGTGATATTGCCGTTGGTACCGCTCATGTAACCGACATTGGCGACGATATTGACACTGCCCGAACCGGCATCGATGTTGCCGCCCAGGATCACGTTGCCGCCGTTGGACGTCGCTTCGCCGTCGCCATAGGCCGAGGCGCCGGCGCTGATGCCAATGCTGTTCGGCGACGCCAGGACCACGCTGCCATTGAGCGTGACGTTGCCGCCGCCCATGATATAGATGCCGCCGTTGCCGGAGGAAATACTGCTGCCGGCGCTCTGCGTGATGTTGCCATTGGCTCCGCTGCCGTAGCCGGACTCGGCCGCCAGCTTCACGTCGCCATACCCGGAAAGCGTGCCGCCAATCGCAAGGTTGCCGCCATAGGGCGTCGGGCTGCCGGAGCCATAGCCGAACGGCCCCATTGCCCCGACACTGGCGGTCTGGTAACCGGCATGCACCATCAATTCGCCTACTGTCGCCGCCACACTCCCGTCGAGACTCACCGTGCCGCCGCCGGCGATGCTGACGCTGCCGGCGAGGATGCTGCTGCCCACAGCCTGGGTGACCTGACCATTACCGAGGGACTGGTAGCCGACCGCAGCCGCGATTTCGACGCTGCCGCCAAGCGCCTCCAGCATGCCGCCGATGACCACATTGCCGCCTGTAAGCGTGGAAATGCCGCTGCCTGAATCCTGGTAGCTGCCGGCGGAAAGCTGGATGCCGCCCGTGCTTGCTTGCATCTGGCCGTTCATGGTCAGATCGCCGGCCGAGGCGAAGGCGATGCTCGGCGCCGTCAGGATGCTGGTGCTGCCGAAGACGAGGTTGCCGCCATACGTCGAAGGCGAGGTCGAGTAACCGATCTGGCCGCCATAGGCAAAACCGGCGAGACCTGAAATTGTGCCCGTGGTGGCCGTCACGCTGCCATTGAAGCTGGCTGTGCCTTCGGCAGTGAAACCGACGTCGCCGCCGTAGATGATGCCGCCGAGGTTCTGCGTGATGTTGCCGTTGGTTGCCGCCGACTGACGCGCGCTGAGCGCCACCTGGCCACCGGCCTTGATGCGGCTGCTGGCGGCCAGCAGGAGATTGCCGCCGCCGTATTCGCCGGCGCGGATCGTGACATTCGAAACACCGCTCGGGGTTTTCACGCCAACCAGGGCGCCGTAACCCGTCGCGCTGCCGATGGCGATGTCGCCGTCCGCCAGCAGCGTGACATTGGTCGCGCTGGCGCTGTCGGCCAGGCTGCCTATCCTGACGCCGCGCGTTGCGCTGTCGGTGGCGGTCAGATTGCCCCCGGCCGCGATCGAAACCGACGCGCCATAACTCGCGGAGTCGCTGCCGATGCCGACATGGCTGCCGTCGGCGATGATGCTGACATTGCCGGCGGTGGCGATGGTCACGGAGGCCGGGCCGTCGATCGAGCCGATCAGGATGGGTGCGGCACTGCCGCTGCCGGCCTTGACGTAGAGGTTGCCTCCGATATTCAGGTTGATTGCACCGCCGGCCTTGTTGCCGATATAGGTGGCCGCGGCGAAGGGATCGCCGGCGCTGCTGCTGCCGCCGTACATGCTCAGGTCGCCGGTGGTGGTAATGAACAGGCCGTTGCCGCTGTCGCTGCCGAAGCCGGCGCCGCCATATTGGGCGTTGCCGCCATTGATGGTGATCGTTCCGGCATGGACGGTTTGCGTGCCACTTCCGTCGTTGTTGATGCCTGCGTCATTGGAGAGCTGGAAAGTGTCGCCGCCATAGCTGACGGCGCTGCCGCCACCACTGCCGCCCGTCAGGGTGATGTTCGGATTGCCGAAGATCAACTGCGTCGTCGCCGAGCCTCGATTGCTGATGTCGGCCGAGTTCTGCCTGCCGGCGCTGCCGCCGGTGATGCTGATCGCACCGCCAGAGATGAAGCCCAGCGTCTGGGCGCCGATGCCGTTCTGGATATGGGCGTCGTTGCTGCTGCCGCGGCAAAGGTCGCCGGCGCCGCTCGCATCGCAGTCCGAACCATAGTAGCCGAGCACGCCGGTGCCGCTGCCGGCTTGCAGGATTACCGAGGCGCCGCCGTAGAGCGTCAGGGTCTGGTCGCCGGAACCGGTATACACATCGCCGCCGTAAGTGGACTGTCCATGCTGAATCCGCGCCGCATTGCTGTAGCTGCCCTGTCCACCATAGACGGTCGCACTGGCGTCGCCGCCGCCCCTGACGTCGAGCCCGCCGCCGTAGATGGTAATCGACTGGTTGCCGGTTGCCTGGATCTCCGCGGAATTGTCGTGTCCGGACGCGCCGGCGTAGACCTTGACGGCGCCGGCCGAAATGTCCTGGATGCCGCCGGACTGGATCGCCACCGAGGCGCCGTACATCGTGCTGCCGGACTGGGTCGTGTTGTTGGCGCTGCCCGCCTGCAGCAGGATCTGGTTGCCGACCTTGATTGTCTGGCTGGTATCGCCGCGCAGCATGACGCCGGGACCCTCGGTACCGGAAATGTTGCCGCTGCCGCCGAGCAGGTTCAGATCATGCCCCGCACTGACGAACATGTTACCGAACGACTGCACCCAGGTACCAAAAGTACCGCTGCTGCCCAACGAGATGTCGTTGCCGGCATGAAGATCGACGTAGGACGACGCATGAATCATCGAGCCGTTGATGGCGATATTGCCGGTGCCGGCGATCACGTCGGAACCGTAATAAGTGGTGGCGCCATTCCAGCCGGCCAGGGCCCTGAAGCCGCCGCCGAGATTGACGTTGCTGCCGGTAATCGTGATGTTGCCCGTCGCGCCCGCGCCGCCATAGGCGGCCAGGGTCAGGCTGCTGGCGCCATACACCGAGGCGCCGGTCATGGTGATATCGCCGAGACCGCCGGAGCCGCCGTCGGTCCGTATCGTGACGTCGGTGGTGCCGAGCGCGGCGCTGATATCCTCGGCCCAGATCACGCTGTTGCTCGTCGGCCCAAAGGGCGCCGATCCGCTGGTGGGCGTGCCGCCATATTGCAGGATGCTCACGTCGACCGGATCGAGCAACCAGTTGCCGGTCTGGCCATTCGGCGCGCGGGTATCCACCCGGGCGCCGGCGATATCCAGATATTGATGGCCCGAAGTCTCGACCAAGCCGCCGTCGCCGCCCAGCGCACCGCCCCTCGCGGAAATATTGCCGTAGGCGCGTGTCGTGTCGTCGGCCCAGACGATCACCGTGCCGCCAGCGCCAACTTCCGTGGCATCGGCCGTGAGCCTCGCAGCGGGACCGAAGTAACTGGTGCTGGCGTTCTGTATCTCGGGGTTCTTGCCCTGATAGTCGCCGCCGATCAGGATCCTGCCGCCGCCCGTGGCGCCGCTGGCATCGATTTCGGCGTTATCCGTCACGGTAACGTTATTGCCGAGGACTTCCACGCTGCCGCCCTTGGTTCCCGTGGTGACGATGCGGCCGTTGCCATCGACGTAGGCATCCTGGCTAGCCTTGAGGAAAATGCGTCCGCCTTCGCTGACCACGCTGGAGGCATTGAGCGTGCCGCTGTTCCTCACGATGACGCCGGCGATGCCGATGCGTCCTGCCTCGGCGGTGATCGCGCCGAGATTGGTGGCGTTACCTGCGGCGCCGGTGATGTCGACCTTGACTCCCGGCGTGGCGCTGTCGATCAGGCTGACGGTGGCGCCGGCGGCAAGGATGGTTTCGCCACCCGGCGTGGTGATGATGCCTTCGTTGCTGACGTTGCTGCCGATCAGGTAGACGCTGCCGCCGGCCGGCGTCCTGATTTCGCCCTGGTTGATGACGTTCTGCGCGCTGCCGTCATTGACGAACAGATGGCGGCCTGCAAGGAAGTCTTCCATGCGGACGGTTAAGGTCGTTGCGACAAATCGCGCGACGTCGATCTGGCCGCTGGGGCCAACAAAGATTCCGCTGTGATTCACCAGGTAAACACCGCCGTTGGACGAGAGTGATCCGTAAATAACGGAAGGACTATTTTCCAAAACGCGGAACAACACGTCTGCAGATACTGTGGGCTGAGTGATGTTGACTCTATAGCCTGCAGCGATGTTGAAATAGGCGACATCGGCGGCAGATCTGTTGGCCGAGGTAAGGATGTCGAGGCTTTTGGCACCAGCGACAATATTTTTGGGGTCGATGCCGACAAGATTGGTGAACCCGGTCGGCAAGTTGGTTGCTGGTACCGGCGGCGCCGCCAACAAAGGTGCCGAAATGAAGCATGCGGCCACGACCGCAACGCCAAGGCGAACTGTCGTGGACAATCGGGGGCGCTTGGGGGACGGACTCCTGTAGCTCATGTTGCAAACTCCAAGGGCGGAACAGCCGCCCATTCACTTTTCGCTTATAGCCCTAAAGCCATGTACAAGCCAGGGCGTAATTCACACTTGGAGGCCCTGTTCAGAACCCGTAGGCAATACCGAAATGGCCGCGGATGTCGCCCTCCAGCGCGATACTGGGTGCGCCGTTCGGCCAGACCCCGTCCATGACCCGCGCAATGTCCAAGCGGGCGCTTACGTCCTTGTTGATGTTGTAGCGCAGTCCGACCCCCAGCGAGGCGATATTGACCTGCTGGTTGACCGATGGGTTGAGGTTGGAACCTTGGGCAAAATCATAAAAGACCAGCCACTTGAGGTTTCCCGGCACGCCCAGTCTTGCCGCGATATCCGGCGAGTAGGCCTCGATGTTGGCGAAATAGCCCCGATCGACGGCAACGGCGCGCTCGAGGAAGCCGCGCACCGCAGTCGAGCCCGCCACGCCCAGCCGCTCGCCGGCGGGCAGCGCATTGTTCGCGTGCTGGCCGCTTGCCGCGATGCGCAGCAGCCAGTCGCCGGTCAGTGCCGTGGTATAGCTGCCGCCAAAGCGCAAGGCGGTGAATTCATCCTTGGTCTGGTAGCCCGACGCCGCAGAGTAACGGTCATTGCCGCCCGGTGCGGCGGCATAGTCAAACCGGCTGCCCATCGGGAACAGGTGATGCACCAGGCCGACGTTGAAGTCGATGGCCTCGCCCGGCTTTTGCCACTGGCCGCTGTAGGTGGCGGAGACCGGACGGAAGGTATGCGGCGTGCAGCCGGCGAGGCCAAACGGCGTCGGATTGCCGTTGATGGCGCAGCGGCTGTTCAGGTACTTGTAGTCGAGTCCCAGCACCAGTTTCGAAGTGAATTCGCCGGCGCGCGGGAAAATATGGTTGTAGCGGAAACCGAACACCTCGCCCTTGCCGTTGATCCCCAGGCCGGTGCCGAGAGTCGGTGAAGTGGACGGTGTATCGGTGCTGGAATTGCCGTAGATGAAGTCGATGCTGTCGCCCAGCGCATACAGGGGCAGACGGTAGCCGATACTGAAGATATCGACCTTGACGCCGTTGCCGTCTTGCCAGGGCAGGACCCGGTTGCCGAGTATCTTCATGCCGCCAGGAGGATCGAGCGCCGTGGTGTAGGCCAGCGTCAATACCTGGTCGCTGTTGCCGAGATTCGCATTCTGGTAGGCGACGCCGAGCCTGTGCTTGCCGCTGGCCTTGGTGCCGGTGTTGTCCAGCGTCAGATAGAGCCGGTCCGGGTCTTCCTCCTTGACCTCGACCCTTGCATTGACCTTGCCTTCTTCCTCGCTGACGCCCAGCGTCACTTCAACCTGTTTGGCCGGATTCTCGTTGCTGAGCTGGACGTTTTCGGAAAGCTTGCGCATGTTGGGCGCGACGCCTTCCTTCAGGTCGGGCACGCCGGCGCGGACATTGGCGTCGTTGAAATACTTGTTGCCGGTGATGGTGACCTTGCCGATCACGCCTTCGCTGACCTGCAGGCGAACTACGCCGGTGGTGAGTTCCTGCTCGGGCACATAGACCTGCACGGTGCCGTAGCCAAGGCGGCGAAATTCGTCTTCGAGTGCCTCCAGCGCTTTTTGCACATCGCCATAGTTTCGGCGCTGACCGACAAAGGGTGCGACCAGTTCCTGCGCCCGTTGCGCCGGCAGGATCGAATTTCCTTCGATCTGGAAGCGCACGATATCGAAACTGGCATCCTGCCCAATCGCGTGATTCAGCGCACCGGCCGCCAGGATAAGGACGGCAGCCAAAACCCTGGCTATCGCTTTCTTCATTGGGTAATCCTCAGGAAAATCATTGCCATTTATTCTGACTGCGCAAGCTGCTCCCGACTACCGTGGAACGCTAACAGAAGGCCAGTCTATCAGCAACTAAAACACCGCGCCCTGCCTTGGATACGGCAGGGCGTTGCTTGCGCGCCACGTCGGTCGGTGCGCGGCGCGTGTTGTCTGCGGCCGCAGTCAGCGCTGTCGATCACGCGGGATGACTCGAGGCTCATGCAGCGGCGGGTTGCCGAGCCGGGTGTCGAGACGCAGGTGCAAAGCATCCGGCTCTTGCGCGAGTGGTCGCTGGGCGACGCCGGGAGCCTTGCCCAGCCACAGCCCGCAGGCGAAGCCAATCGCCAGGGCCAGCGCTGTGCCGGCAAGCAGGCGCTGCGCAAATCGCGGGGCCCGGTGGGGTGAGTCCGCGCCGCCCTGTGCCGCGACAAGCGGTGGCGGCTTCGATGTTGTCGCAGGGTCCGCGGCGACCTGTCGATGGCTGGCTGCAGCGGCGAGCGCCTCGGCTTCCGCCCGTGCGCGTTCCGCAAGCGCCGCCTGGGCCTTGCACTCGGCGTCGAGACGCGCGGCGGCGGCACGCTCTGCCGCGGCTTCCTGCTCGGCGCGGCGACGAGCTTCCTGAATCGCCCGCTCTTCCGCGGCCATGCGCGACAAGGCGGCGGCTTCGGCCGCCTGCTCGGCGCGCAATTGCTCCGCCGCGCGTTCGGCGGCGAGTCGATCGGCGGCCGCGCGATTAGCGGCCGCCCGCGCGAGATTTTCTTCCGCTGCGGCGCGCGCGGCGGCGGCGGCGGCCAGCTGCGCGGTGGCGCCTTGCTTCGATTGCGCCGCGGCGAGTGCCTGCTGTTCCGCCTCGATACGCTGCTGCAGCGCGGCTGCGGCGCGGCGTTCGGCCTGCGCTTGCTCGGCGGCTGCGGCTTCGGCGGCAGCTTCGGCGACGGCGCGATCGCGTGCGGACTGTGCCGCACGTTCTTCCGCCTGCTGGCGTTGCTGGGCGGCGGCAATGGTTGCGGCAGATTGCAGGCGGCGCGATTCGGCGGCAACACGAGCGCGCTCGTCGTCGCCCTGGACCGGCGCCGCAGCCGGTTCGACCGATGTCGCAGCGGTGTGCGGGGCCGCGCTCTTGGCAGCGAGTTGCCGGCGCTTGCGCTCGGCTTCCATCAATCCAGTCAGCAGCTTGCTCAAATTTGGCTCCGGGTTCCGGACAGTCTGAGAGTCGCCCGGGTGAGGCAGCCTACCCCAGAGCCGGCACCGGCCGAAGGTAGAATAGGCCAATGGAAACAGCGCAAACTCGCGGCCAAGCCCTGCTCATCCTGACCAACCTGCCCGACCAGGCCAGCGCCCAGGCGATGGCGGAGTCGCTGGTGGCTGATCGTCTGGCGGCCTGCGTGAACATACTCGCGCCCTGCCGTTCGGTGTATCGCTGGCAGGGCCGGATCGAAGACGCGCCTGAAATCCCGCTGCTGATCAAGACCACGGCGGCGCGCTATGCGGCGCTGGAGGCTGCGATCCGCGCCGGCCACCCTTATGAACTTCCCGAGATCATCGCGGTCCCAATCGCGCACGGCCTGCCCGAGTATCTGAACTGGGTCGCCAGCGAAACCCTTGATGAACACCCGGACGGAAAACTCTCCACATGCTGATGCGCCTGTTGTTCCTGCTGTTGCTCGCCTTCACCGGCCTGACCCACGCCGAAGAACCCCTGCCGCCCGAGCAGGCCTACCGTTTCTCGGCGCGCATGGTCGACGCCAAGACCATCGAAGCCCGCTGGCAGATCACCGACCAGTATTACATGTACCGCGACAAGTTCAAGTTCGCGCTGGACGGCGGCAAGCTCGGGCCCCCCGTCTTTCCGCCCGGCAAGATGAAGGACGACGAGATCTTCGGCAAGGTCGAGGTCTACCGCAAGGAAGTGAAGATCCTGCTGCCGGTCGAGGCCAGCGGGCCGGTGACCCTGAAGGCCGTCTCGCAGGGCTGCTGGGACGGCGGCATCTGCTATCCGCCGATCACCCAGGAGGCCAAGCTGGACCTGGCCGCCGCCGGCAGCGCCGTGGCGCCAGCGCCAACTTCCGGTGCGGCCGACGCCGCCGTGGCGGGCGACGAAACTTCGAAAATCGCCGGCCTGTTCAAGGGCGACAATCTGGCCCTGATCCTCCTCAGCTTCTTCGGCTTCGGCCTGCTGCTGTCGCTGACGCCCTGCGTGTTCCCGATGATTCCGATCCTGTCCGGCATCATTGTCAATCACGGCCATGCGGTGACGCATCTGCGCGCCTTCGTGCTTTCGCTGGCCTATGTGCTGGGCATGGCCGTGACCTATGCGGCGATCGGCGTTGCCGCCGGTTTGTCCGGCACCCTGCTCTCGGCCGCGCTGCAGAACGCCTGGGTGCTCGGCGGCTTCGCACTGGTGTTCGTGGTGCTCTCGCTTTCCATGTTCGGCTTCTACGAGCTGCAGTTGCCCGCCGCGCTGCAAAGCCGGGTCTCGAACACGGCCAATCGCCAGGGCGGCTCGCTGCCCGCCATCGCGCTGATGGGCGCCTTGTCGGCCTTGATCGTCGGCCCCTGCGTCGCCGCGCCGCTGGCCGGCGCCTTGCTGTACATCGCGCAAACAGGCGATGCCGCGCTGGGCGGCACGGCACTGTTCGTCATGTCGCTCGGCATGGGAGCGCCGCTGCTGCTGGTGGGCGCCTTCTCGCGTTCGCTGCTGCCGAAATCCGGACCCTGGATGGATGGCGTCACGAAGTTTTTCGGCGTCGTCATGCTGGCAACCGCGCTGTGGCTGGTTTCGCCGGTCATTCCGCTGTGGCTGCAAATGCTCGGCTGGGCGCTGCTGCTGATGATTCCTGCGATCTACCTGCATGCGCTGGATCCCTTGCCGCCGCAGGCCCACGGCTGGCAACGCCTGGGCAAGGGCCTCGGCGTGGTGCTGTTGTTAAGTGGCGCGGCGATGCTGATGGGGGTGCTGGGCGGCGCCCGGGACCCGTTGCAGCCGCTGGGTTTCCTGCGCGGCGGCGGCGTCGCCGCCGAGGCGCCAGCGCCAACTTTCGAGCGCGTCGCCTCGGTGGAACGGCTCGACGCCCGGCTCGCCGAGGCGAAGGCCGCCGGCAGGCCGGTGATGCTGGACTTCTACGCCGACTGGTGCGTCAGCTGCAAGGAAATGGAACGCTTCACCTTCGCCGAGCCCAAGGTCGCCGCGCGCCTGAAACAGTTCCTGCTGCTGCAGGCCGACGTCACCGCCAACAGTCCGGACGATGCGGCGCTGCTCAAACGCTTCGGCCTGTTCGGCCCGCCCGGCATCATTTTCTTCGACGCCGGCGGCCGCGAACTGGTCGATCTGCGCATCATCGGTTTCCAGTCCGCGGAGAAATTTCTGCCCACCCTCGAGCGCGTCCTGCGCTAACTTTCAGGAGCTTCCATGTTTACCGGCATCATCGCCGCCGTAGGAAAAATCAGCCACGCCCAGCCGCTGGAACAAGGCCTGCGGCTTACCATCGAAGCGCCCGGCCTCAAGCTCGCCGATGTCGCCATCGGCGACTCCATCGCCCACGGCGGCGTCTGCCTGACCGTGATCGCGAAGAAGAAGACCAGCTACCAGATCGACGTCTCGCGCGAGACGCTCGATTGCACCGTCGGTCTCGACACCGTGGGCGGCGAGGTCAATCTGGAAAAGGCCATGCGCCTGTCCGACTTCATCGGCGGTCACCTGGTCTCGGGCCATGTCGACGGCGTCGGCGACGTGGAGAAGTTCGAGCCCGTCGGCGAATCGCACGAACTGGTGATCAAGGCACCGAAGGCTCTGGCGAAATATATCGCGCGCAAGGGTTCGATCACCGTCGACGGCGTCTCGCTCACCACCAACCGCGTGGGTGGCAAAGGCGGCCGCCGCTTCTCGATCAACCTGATTCCGCACACCATCGCGGTGACGACCCTCAAGCGCTTGCACGCGGGCGCCAAGGTCAATCTCGAAATAGACCTGATCGCGCGCTACGTCGAGCGCATGCTGACGGCCGGCGCAGCGTAAAATACGCGCCTTCTCAAGTTTGGTACTTCAGTCATGAGCATCAGCCCTGTTCTCGATATCGTCGCCGAGATGCGCGCCGGCCGCATGGTCATCCTGGTCGATGAAGAAGACCGCGAAAACGAAGGCGACCTGGTGCTCGCCGCCGAGCATGTGACGCCCGAGGCGATCAATTTCATGGCCAAGCATGGCCGCGGCCTGATCTGCCTGACGCTGACCGAAGCCCGCTGCCACCAGCTCGACCTGCCGCTGATGGTGCGCGACAACAAGGCCCAGCACGGCACCGCCTTCACCATGTCGATCGAGGCCGCCGAAGGCGTCACCACCGGCATCTCCGCCCATGACCGCTCGCGCACGGTGCAGGTTGCCGTGGCGAAGAACGCGACGCCGGCCGACATCGTCCAGCCCGGCCACATCTTCCCGCTGATGGCGCAAAACGGCGGCGTGCTGGTGCGCGCCGGCCACACCGAAGCCGGCTGCGACCTGGCCCAGCTGGCCGGCCTGCAGCCGGCCGCGGTGATCTGCGAAATCCTCAAGGACGACGGCACCATGGCGCGGCTGCCCGACCTGCTCGAATTCGCGCGCGAGCACGGCCTCAAGATCGGCACCATCCGCGACCTGATCCACTACCGCTCGGAAACCGAAAAGCTCATCGAATGCGTCGCCGACAAGCAGGTCGAATGCGCGCAAGGCAGCTTCCGTCTGCGCGCCTTCGCCGACCGCAGTTGCGGCGACGTGCATCTGGCCATGTCCTGCGGCGAGATCAAGGCGGAAGACGAGACCCTGGTGCGCGTGCATGAAGCCGTCTGCGTGCTGGACTTCCTCGACAACGGCAGCCGCGGCCACACCTACAGCGTCGACTTCGCCCTGCGCAAGATCGCCGCCGAAGGGCAAGGCGTGCTGGTGCTGCTGCATCGGGCGGAAACCGGCAATGCCTTGCTGGCGGCGCTCAAGAGCGAGCGCACGGAAAAGCCGGCCTATACCTGGGACCCGCGCATCTATGGCATCGGCGCGCAGATCCTGCGCGAAGTCGGCGTCGGCAAAATGCGCCTGATGGCCAGCCCGCGCAAGATGCCGAGCATGGCCGGCTTCGGCCTCGAAATCACCGGCTACTTCGATCCGGCAGGGGAAAAAACGGCATGACTATTCGCGAATTCGAACCCAATCTGGCAGGCCGCGGTCTGCGCGTCGGCGTGGTGCAAAGCCGCTTCAACGAGGACGTCGGCGCCGGCCTGCGCTCGGGCTGCCTGGCTGAATTGACGCGCCTCGGCGTGGCCGACAGCGACATCACCTTCACCACGGTGCCCGGTGCGCTGGAACTGCCGCTGACGCTGCAGACCATGGCGCAAAGCGGCTGCTTCGATGCGCTGGTGGCGCTGGGCGCCGTGATTCGCGGCGAGACCTATCATTTCGAGATCGTCTCCAACGAGTCGGCGCGCGGCATCACCGACGTGCAATTGAATACCGGCATCCCGATCGCCAACGCGGTGCTGACCACCGAGAACGACGACCAGGCCCTGGTGCGCATGGTGCAAAAGGGCACCGAAGCGGCACAGGCCGCCATCGAGATGGCCAATCTGACAAAAGCGCTGCTGAAGGCGAATAAATAGTGAGCAGCGGTAAGTCGCCGCGGCGTCGCGCCCGGGAATTCGCCATCCAGGGCCTCTACCAGTGGCAGGTGGGTGGCCAGGATGAGGCGGCAATCCAGGTCCAGGCCGAAGGCGTGGCCGGTTTCGACAAGGCCGACAACGCGCTCTACGCGAGGCTGCTGACCGAAGCGCGGCAGCATGCCGAGGCTCTCAAGCTGGACCTCGCACCGCATATCGACCGGCTCTGGGAGGAAGTTTCGCCCATCGAGCGCTGCATCCTGCTGCTGGGCGCCTGCGAACTCAAGCTCCACCCCGAAACGCCCTACCGCGTGATCATCAACGAAGCCATCGAACTGGCCAAGACCTTCGGCGGCACCGACGGCCACAAGTTCGTGAACGGCGTGCTGGACAAACTGGCCGCGGTGCTGCGACCGGACGAACCAAGAACCCGTTAGCCACAGAGAACACAGAGGGCACAGAGAAAACCCCCTTGCTTCTTCTCCGTGATCTCTGTGTCCTCTGTGGCAAAAAGGTTTTCATGCCTTCCGAATTCGCTCTGATCGACCAATACTTCAAGCGGCCCACCAGCCACACTCTGCTCGGCGTGGGCGACGACGGTGCGCTGATCGCGCCGACCCCGGGCCAGGAACTGGTCGTCTCCACCGACCTGCTGGTCGAAGGCACGCATTTCCTGGCCGACACCGATGCCGAAGCGCTCGGCTGGAAATGCCTTGCCGTGAATGTCTCGGACCTTGCCGCAATGGGCGCGCAACCACGCTGGGCGCTGCTCGCCGCCGTGTTGCCGGCCCGCGAAGCGGAATCCCCGGCATGCAAAGCTCCGGCGCCAACTCACGAATGGATCGAGGCCTTCGCGCGCGGCTTCTTCGCCTGCGCCCAGGACTACGGCATCGACCTGATCGGCGGCGACACCACGCGCGGGCCGCGTGCCTTCTGCGTCACGATACTTGGCGAAGCCCCCGCGGGGCAGGCCTTGCGCCGCAGCGGCGCCAAGGCCGGCGATTCGATCTGGGTTTCCGGCCGGCCCGGACGCGCCGCGCTGGGTCTGGCCCACCTGCAGGGACGTACCACGCTGACCGAACCGCAGCTCACGGATTGCCTCGCCGCATTGCACCGCCCGCAGCCGCGGGTCGCGCTCGGGCTGGCGCTGCGCGGTTTGGCGACAGCGGCGATCGACGTGTCGGACGGCCTGCTGGCCGATCTCGGGCATATCCTCGAGCAGTCGGCCCTCGCCGCGCGGCTGCAGATTCCGAACCTGCCTGCGGCCGGCCTGGAACGCGACTGCCTGCTGTCCGGCGGCGACGACTACGAATTGCTGTTCACCGCGCCGGCAGCGTCCGACGAGCGCGTCGCAGAACTGGCGGGCAAGCTCGAACTGCCGTTGACCCGCATCGGCGAGATCGTCGCCGGTGCGCCCGGCGAACTCGTGCTGAATGACGACGACGGCAGCGACATCACCCCCGCCAGGCGCGGCTACGATCACTTTGCCCCCCAGCCGGTACCCCGGGACAGCAATGGCTAAACTGCCTCCGCCCCCGCTCAAGTTCCTCTTCCACCATCCGGCGCATTTCATCGCCTGCGGCATGGGCAGCGGGCTGTCGCGTTTCGCGCCGGGGACGGCCGGCACGGCCTTCGCATGGCTGACCTATCCCTTCCTGCGCGGCTATCTGGAAAGCGACCTGGGGCTGGCGATCTTCCTGCTGCTGGCCTTTGCCGTCGGCGTCGCGGCCTGCCAGATCACCGGCCGCGCACTCGGCGTGGTCGATCACGGCGCCATCGTCTGGGACGAGATCGTGCCCTTCTGGGCGGTGCTGATGCTGACGCCGCCCGAACTGCTCTGGCAGCTCGCGGCCTTCCTGTGGTTCCGTTTCTACGACATCGTCAAGCCGGAACCGGCCCGGTTCTTCGACACGCGGGTGAAGAACGGCTTCGGCGTGATGATGGACGACGTCATCGCCGCCGGCTACACGGTGCTGACCATCGCGGTATTCAAGGCCTTCTTGCCCTTCTGATGGATTCCGAGCTCCTTGCCCTGTCTGCATCGGTGGGTGCGGCGTGTCGCCAGCACCAACTCTTGCTGGCGACCGCCGAATCCTGCACCGGAGGCTGGGCCGCCCAAGTGATCACTCACACAGCCGGCAGTTCGGAATGGTTCGAGCGCGGTTTCGTGACCTATTCCAACCCGGCCAAGGTCGACATGCTCGGTGTGCGCCAGGAAACCCTGGACCGCCATGGCGCGGTGAGTCCGGAAACCGCGGCGGAAATGGCCGCCGGTGCACTGAAAAACTCCAAGGCTATGATTTCATTGGCAATCACAGGAATCGCCGGGCCCACGGGTGGCTCACCTGGTAAGCCAGTGGGCACCGTATGCTTTGCCTGGTGTCGGGTCGGCGAAACGGCTGTTGCGGAGACCGCGGTTTTTGGCGGCGACCGCGAAGCGGTGCGCCGTCAGGCGGTGCTTCACGCCCTGCGCGGCCTGCTGGTCCGACTCGATGCCGCATAAGAAACCGGGAGAGCGCAAAAACTGTGCCATCCATGCCATAATCGAATCAACTTTTGAAGGACGCATTTAATGGACGAGAACAAGAACAAGGCCCTGCAGGCCGCCCTGGCCCAGATCGAAAAGCAGTTCGGCAAGGGCTCCATCATGAAAATGGGCGAAGGCCTGGCCATCGACGACATCCAGACGGTTTCCACCGGCTCGCTCGGGCTGGATATCGCCTTGGGCATAGGCGGCCTGCCGCGCGGACGGGTGGTCGAGATTTACGGTCCGGAGTCTTCCGGCAAAACCACGCTGTGCCTGCACATCGTGGCCGAGATTCAAAAAGCCGGCGGCGTGGCCGCCTACATCGACGCCGAAAACGCGCTCGACCCCGGCTATGCGGCCAAACTCGGGGTGAATGTGCCCGACCTGCTGATCTCGCAGCCCGACACCGGCGAACAAGGCCTCGAAATCACCGACATGCTGGTGCGCTCGGGCGGCGTCGATTGCATCGTGATCGACTCCGTGGCGGCGCTGACGCCGCGCGCCGAAATCGAAGGCGAAATGGGCGACCAGTTGCCCGGCCTGCAGGCGCGACTGATGAGCCAGGCCCTGCGCAAGCTGACTGCCAACATCAAGCGCACCAACACGCTGGTCATCTTCATCAACCAGATCCGCATGAAGATCGGCGTCATGTTCGGCAACCCCGAAACCACCACTGGCGGCAACGCGCTGAAGTTCTACGCTTCGGTGCGCATGGACATCCGCCGCACCGGTGCGATCAAGAAGGGCGACGAGGTGATCGGCAACGAAACCAAGGTCAAAGTGGTCAAGAACAAGGTCGCCCCGCCTTTCCGCGAGGCGCATTTCGACATCCTCTACGGGGAAGGCATTTCGCGCCAGGGCGAGATCGTCGAACTTGGCGTCGAGCACAAGATCGTCGAGAAATCCGGCGCCTGGTACGCCTACAAGGGCGAGAAGATCGGCCAGGGCAAGGACAACGCGCGCGAGTTCCTGCGCGAGCATGCCGAAATCGCCGTGGAAATCGAAAACCGGGTGCGCGAGGCCGTCGGCGTCGCGGCGCTGGGCACCCCCGAAGCAGTGAAAGGCAGCTAGGCGCGGTACTTGACCGAGTATCCGCCGAGGGCAAGCATCTTGTCGAACCGCTCTTGCCGCGCCTGTCGCGGTCGCCACCATGTCGAATGAATTGCGCCAGCAGGCGATCAGGCTGCTGGCCCGGCGCGAGCATACCCGCGCCGAACTGGCGCGCAAGCTGGCAGGGCTGGGCACGCCGGAGGAGATCGCCGCGGTACTGGCTGACATGGAGTCCTCGCAACTGCAGTCCGACAGCCGTACGGCCGAAAGCTATTTGCGCAGCAATGCCGCGCGGCTTGGCACCTCGCGCCTGCGCCATCAGCTCAAGACCCGCGGCGTGGCGCCCGAGATGATCGACGAACAACTGGCGCAGGCCGACCTGCCCGACGAGATCGAACGCGCGCGTGCCGCCTGGAGCCGCAAGTTTTCCGCCGCGCCGACCAACCCCAAGGAATGGGCGCGCCAGGCGCGCTTCCTGCAAAGCCGGGGCTTTGCCGGCGACGTCGTCCGTCGTTTGCTCAAGCAGCCGCTGGAGGCCGAAGGCGAATGAAGTTCGACGCCGCCGACCAGATCCCTCTCGGCTATGACAGCGAAGCTGTGCCGCCGCCTGTCGTAATGACTCCGGTCGCCACGCTCTCGGCCCACAATCTGCGCAAGAAGTACAAGTCGCAGACCGTGGTGACCGACGTCTCCTTCGAAGTCGCCGCCGGCGAAGTGGTGGGCCTGCTCGGGCCCAACGGCGCCGGCAAGACCACCTGCTTCTACATGATCGTCGGCCTGGTCGCCGCCGATGGCGGCGAGATTCGCATCGAAAGCGGGGAAGAGAAACTGCGCCTGACCCACATGCCGATCCACCAGCGCGCCAGACTGGGCCTGTCCTACCTGCCGCAGGAAAATTCGGTGTTTCGCAAACTCACGGTGTCGGAAAACGTGCGCGCCGTGCTGGAACTGCAGGATCTCGACGATGCCGCAATCGACGAGCGCGAAGAAACCCTGCTGCAGGAACTGCACATCACCCACATCCGCAAGAATCTGGCGGCCTCGCTCTCTGGCGGCGAGCGCCGCCGCGTCGAGATTGCCCGCGCGCTGGCGACCAGCCCGCGTTTCATCCTGCTCGACGAACCCTTTGCCGGCGTCGACCCGATCGCCGTGATCGACATCCAGAAGATCATCCGCTATCTCAAGGAAAGCGGCATCGGCGTATTGATCACCGACCATAACGTGCGCGAAACCCTGGGCATTTGCGATCGCGCCACCATCATCAACGCCGGCGAAGTGCTTGCCGCTGGACAGCCGGCCGAGATAGTCGATAATGAAAGTGTGCGTCGGGTTTATCTCGGCGAGCACTTCAGAATGTGATGAAACAAGGACTCCAGCTCAGGCTATCGCAGCACTTGGCACTGACGCCGCAGTTGCAGCAGTCGATCCGGCTGTTGCAGTTGTCGACTCTGGAGTTGAATGCCGAGATCGACCAGGCCTTGCAGGAAAATCCCCTGCTGGAACGCGACGATCCCGGCGAGCCGGCTGCATTCAGCCTCGGTGCCACAGGCGATGGGCTGGCGACGCCGCAAACCGTGACGCCGACCGAAAGCGACGAACGCCAGGAACCGCGGGGCGGCGACGATGAAGGCTGGGGCATGGACTTTTCCGGCAGCCATGGCCAGCGCGATCCCAACGACGACGATCTCGACAGCGGCGAATCCCAGGCCAGTTCAAGCTCCTTGCGCGAGCATCTGGCGACCCAGGTGGCGATGACCCAGTTGCCCGACCGCGAGCGGGCACTGGTCGGCTTCCTGATCGAAGCCCTGAACGACGACGGCTACCTGACCCAGCCGCTGGACGAGTTGATCGATCTGCTGGTCGCCGACGACGACGAAGTGCGCGAAGCCCTGCTGGAGGAACTCGGCATCGCCCTGCGCCATCTGCAGAACCTCGATCCGCCGGGCATCGGCGCGCGCAGCGCGCAGGAATGCCTGTCGCTGCAACTGAAATTCCTGCCGGAATCGGCCTCGCGCCAATTGGCGCTGGCCATAGTCGACAAGCACCTCGAGCATCTGGCCGCGCGCGATTTCGCACGCATCAAGAAATCCCTGGGCTGCGACGACGACGAGCTGCGCGCGGCGCAAACCCTGATCCGCTCCCTCAATCCACGTCCCGGCGCGCAATACGCGCCGATCGATACGCGCTACGTGGTGCCGGACGTGGCGGTGAAAAAACTGCACGACCGCTGGGTCGTCAGCCTCAACCGCGAGGCCATGCCGCGCCTGCGCATCAACCGGCTCTACGCCGACATCCTGCAGCGCCACCGCGGCGGCAACGCGTCCTCGACCGGACTGGCCAGCCAGTTGCAGGAAGCCAAGTGGCTGATCAAGAACGTGCAGCAGCGCTTCGACACCATCCTGCGGGTGTCGCAAGCCATCGTCGACCGCCAGCGGGCCTTCTTCGACCACGGCGAAGTCGCGATGCGGCCGCTGACCCTGCGCGAGATCGCGGAAACCGTCAGCCTTCACGAATCGACCATTTCGCGCGTGACGACCCAGAAATACCTGGCGAGTCCGCGCGGCATCTACGAACTCAAATACTTTTTTGGCAGCCACGTCGCCACCGATACCGGCGGCGCGGCCTCCTCAACCGCAATTCGGGCGCTGATCAAGCAATTGGTCGGCGCCGAGGACGGCAAGAAGCCGCTCTCGGACGCCCGTCTTGCGGAAATCCTCGGCGAGCAGGGCATCGTCGTGGCGCGTCGCACCGTAGCGAAGTACCGCGAACTGCTCAATATCCCGCCGGTCAACCTCAGAAAAGTTCTCTGAGAAAATACGTCTGACAAGGAGACATCATGAATCTCAACATTACCGGCCACCACATCGAAGTCACTCCGGCCATTCGCGAATACGTCACGGGCAAACTCGATCGAGTACTGCGGCATTTTGATCAGGTGACCAGTTCGCACGTCATCCTGTCGGTTGAAAAGCTGCAGCAAAAAGCGGAAGTCACCCTGCACGTCAAAGGCAAGGACATCTTCGCCGATGCCATCGACGCCGATCTTTACGCTGCCATCGACCTGGTGGCCGACAAGCTCGACCGCCAGGTGGTCAAGCACAAGGAAAAGGTCTCCGACCACACCCACGACAAGCGCCCGCAGGTCGAATAGGCCCGTAGCGGCAAGTTGGGCGAACCGGCCGCGGCAGCGTGTTATGTCCCGGTGCGCTTGCGCCGGGAACGGTATCCGCCGGATAGCGTTATACTGCGCGCCGCCGCAACCTCCGCCCATCGCCGAATTGCTTCCACCATGAATCAGATCGCCAGCCTGCTGCCACTCGACAACGTGGTGGCAAACCTCGACGCCAGCAGCAAGAAGCGCGTATTCGAGCAGGTCGGTATTCTTTTTGAAAATCATCACGGCGTCGCCCGCAGCACGGTCTACGACGCCCTGTTCGCGCGCGAAAAGCTGGGCTCGACCGGCCTTGGTCAGGGTATCGCGATTCCCCACGGGCGCATCAAGGGTCTCAAGGCCCCGCTCGGCGCCTTTGTCCGCCTCGACTCGCCGGTGCAGTTCGACGCGCCGGACGGCAAGCCGGTCGGCCTGATATTCGTGCTGCTGGTGCCCGAAGCGGCCAACGAGCACCATCTGCAACTGCTCTCCGAACTGGCGCAGATGTTCTCCGACCGGGCTTTTCGCGAACAACTCGCCACAGCCGCCGATAGCGCGGCGCTGCACGGCCTTTTTGCCAATTGGCACGCCAATTAGTCGTTTCCCAGCTGTTCGAACGTAACCGCGAGCGGCTCCAGCTCTCGTGGGTCAGCGGCCCCATGACGCGCGCGATATGCACCACCGAACATGTGGTGTCACCGGCCGACTTGATCGGCCACCTCAATCTGATGCACCCGGAACGCCTGCAGGTGATCGGCACGCCCGAAGTGGCCTGGTCGGCCCGCCACGCGCCGGAAAAAGTCGCCCATCACATGCAGGAAATCTACAACGCCAAGCCGCCCGCCATCATCGTCGCCGACGGCTGCGCGATCGACGACGGCGTGCGCAGCGGTTGCGAGGCCTCGGGCACGCCGCTGCTGCAGACGCCGCTGTCCTCGGCCTTCGTCATCGATACCCTGCGCGCCTTCGTGTCGCGCCAACTGGCCGAAACCGGCACCCTGCACGGCGTCTTCCTCGACGTGCTGGGCATGGGCGTGCTGATCACCGGCGACTCCGGCGTCGGCAAGAGCGAACTCGGCCTGGAACTGATTTCGCGCGGCCACGGCCTGGTCGCCGACGACGTGGTCGATGTCTCGCGCATCGGCTCCGACACCCTCGAAGGCCGCTGCCCGGAACTGCTCAAGGACTTCCTCGAAGTGCGCGGACTCGGCCTGCTCAACATCCGCACCGTGTTCGGCGAAACCGCCTGCCGCCGCAAAATGCGACTCAAGCTGATCGTCCATCTGCAGAAGCCGACGCCCGGCGTGCCGGAAGCCGCCCGCCTGCCGCTCGATGCGCAGACCGAGACCATCCTCGGCGTACCGATCCGCCGCGTCACGCTGCCGGTGGCCGCCGGCCGCAACCTGGCGGTGCTGCTGGAAGCTGCCGTGCGCGCCACGGTGCTGAAACTGCGCGGCATCGACAGCATGCAGGAATTCGTCGAGCGCCAGGAAGCCGCGCTGCGGGCCGACGGCGGCCAGGACCCGGTCAACTAAGGCCGCCTGCCTGCGTTAGATGGGCACGGCATTTTCGCCGCCCACATGAATAGGGAGACTCACCATGCATAAACTGATCGCCGTCGCCATTGCCGCACTGTTCGCCGCCAATGTCGCACTGGCCCAGACCCCTGCCGCTCCAGCCAAGGCTCCCGCTCCTGCCGCTGCCCCGGCCAAGGCCGCCGAGCCGGCGAAGGCTGTCGAAGCTGCCGCAGTTGCCAAACCGGCGGCGGCGGCCGCTGCCAGCGATTGCGAAGCCAAGGCGATGAGCAAGGACGGCAAGCCCCTGCACGGCGCCGCCAAGACTGCCTCGATCAAAAAGTGCCTGGGCGCCGGCAAGCCGGCCGACGCTGCCAAACCCGCTGGCAAGCCCGCCGCCAAGGCCTCGGGCTGTGCGGAAAAGGCCGTCAGCAAGGAAGGCAAGCCGCTCGCTGGCGCCGCCAAGGCCACGTTCATGAAGAAGTGCGAAGCCGACGCCAAGGCCGCCAAGTAAGTCGCCGCATCCGGAACCGAAAGCCGGCCCCAAGCGGGGCCGGCTTTTTTATGTCCCCGTCCGGAGGGACGGGGACGGTATCCCGGCGATATGTCCCCGTCCGGAAGGATGGGGACGGTATCCCAGCAATATGTCTCCGCCCGGAGGGCGGGACGGTATTCCCCGCTACACCGCCGTCGCGCCAGCACCAACTCTTGTCGCAAGGCCCGAATTCGCCGCACCCCTATGCAATGGATTGCATTGCAACTCGTTGCATAGTATCGTGCGCAACATGTCGCTCGATCACGCATTGCTGGTTTCCCTGCTCGAAAAGCCCAGTTCCGGCTATGAACTGGCACGCCGCTTCGACCGTTCGATCGGCTATTTCTGGCATGCCACGCACCAGCAGATCTACCGCGTGCTGTCGCGCATGGAGGAGGCCGGCTGGCTCGATGCCGAGGTCCAGCACGGCGAGACGGCCCCTGACCGCAAGGAGTATTCGGTCACTCCGACGGGACGCGACGAACTCTCGCGCTGGCTGGCCGAGCCGACCGATCCGGAAGGCGTACGCGATATCCTGATGGTCAAGCTGCGCGGCGCCGCCTTCGGCGACGTCGCAAGCCTGATCCCGGAACTCGAACATCATCGTGCGGCCCATGCCAACCGCCTGACCTGCTATCGCGTGATCGAGACCCGCGATTTCGCCGGCGCGCGAAGCACTAGTCCCGGCGGGCAAAGCCCCGGCGGGCTGGATCGCCAGCGCGCCCTGCAGTACATGGTCCTCAAGAGCGGCATCCGCTTCGAACAGGGCTGGCTGGAATGGTGCGAGGAGGCGCTGGGCCTGCTCCACAGTTTCAAACAATGAACGACTTATCCCCCAGCCCCTTCTCCGGGAGAAGGGGTGACCACGGCTCGCTGCGCTCGCGGGCTTTTGACGGGTCTGCCTTGGGGCGGCCCGGCGGCAGACCGACCAAGGAGTACTCATGACGAATCCCTACCCGCACCTGCTGGCCCCGCTCGACCTCGGCTTCACCACGCTGAAGAACCGCGTCCTGATGGGCTCGATGCACACCGGCCTGGAAGACATCGGCAACAGCCACGATCGCATGGCGGCCTTCTATGCCGCGCGGGCAAAAGGCGGCGTCGGCCTCATCGTCACCGGCGGCTTCGCCCCCAACCAGGACAGCATCGTGATGCAGGGCGCCTCCATCCTCGACAACGAAACCGAAGCCCTCAAGCACCGCGTCATCACCGATGCCGTGCATGCCAACGGCAGCAAGATCTGCGTGCAGATCCTGCACACCGGCCGCTATGCCTACACCAAGCGTCCTGTCGCCCCTTCCGCGTTGAAAGCGCCGATCAATCCATCGACGCCGCACGCCCTGAGCGAGGAAGAAATCGAGAAGACCATCGCCGACTACGCCCAGTGCGCGGCGATGTGCCAGTTCGCCAATTATGACGGCGTCGAGATCATGGGCTCGGAGGGCTACCTGATCAACGAATTCCTCGCGCCGCAGACCAACCATCGCGACGACCGCTGGGGCGGCAGCCTGGAAAACCGCATGCGCTTCGGCCTCGAAGTGATCCGCGCCGTGCGTGCCCGCGTCGGCGCCAATTTCATCATCATTTTTCGCCTCTCGATGCTCGACCTGGTCGAGGGCGGCAGCACCTGGGACGAGGTCGTGACCATGGCCAGGGAAGTCGAAAAGGCCGGCGCCACGATCATCAACACCGGCGTCGGCTGGCACGAGGCGCGCATCCCTACCATCGCCACCATGGTGCCGCGCGCGGCCTACAGCTGGGTCACGCGGCGCATGATGGGGCAGGTGAAAATTCCGCTGATCACCACCAATCGCATCAACGACCCGCAAGTCGGCGAAGAAATCATCGCCCGCGGCGATGCCGACATGGTCTCGATGGCGCGGCCCTTTTTGGCCGATGCCGAGTTCGTCAACAAGGCCGCGGCCGGCCGCGCCGATGCGATCAACACCTGCATCGCCTGCAACCAGGCCTGCCTCGACCACATCTTCTCGCGCCAGCTGTGCTCCTGCCTGGTCAATCCGTTTGCCTGCCACGAACTCGATGTCACCGTCGAAACCGCCAAGCAACCGAAGCGCGTAGCCGTGGTCGGCGCCGGTCCGGCCGGGCTGGCCGCCGCGACGCAGCTTGCCGAGCGCGGCCACACGGTCAGCCTGTTCGACTCCGCCGCCGAAATCGGCGGCCAGTTCAACCTGGCGCGGCGCATTCCGGGCAAGGAGGAATTCGCCGAAACCCTGCGCTACTTCGGCACGCGGCTGAAGGAATTGAAGGTCGATGTGCAGTTGAATCGCCGCATTGATGTAAAAAGCGCCAGCACCGACTTTCAGGGCTACAACCACGTCGTCGTTGCCACTGGCATCGTGGCGCGCACACCGGCGATTCCCGGCATCGACCACCCGAAAGTCACCAGCTACATCGACCTCATCGAGGGTCGCAAGCCGGCCGGCAAGAAGGTCGCCGTGATCGGCGCCGGCGGCATCGGCTTCGACGTCGCCGAACTGCTGACCAACGCCGAGGCGCACGGCGACTCGATCGATGCCTACCGCAAGGAATGGGGCATCGACCCGGAGTACCAGGACATCCGCGGCGGCCTGACTGCGCCGCAGATGCCGGCCACCCCGCGCGAAGTCTGGCTCTTGCAGCGCAAGACCAGCAAGGTCGGCGACGGTCTGGCCAAGACCACCGGCTGGGCGCGACGCCTGCTCCTGCAGAAGCGCGGTGTGCATTTCCAGGGCGGCGTCGAGTACCTGAAGATCGACGACGCCGGCCTGCACATTTCCATCGACGGCAAGCCGCGCCTGCTCGACGTCGATACCATCGTCATCTGCGCCGGCCAGGAACCACGCCGCGAGCTGGTGGCCGGACTGACTGCCGCCGGCATCGAGCACACCCTGGTCGGTGGCGCCGATGTCGCAACGGAACTCGACGCCAAGCGCGCGATCTGGCAGGCCACCGAGTTCGCCGTCGAGTTCTGAGCCGACGCGCCTGATCAGGCCGCGGCCGCCTGGGCGCGCGCGATCTCCAGCTTGGCGATGGCGTTGCGGTGCACTTCGTCGGGCCCGTCGGCGAAGCGCAGCGTGCGCTGGCTGGCGTACATAGCCGCGAGCGGGAAGTCGTCCGAAACGCCGCCGCCGCCATGCATCTGGATCGCCATGTCGATCACCTTGCAGGCGACGTTGGGCGCCACCACCTTGATCATCGCGATCTCGCCCTGGGCCACCTTGTTGCCCACGGTGTCCATCATGTAGGCGGCCTTCAGCGTCAACAGGCGCGCCTGCTCGATCATGATCCGCGCCTCGGCGATGCGTTCGCACGAGACGCCCTGCTCGGCCAGCGTGCGACCGAAGGCAACGCGGGAGAGCGAGCGCTTGACCATCAACTCCAGCGCATATTCGGCGGCGCCGATACTGCGCATGCAATGGTGGATGCGGCCTGGCCCCAGCCGCCCCTGGGCGATCTCGAAGCCGCGGCCCTCGCCCAGCAGGATGCCGGACTGCGGCACGCGCACGTCCTTCAGCTCGATCTCCATATGGCCATGCGGCGCGTGGTCGTAGCCGAACACGTTGAGCGCGCGCTTGACCGTGATGCCTGGAGCATTGGAAGGCACCAGGATCATCGATTGCTGGCGATGCCGGGCGGCGGACGGATCGGTTTTGCCCATCAGGATGTACACGGCGCAGCGCGGATCGCCGGCGCCGGATGACCACCACTTGCTGCCGTTGATCACGTAATCGTCGCCGTCGGCCTCGATCCGGCACTGGATGTTGGTGGCATCCGACGACGCCACCGCCGGTTCGGTCATCAGGAAGGCGGAGCGGATTTCGCCGCGCAGCAGCGGCTCCAGCCAGCGGTCCTTCTGCGCCTCGCTGCCGTAGCGTTCCAGGGTCTCCATGTTGCCGGTGTCCGGCGCCGAGCAGTTGAACACCTCGGGACCCCAATGCGAGCGGCCCATGATTTCGCACAGCGGCGCGTATTCGAGATTGGTCAGGCCTTCCGGCGCGCGCGTCGAGCGCGGCAGGAACAGATTCCACAAGCCCTCGGCACGGGCCAGGGGCTTGAGTTCCTCGATCAACCGGGTCGGCACCCAGGCATTGCCGGCGGCGCGATTGGCCTCGACTTCGGTGTGGAAGCGCGCCTCGTTGGGGTAGATGTGGGCGTCCATGAAAGCCAGCAGGCGTGCCTGCTGTTCCTTGACCTTGGGTGTGTAATCGAAATTCATGGCGTGGTTTCCTTGACGTGAAATACTTGATACGGAGTCCCCTGTCATAGACGCGCGTAGCGCGCCAAACAGCAACCCCCCCGCGAGGGGGGAAGGGGGGCGGGTGACTAATTGCTTTTCGCGTGTTACATCCTCGACAGTTGGCGCTTGGTGCCATGAGCGTTCGGGATGTGGCGCCAGCTTAGAGCCTGACCTATAATTTACCCAGTGCAATGTTTTGATGATTGCGCATTCATCTCATGCATATATCCCGGGTCGATCTCAATCTCTTCGTGATCTTCGACACCGTCCTCGCCGAGGGCGGCATCACGGCCGCGAGCCGCAAGCTGAACCTCTCGCAGCCGGCGGTCAGTCACGCCCTGACGCGCTTGCGCGGCCTGCTCGGCGATCCGCTGTTCCAGCGCCAGGGCCGCGCCATGGTGGCGACGCCGCTGGCCCGTGCCATCGCCGCCCCGGTGCGCGCCGCGCTGCGCAACATCGAGGGCACGCTGCACCAGGCGATGCGCTTCGATCCGGCCAGCAGCGAGCGCCGCTTCACCCTGGCCTTCCGCGACGTGCTGGAGCTGATCCTGGTGCCGCCGCTGATGCAGGCGCTGAGTGAGGAAGCGCCGCAACTGGACATCATCGCCGCGCGCATGAACCGGCGCAGCCTGGAGTCCGACCTGTTCGCCGGCCGGGTGGACATCGGCATCGACGTGCTGCTGCCGGTCTCGTCGGAAATCCGTTGCGAGCAGGCGCTGGCCGAGCCCATGGTGGTGGTCGCACGCAAGGGTCACCCGGCGCTGGCGAAGAAGCTCGACCTCAAGAGCTATCTCGCGCAGCAGCACATTCAGGTATCCTCGCGCCGCCGCGGGCCGGGCCTGGAAGACCTCGAACTGGCGCGAGTCGGCGTTTCGCGCCGGATCCGCCTACGCTGCCAGCATTACGGCACCGCCTGCCGCACGGTGAGCATGACCGACCTCTTGGCGACCATGCCGGCACGCTACGCGACGGTAATGAATCAGCCCTATGGCAACGAGATCCGGCCGCTGCCGCTCAAGGACACGCAACTGGAACTTTATCTTTACTGGCACCGCAACACCGACGCCGACCCGGCCGGCATCTGGCTGCGCGAGCGGCTGCGCACGGCCAT
Organism: Sulfuritalea sp.; assembly: GCF_031426875.1. Lineage (NCBI taxonomy): Bacteria > Pseudomonadati > Pseudomonadota > Betaproteobacteria > Nitrosomonadales > Sterolibacteriaceae > Sulfuritalea > Sulfuritalea sp. Next base: position 151,665 of record NZ_JASJPC010000033.1, read on the forward strand.
CGCAAACACATGAGCAGCGGACGCGACGAACAGGCGGGCGAGGACGCGCAGACGGCGGAAATTCCCTTTCGCGCCATCGTCGAGCAATCGCTGGTCGGCATCTACGTGATCCAGGACGAGCTCGTCCAGTATGCCAATGCGGTGTTCGCCGGCCTCACCGGCCATCTGCCGGAAGAGATCGTCGGCATGCACATCCGCGATCTGACGCCGCCCTGGCGCTCGGAGGAGAACCTGCAGCGCATCCGCCAGCGCGTCTCGGGCGAAATTCCCAGCATGCGCTTTCGCACCCAGGGCTGGCACAAGGACGGCTACCCGGTGGATGTCGAGGTGCATGGCAGCCGGGTGATCTTCCGCGGCCGCCCGGCGGTGGCCGGGGTGGCCATCAGCATCGCCGAAAACGTGCGCTTCGAGCACGAACTGCTGCACTCGCAGGAGCAACTGCGCGCGCTGGCGGCGCACATCAACGAAGACCGCGAGAAGCAGCGCCAGCACACCGCGCGCGAGCTGCACGACGTGCTGGGCGGCATCCTGACCTCGCTCAAGATGGATGCCGCGCGCGTGCGCCGCCGCCTGGAACGCGACGACAATCGCGAAATCGTCGATGGCATCGTCGATCTGGCGCAGGAAGCGATCGATGCGGTGCGGCAACTGTCCGAGGCCCTGCACCCGAGCCTGCTCGACCACCTCGGCCTGGTGCAGGCGGTGAACCGCCAGCTGGACAGCTTCGCTGCCCGCCACGGCATCGCCTGCAGCATCGACGCCACCGCCTCGCCCTTGCCGATCAGCCATGCCCAGGGCATCGCCGCCTATCGCATCGTGCAGGAGGCGCTGACCAACATCGCGCGCCATGCCGGCGCGACGCGGGTGCAGGTAGCGCTCCGGCTCGACGGCGACACCCTGCACCTCGCCGTCGCCGACAACGGTCGCGGCGTCGCGCCGGCGGAACTCGAACGCCCCTCGATCGGCATCGTCGGCATGCACGAACGGGCGCGCGAGGCGGGCGGCCACCTGGAGATCTGCCCGGGCCTGGAGGGCGGCACGGTGCTGCGCCTGACGCTGCTGCCGCAAGCGGAAAGGACGCCGCATGATTGAAGTGCTGGTGGTCGACGACCACACCATTTTCCGCTCCGGCCTGCGCCGCCTGCTCGGCGACGAGGCCGACATGCGCGTGCGCGAAGAGGCCGGCAGCGCCGCCGACGCCATGCAGCTGCTGCGCCAGGCGAGTTTCGACGCCGTCATCCTCGACATCAACCTGAAAGGGCGCAGCGGCCTCGACCTCTTGAAGTCGCTGCGCCGCGAATGGCCGGCGCTGCCGGTGCTGATGGTCTCGATGTACCCCGAGGAACAGTTCGCCCGCGCCGCGCTGGACGCCGGCGCCAACGGCTATGTGGCCAAGGACGCCGAGCCGGGCGACCTGCTGGCGGCCATCCGTCGCGTCGCCCAGGGCGGCACCTGGCTCAGCACCGGCTTTGCCGCCCGCGCCCGGGAGATGCCGGGCCGGCCGCCGGCGAGCGACCAGCCGCTGCACTTCCGGCTCACGGTGCGCGAGATGCAGATCATGATGGCTATCGTCGCCGGCAAGTCGCTGACGGAAATCGGCGCCGACCTCTTCCTCAGCGTCAAGACGGTCTCGACCTATCGCAGCCGCATCCTCGAAAAACTCCAGCTCGGCGGCAATTCGGAGCTGGTGCGTTACGCGATGCAGCATTCGCTGCTGGACTAGTAGTCAGTCAGCAAGGAAAAGGCGCATTCCCTGCAGGAGCGAGCTTGCTCGCGATAGGCCGTTGTCGCGAGCAAGCTCGCTCCTACATCCATCGGTTTCAACATGTCTGCTTACTGGCCTCGGGCCAGGCCCCAGCCCAGTTGGGCCATGACCGGCGCCATGCGGCCGTAATCGAGCGCGGCGGCATGCGAGGCGGTGCCGTCCAGGGCGCGGCGCATGATGCCCTGGAAAATTCCGGCCAGGCGGAAGAAGTTGAAAGCCAGGTAGAAGCGCCATTCGGCGCCGATCTCGATGCCGCGCCGCGCCGCGTAGGCGCGCAGATGCTGCTGTTGGGACGGAATGCCGAGCGCCGCCAAGTCGAGTCCGGCCAGCCCATGCAGCAGGCCCGGCGCGATCTGCCACATCAGGCAGTGGTAGGCGAAATCCGCCAGCGGATCGCCGAGCGTGGACAGCTCCCAGTCAAGCACCGCCAGCACGCGCGGCTGGCTCGGATGGAAGATCAGGTTGTCGAGCTTGAAGTCGCCATGCAGCAGGCGCGCCGGGCCGGTGCCAGCGGAAAAATTTTGTGGCAGCCAGGCCAACAGGCTTTCCATGGCGGGGATCGGAGCCGTTTCGGCCTGCCGGTAAAGCCGCGTCCAGCGCGCAATCTGGCGCGGCAGGAAGTCCTCGCTCTTGCCGAAATCGGCGAGAGCGAGGGCACCCGGGTCCATCGCGTGCAGCGCGGCGATGACCCGGTTGGCCTCGTCGAAAATCGCGCCGCGCTCGGCTGCGTCCAGACCCGGCAGGGCGTTGTCGGTGAAACAGCGGCCGGCCACATGACCCATCACGTAGAAGGCGCGGCCGATCACGCGCTCGTCCATGCATAGTGCAAAAGTTGGCGCTGGCGGCACGGCGCTACCGGCGAGCGCGCGCATCACGCGGTACTCGCGTTCGATGGCATGGGCGCCCGGCGGCAGCTCGGCCGCCGGTGCCGGCTTGCAGCGGATGACATAGCTGGCGTCGGCGGTCTGCGCCAGATAGGTCGGATTCGACTGCCCACCGGCGAACTTGGACAGCCGGGGCGTGCCGCTAAAATCCGCCACATGCGCTTCCATCCAGTCGCCCAGCGCCGCCGCGTCGGGCGCTGCGGCGGCACCGGACACACCGGGTACAGCGGGGGCGTTCACCTGCCGGCGAGCAGCTTGAAGGCGCCGTTCTCGACCCGCATCAGGACCCGGGCGCGGGCATCATGACCAAAATGGTCGGTCGGCGAATAGTTGATGGTGCCATGCGCGACCAGCACGTTCTTTTCCGATTCGATGGCATCGCGCAGCGCCTGGCGGAACTCGACGGTGCCCGGTTTGGCCTTCTTCAGCGCCACCGGCACGGCCTGCTTCAAAACCTGTATGGCATCCCACATGTGTGCCCCCTGCGGCGCCATGCTGTTGGCGCCGTACAGCTCCTCATAGCGTTTGACATATTCGGTCGCCGCCGGCTTCGAGGCATAGCTGTCGGGCAGCTGGTTCCATGCCAGCACCGGACCGGCAACGAAAATCGCCCCTTCCATGGCCTTGCCGCCGATGCGCAGCACATCCCGGTTGGCGGCGCCGTGGGTGTGGTAGATCTGCCCCCTGTAGCCGCGTTCGGCGAGGCCGAGATGGGCCATCGAGGCAGCCCCGGCGCCGCCGACGATGAGCACGGCGTCGGGCTTGACCATGTTCAGCTTGAGCGCCTGGGGCGTGGCCGAGGTGTCGCTGCGGCTGAAGCGCTCGACGCCGACGATCTTGATCCCCAGCGGCTCGGCGTAGCGGGTGATCTCGCGCAGATAGACCTCGCCGTAGGGATCGGACTGGGCGAATACGCCGAGGGTCTTGTAACCCTGCGCCACGGCGTGTTCGGCAATGGCCCTGGACATCAGCGCAATGTGTTGCGGGAAGCAGAAGGTCCACGCCATGCGCTCGCCTTCGAGGTCGTGCGGAGTCAGTGCCAAGAGCGGCGTCTTCGTCTCCAGCGCGATGCCCATGACGGGCACCGTATTGGGCGTGATCGAGGAGCCGATCAGCACATCCACCTTGTCTTCCGCGGTCAGCTTGCGTGCGTTCTTGCTGGCCTGGGTCGGGTCCGAGGCATCGTCGAGGACGATGTATTTCACCTTCTCGCCGGCGATGATGGCCGGCAGCAGAGGCACGGTGTTCTTCTGCGGCTGGCCGAGAGGCGAGCCGTTGCCGGTCGCCGACACGGTGATGCCGACGGTGATATCGGCAGCCGCCGGCAAACTGCAACCGATGGACAGTGCCGCCAGCATGGCGGCGATCAGCTTGGATTTCATGGGCTCCTCCTGTATTGGAATGGGTGACGCGGATTGGATTCTAGGCAGGGCGGCGCGCCCATGATCACGCCGGCGGCGACTTCGGAAATGTCCTACACGGCTTTCGGAAATGTCCTACAGGACGCGACGGGATGCTTCTCTACAGTCGCCCTCTCGAACCCAACGCTCCGGAGAGCCGATTCCATGTCGCCCCTGCAACCCTGGCTGGTCCATTACCCGGCGGACGTGCCGGCCGTCGTCCATCCGCTCCAGGCCGACGGCCTGAGCCTGTTCCGCGCCGCCGTCGCCACCGCGCCCGGGCGTGACGCCGTGTGCTACTTCGACCGGCACCTGAGCTACGGCGAACTCGAGCGCCTGAGCGACGCCCTGGCGGTGGCACTGGCACGCCGCGGTTTCGCCGCCGGCGACCGGCTCGCCGTCTACCTGCAGAACCAGCCCGCTTTCCTCGTCGCCACGCTGGCGGCATGGAAGCTGGGCGGCATCGTCGCCACCATCAACCCGATGAACCGCGAATTCGAGCTGGCCAAGTTGCTCGACGACGCTACGCCAAAGGCGCTGATCTGCCTCGACAGCCTGCATGACGAGGTGCTGGCGCGCTTGCCGCAGGGCAGCTGGCGGCCGACTATCGTGCTCACCACGTCCGCACGCGATTTGCAGTCGCGCGACGATCCGCGCATTTTCGGGCAGCTTGCGGCGCGGCCGGCGGATGCGAGTCGCGACCTGATGGCCGTACTCCAATCCTGCCTCGGCCAAACGCCGACCATGCGCACGCCGTCGCCAGGCGATGTGGCCTTCATCGTCTACACCTCGGGCACCACCGGCCAGCCCAAGGGGGCCTGCATCAGCCACGACAACATTGCCCGCATCACCGCCGCCCACCGCGCCTGGTATGCGCTGGAGCAAGGTGATTCCATCCTTGCCGCGGCGCCGCTGTTCCACATCACCGGCCTCGTCGGTCACATGACCTTGGCCTGGGCGCTGGCGGCGCCGCTGGTGCTTTGCTACCGCTTCGAACCGGGGGTAGTGCTGGACGCCATCGCCGAGCACCGGCCGCGCTGCACCGCCAACGCCATCACCGCCTACATCGCGCTGATGAACCAGCCCGGGATCGACGCCGCGCGCCTGTCCAGCCTGCGCACGGTGACCTCCGGCGGCGCGCCGGTGCCGCCCAGCGTCGCCGTGCAGGTGGAACAAAAACTCGGCTGGCGCATCCTCAACGGCTACGGCCTGACCGAGTCGTCCTCCGGCGTCATCATCATGCCGCGCGACTCGGGTGGCCGCGTGGACCCGGTATCCGGCGCCATGTCGGTAGGCATCCCGATCAGCGGGGTGGACGTCTGGATCGAGGGCGAGGGCGGCGCCCGCCTCGGCCACGACGAGATCGGCGAAATCGTCATCGACGCACCGATGGTGGCCGCCGGCTACTGGGGCCAGCCGGCCGAGACGGCGCAATGCATGCGGCATGACGGCCTGCGCACCGGCGACATCGGCTTCATGGACGTCAACGGCTGGTTCTACATCGTTGACCGCAAGAAAGACCTGATCAACGCCGCCGGCTACAAGGTCTGGCCGCGCGAAGTGGAAGACGTGCTGTATGCCCATCCGGCGGTACGCGAGGCGGCCGTGGTCGGCATCGGCGACGCCTACCGCGGAGAGACCGTGAAGGCCGTGCTCAGCTTGCGCCCGGGCCTGCGCGCCGGACGCGAGGACATCGTCGCCTGGTGCCGCGAACGCCTGGCGGCCTACAAGGTGCCGCGCGTGGTCGAGTTCGTCGAGGAGCTGCCGAAGAATGCCAACGGCAAGATATTGCGCCGCCTGCTGCGCGAGCAAACGGGAGCATCGGCATGAAGCACTTCAAGGGCCGCACGGTCGTGATCACCGGCGCCGCCAGCGGCATCGGCCTGGCGCTGGCCCGGCGTGCCGCCGGCCTGGGCATGAAACTGATGCTGGCCGACATCGAGGCGCCGCGCCTGGACGCGGCCGTCGCGACCCTCGGCCTGCCGCCGGAGCGCGTCCTGACCCAGGTCGGCGACCTGAGCCTGGAAGCCACCGTCGCCGCGCTGGCCGATGCCGCTTTCGAGCGCTTCGGCGCCGTGCATCTGTTGTGCAACAACGCCGGTGTGGCATTGACGCGGCTGGTGCGGGAGACCAGCCGCGCCGACTGGGAATGGGTGCTGGGCGCCAACCTGTGGAGCACGATCCACGGCATCAACCACTTCCTGCCGCGCATGGCGGCGCAGGCCGACGCGAGCCACATCGTCAACACGGCGTCCGCCGCGGGCCTGCTGTCGACGCCGGCCTCGGCCGCCTACAACGTCAGCAAGCACGGCATCGTCACCCTGTCGGAAACCCTGTACCACGAGCTGCGTGCCGAAGGCAGCCGGGTCGGTGTATCGGTGCTCTGCCCGGCCTGGGTCAAGACCGGCATCAACGCCGCCCTGCGCAACCGTCCCGCCCGCTACGGCGCCACTTCGGCCGCCGGCGAGTTGTCGCGCGCCCATGAAGCGCGCATCGCCAGTGCGCTGGAAGCCGGCCGCCTGAGCGCGGACGACATGGCCGACGCGGTGTTCGCCGCCGTCGCCGAGGAACGCTTCTATGTGATTCCGCACCGCCGCATCAACGAAGCCCTGCGGGTGCGCTTCGACGACATCCTCGCGGCGCGCAATCCGTCGCCGCTCTGGTAGCGGGCGGGGAACTGATTCACGCGACGAGGAATTCCGCCCAGGCGCCCGGCGCGCGTAGCGGCAGCGGCTCGTAGCCGGGCATCGCTATCAGGCGCTGGCGGAAGGTGTTGCCCGAGAGGCGCGCGATGAACGCCTTGCCCTCGACGCTGGCGGCTGTTGTCTTGCGCATGACAAAGCCGTAGCGCTCCCATACCAGCGGCACGAAACCGAGGTCGTAACGCATCGCCGCCGCCTCGATGCCGAAGCCGACATCGGCCTGACCCGCAGCCACCGTCGCGGCGATCGCCTCGTGGGTGAATTCCTCGTGGGCATAGCCGTCCATGCTTTCCGGCTGCAGGCCATTGGCCGCCAGCAGCTGGTCGATCAGGCTGCGCGTGCCCGAGCCGCGCTGGCGATTCACCATGCGCAGCCCGCGTCGCGATACGTCGGCCAGGCTGGCCAGCCGGTGCGGATTGCCGCGCGCCACGATCAGGCCCTGGCAGCGGCGCATCAGGGGCAGGCAGACATGGACGGAGGGCTTGAGCCAGCGGCCGAGCGAGCCGACCAACTGATCCACCGCCCACGCCTCCGGCACATGGAAGCCGACGATGTCGCACTCGTCGCGCCCCAGCCCCGCCAGCGCCTCGTCGCTGCCGCGCCAGAACAAGTCGAAGCTGATGCCGCGTCCATGTTCGATCCAGTCGGCCAGGGCCAGGTCATGGCTCGCGGCCACCCGCAAGCGCTCGGGAACGGCACGCACCACGGGCGCCAGCAAGTCCCTCAGGCGGCGCTCCCAGGGGGCGTGCGCCACACCCAGGGTCAGGCGCGCGGCGGCGTCGAGCTGCACGATGGATTCGCCCAGCTCGGACAGCCGCGTTCCGCGCCCGCGTTCCATGATCACCAGAGCCACCCCCAACGCCTCCTCGCAGCGCCGCAACAAGCCCCAGGCCGAACGATAGGACATGCCGGCGCTCGCCGCCGCCGCGCCCAATGCGCCGCCTTCGCCCAGTGCCGTCAGCAGCGAGAGCAGACGCGACGTGTCGATGTCGCCGAGCAGCGGCCCGAAATCCCAGGACCAGCGCAAACGGGGAGCGACGCCATGATTTCTTGTTGCAGATGAAGACATATTTGATCCTTTGCAGACGTACTTTAACCTCCCGGCTCCTTATGCAGCTTCGTGCATATGGAGCCCAGACATCCATGACCGAATTCAACGACGCCTTTCTCACCGCCTGGCAACTGCTCGCCGTCAGCGACGCACGCCTGTCCGCCATCGTCTGGCTCAGCCTGCGCGTCAGCCTGGTCGCCACGCTGGTCGCCTGCGTCGTCGGCATGCCGATCGGCGCTTTGCTGGCGGTAGGCCGCTTTCCGGGGCGGCGCGTGCTGATCGTGCTGTTCAACGGCCTCATGGGCCTGCCGCCGGTAGTGGTCGGCCTGCTGGTCTATCTGCTGCTGTCGCGCGCCGGGCCGTTGGGTCAATTCGGCCTGCTGTTCTCGCCGGAGGCGATGATCATTGCCCAGGCGGTGCTGGTGACGCCCATCGTCGCGGCCCTGACGCGGCAGGTGATCGCCGACGAGTGGAGCGAGTACCGCGAGCAACTGCGTTCGCTCGGCGCCAGCCGCAGCCGCGCCGCCGCCACCCTGCTCTGGGACGGCCGCTTTTCGCTGTCGACCGCGGCGCTGGCCGGCTTCGGCCGCGCCATTGCCGAGGTCGGCGCGGTGATGATCGTCGGTGGCAACATCGACGGCGTGACGCGGGTGATGACCACCACGATTGCGCTCGAAACCAGCAAGGGCGACCTGCCGCTGGCGCTGGCCCTGGGCTTCATCCTGATTGCCGTGGTGCTGGCGATCAACGCCGTGGCCTATGCGCTACGCGGCTGGGCGGAAAGGCACTGGGGGTGAGGCCGGGGTTTCGCGAAGCACTGCTTCGTGCCGGCCGAACCGGCAGGCTGTGCAAAGCCTGCCGTGGAAAAAGGCCGGGATTTCGCGGAGCACTGCTCCGTGCCGGCCGAACCGGCAGGCTGTGCAAAGCCTGCCGTGGGACGGAGCTCGCATGAGCACCTGGCTGACGATAGATATGCTCGGCCTCACCGAAGGCGGCACGCGGATCATCGACGACGTTTCGCTGGCGCTGGGCGCGCAGCGCACCGTCGTGCTCGGCCCCAACGGCGCCGGCAAGAGCACGCTGCTGCGCCTGATCCATGGCCTGCTGCATCCGAGCGGCGGCGCACTGCACTGGGCGCGGCCGCTGTCGCAGGCCATGGTCTTCCAGCGCCCGGTGATGCTGCGCACCACGGCGCTGGCCAATGTGGTCTACGGCCTCAAACTCAAGGGTCACGCGGCGAACGAATGCGAACGGCGCGCGCGGCAGGCGCTGGCCCACGTCGGACTGGAACATCTGGCAAAACGTCCGGCGCGCCTGCTCTCCGGCGGCGAGCAGCAGCGCGTCGCGCTGGCGCGCGTCTGGGCGCTGGAGCCCGAACTGCTGATTCTCGACGAACCCACCGCCAGCCTCGATCCGGCCAGCAGCCGCGAGGTGGAACGCATCATCAATGAAATCGCCGGGAGCGGCGCGCGCATCCTGATGACCACCCACAACCTCGGGCAGGCGCGGCGTATCGCCGAGGAAATCGTTTTCATCGACCGCGGCCGCATCGCCGAACAGACCCCGGTCACCGAATTTTTCAAACTGCCGCGCACCGCTGCGGCGCAAGACTTTCTCCAGGAGGAAATGCCATGATCACCCGTCGTTTGTTCTGTTCCACCCTCGCCGCCTGCGGCCTGCTGGCTGCCACCGCGAGCCATGCCCAGGAACGCTTCATCACCGTCTCATCGACCACCTCGACCGAGCAGTCGGGCCTGTTCGGCCACCTGCTGCCGATCTTCGAGAAAGCCCATGGCATCAAGGTGCGCGTCGTCGCACTGGGCACCGGCCAGGCACTCGACATGGCGCGGCGCGGCGATGCCGACGTGGTTTTCGTCCATGACAAGGCCGCCGAGGAGAAATTCATTACCGAAGGCTATGGCGTCAAACGCCAGGAAGTCATGTACAACGACTTCGTCGTGATTGGGCCGAAAGCCGACCCGGCCAAGGCCGCGGGCAAGGATATTCTCGAAGGCCTGCGCCGCATCGAGATCGCCAAGGCGCCCTTTGTCTCGCGCGGCGACAAGAGCGGCACCCACGCCGCCGAACTGCGCTACTGGAAAGCGGCCGGCGTAGACCTCGCCGCGAAGAAAGGCGCCTGGTACCGCGACACCGGCTCCGGCATGGGCCCGGCGCTCAACACCGCGGCCTCGATGAACGCCTACATCCTCGCCGACCGCGGCACCTGGCTGTCGTTCAAGAATCGCGGCGACCTGGGCATCGTGGTCGAAGGCGACACCAAACTCTTCAACCAGTACGGCGTGATCCTGGTCAATCCCGCCAAACACCCGCACGTCAAGCAGGCCGACGGCCAGAAGTTCATCGACTGGGTAGTCTCGGCCGAGGGCCAGAAGGCCATCGCCGACTACAAGATCGGCGGCGAGCAACTGTTCTTCCCCAACGCCAGACACTGACGCAAGCGCGGCGCTGGCGTTATCGCCGTGCCGCCAGCGCCAACTTTCAGCCGCGCAGCTGTCAAATAGTGCTTCAGCCGTTCAGCTTGCGGTACAAGGTCTGGCGGCTGATGCCCAGACGCCGCGCCGCTTCGGAGATATTGCCGCGACTGCCCTCCAGCGCCTGCCGCACCGCAGAACGGGAAAGCTCCTTGAGGTTTTCCGTCATCCGCTGCGGGGCTGCCTGTACGGCGGCCTCGGTATTCTGCGGCGGGGCGACGAGCAGTGCCTCGGCCAGATCGTCGGGCAGATGTTGCCAGTCGATGCATTCTTCATGCGGATCGAGCATGGCGCTGGCAGTTCTCAAGACGTTGGCGTACTGACGCAGGTTGCCGGGCCAGCCGTGCTGGCAAAACCGCAACAGCAGTTCGGGAGCAAGCTCGATCCCGCGCTCGGGATTGAAGCTGCTCAGGAGGCGCCGCGTCAGCACCAAAAAATCGCTGCGCTCGCGCAAGGCCGGCAGGCTTAGCGTCAGGCCGTTGATACGGTAATAGAGATCGCTGCGGAAACTTCCCTGCTCAGCCGCCTGGCGCAGATTGCGATGGCTGGCGCAGATCAGCGCAAAATCGACATCCACCGCCCGTCCGCCACCTAGCGGCGTGACCTGCCGCTCCTGCAGCACGCGCAACAGGCGGGACTGCATGGCCAGAGGCATGTCGCCGATCTCATCCAGAAACAGCGTACCGCCATGAGCTTCGCGCATCCGGCCGGGGCTGCCTTCGCGGCGGGCGCCGGTGTAGGCCCCGGTCGCATAACCGAACAGCTCGGCTTCAATCAGGTTTTCCGGCACGGCGGCGCAATTGATGGCGACGAAAGCTCCGCCGCGACGCGGGCCGCTGTCGTGCGTGGCGCGGGCGAACAGCTCCTTGCCGACGCCCGATTCACCCTGGATCAGCAAGGGGATGGGCTTCCCGGATACGCGGCGGGCCTTGTCGGCCGCGCTGCGCCAGCGCAAATCACCGGTATCCAGCCTGGCCAGGGCGTCGTCCACGACGACATCGCGGCCGGCCGGAGGCGGCGCGCCCCTCGGTGCTGCAGGTTCGGCATGGACTTGCGCGAAAAGCTTCGTACCGTCGTGCAGGCATACCTGCATCGGCAGTCGGTGACAATCCCTGGCGCGCGCCATCAACTGGTCGAGGCTAAGGTCGAAGACACGGGCCAGCGGCGTGGTCCCCAGGTCGGACGACGCAAGGCGCAGCAGTTCGAGGCCGCTGCGGTTCGCGCCGACGATCCAGCCGTCGGGCGCCAGGACGATGATGCCTTCCGCGATGCTGCCGATGCCTTCGGCTTGCGGATGCAGGTGCAGGCGGATGTTTTGCTGGCAACTGGCGATGAGCAGGCGGTTCTCGATCATGCGCGCGGCCATGCCGACCAGGCCGCGGGTATGCGGATGGCGACCGCGCTGGTCGCCGGAAATGTCCAGAATGCCGGCCAGCTCACCGCGGGCCGACATGATCGGTGCCGCGGCGCAGGTGAGGAAACCGTTGCGTTCGAGGAAATGCTCGGCGCCGTGAATCTCGACGCCGCGGGCTTCCGCCAGCGCCGTGCCGATGGCATTGGTACCGCGGTGCTGCTCGTGCCAGGACGCGCCGCACTTCAATGCCACGCGCTCGGCCTTGCACAGAAAATCGGGATCGCCCAGCGTGTGCATCAGCGTGCCCAGCCTGTCGGCAAGAATGACCATGCTCTGGGTATGGCGGACTTGCTCGAAAAGATGTTCCATTACCGGGCGCGAGTGGGCGAGCAAATCATGGTTGCGGGCCAGAAGATGGCTCACGTCGCCGGCACAGGCATGGGCTGCGTCGGCCAGGCCGCCGGCAGGCGCGAGGCCCGCATCCAGACTGCGTCGCCACGAACGGGCGATCCTTTCGTCGATTGCGCCGGGAAGGCAGTCACCGTGTTCCAGCAGATGATCGCGCGCCTGGCGCAAGGCCGGCACGGGCAATGATGTTCGCATTGAATCTCCTCCTCGGGTCGTTGCCCGATCGTTTCAGCTTAGCGAATGGAAACGGCCCGGCGCAATAGGTCGCCGGCGACCACATGTCCACCTGTCATGTTTCTTGACAGCTGTCCCGACGTGGAACATGGCGCGGATTGCCGCGGGCGCGGAGGTCTTCTCCGAAAACTCATTGAATCAATGGGCTGTCATCGTCGATCGATGCTGGCATGGCGCTTGATAGCAACAGTGACCCGCAAGGGAAACGCATACATCAATCGTAAACATTGGAGGAAACAAAATGCTCTACGCAGCCCCCGGTACCGCCGGTGCCAAGATCGCCTATCAGTCCCGCTACGACAACTTCATCGGTGGCAAGTGGGTCGCCCCGGTCAAGGGTCAATACTTCGATGTCATTTCCCCGATCAACGGCAGGCCATATACCAAGGTCGCACGCTCCAGCGCCGAGGACATCGAACTGGCGCTCGACGCCGCGCACGCCGCCGACAAGTGGGGCAAGACCTCGCCCACCGAGCGCTCCAACGTCCTGCTCAAGATCGCCGACCGCATCGAGGCCAACCTGGAAATGCTGGCCTACGCCGAGACGGTGGATAACGGCAAGCCGATCCGCGAAACGCTGAATGCCGACATTCCGCTCGCCGTCGATCATTTCCGCTATTTCGCCGGCTGCGTGCGCGCCCAGGAAGGCGGCATCAGCGACCTCGACGAAAACACCGTCGCCTACCACTTCCAGGAGCCGCTCGGCGTTGTCGGCCAGATCATTCCGTGGAATTTCCCGATCCTGATGGCCGCCTGGAAGCTCGGCCCCGCGCTGGGCGCCGGCAACTGCGTGGTGCTCAAACCGGCCGAGTCGACCCCGATCGGCATCCTGCTGGTGGCCGAGTTGATCGCCGACCTGCTGCCGCCCGGCGTGCTCAACATCGTCAACGGCTATGGCCGCGAAGCCGGCCTGCCGCTGGCCACCAGCAAGCGCATCGCCAAGATCGCCTTCACCGGCTCCACCAGCACGGGTCGGGTCATCGCCCAGGCGGCCGCCAACAACCTGATCCCGGCGACGCTGGAACTTGGCGGCAAGTCGCCCAACGTCTTCTTTGCCGATGTCATGGACCAGGATGACGGCTTCCTCGACAAGGCCATCGAGGGCCTGGTGCTGTTCGCCTTCAACCAGGGCGAGGTCTGCACCTGCCCCTCGCGCGCGCTGATCCAGGAATCCATCTACGACAAGTTCATGGAACGCTGCCTGGCCCGCATCAAGGCCATCAAGCAGGGCAATCCGCTCGACACCGACACCATGCTCGGCGCCCAGGCCTCCAGGGAGCAACTGACCAAGATCCTCTCCTACCTCGACCTGGGCAAGCAGGAAGGCGCCCAAGTGCTGATCGGCGGCGGTCAGGCGCACGTCGCCGGCGAACTGGGCGACGGCTATTACGTGCAGCCGACGGTGTTCAAGGGCCACAACAAAATGCGCATCTTCCAGGAAGAAATCTTCGGCCCGGTGCTGGCCGTGACCACCTTCAAGGACGAAGCCGACGCCCTGGCCATCGCCAACGACACGCTCTACGGCCTCGGCGCCGGCGTCTGGAGCCGCAACGGCAACGTCGCCTACCGCATGGGCCGCGCCATCAAGGCCGGCCGCGTGTGGACCAACTGCTACCACGCCTACCCGGCCCACGCCAACTTCGGCGGCTACAAGGAATCCGGCATCGGCCGCGAAAACCACAAGGCGGCGCTCGACAACTACCAGCAGACCAAGAACCTGCTGGTCAGCTATAGCGAGCAGAAACTCGGCTTCTTCTGATCCTGAGCTCGCTGTTCGGCGAGTGCCACCCTGGGGGCAGCTAGTAGTCAATCAGCACGGAAAAGGCGCATCCCCCGTAGGAGCGAGCTTGCTCGCGATAAGCCGTTGTCGCGAGCAAGCTCGCTCCTACATCCATCGGTTTCAACATGTCTGCGTACAAGTTTTTCATTGGCGCCCCCTTTTACTTGCGGAGAAGACTTGGTTGAAAAAGTCATCGCCACCGCAGCGGCCATCGAACTCATCGAGTTCCTCAAGCAGAAACACGGGCCGCCGATGTTCCACCAGTCCGGCGGCTGCTGCGACAACAGCGCCGCCAACTGCTACCTGCCGGACGAGCTGACCATCGGCGCGGGGGACGAGTATCTCGGCGACTTCGGCGGTTGCCCCTTCTACATCGGCAAGTCGCAGTATGAATACTGGAGGCATACCCAGTTCATCATCGACGTGATCGGGGGCGCCGGCGGAACCTTCTCGCTCGAAGGCCCAGAGGGCAAGGCGTTTCACACCCGGTAGCGAGTGTTCGCGGACCAAGAATGGGCCGCGATATGTTCCGCAGCGAATTCCCTGCCCAAGCCGGAGACATAGTCGACTCGGGCCCGAGTACCGGAGAATGGTCGTCCGGGTTGTCATCGGCTGAATTCGCCGTAGCGCCAGCGCCAACTTCTGCCGGCGTGGCGCCTGGGGAAATCAGGCCGCCGCGTCCCAGAGCCGCTGTGTCAGGCGTTTGGCCAGCACCAAGCTGACGCCGCGGCGGTAGAGCACGTCGACCAGCGTGGTCTTCATCGACCGGTTGGCGAGATCGGCCTGCTCCGAAATGAGCGCCAGCGACGCGTCGTCGAGCGGCTTGCCGAGCACCGCATCGAGGCCGTCGATCGCCAGCGGCTGCGAGGCGACGCCAGTACAGGCGATGCGCAGCCCGGTCAACACGCCCTTCTCGCGCCGCAGCGCGACGGCAACGCCGGCCAGCGGGAAGTCGATGGCGCCGCGCATGCGCACCTTTTCGTAGGCGCTGACCCAGGCGTCGTCGAGCGGTACCCGTACTGCGAGCAGCAATTCGCCGGACGCCAGCGTCAGCCATTTCATGCCGTCGTCGCGGTAAAGCTCGGGCAGCGTCTGCCGCCGCACGCCTTCCGCACCTAGGATCTCGACCTCCGCCCCCAGCGCGATCAGCGCCGGCGCCACGTCGCCGCAGAAGGCGGCATAGCAACGCTTGGATTTCTTGGCGACGCGGCAGCCTTCGCCGTCCCGCTTCATGCAGTAGTTGTTGCCCGCGCGCCAGGCTTCGCTCTGGTTGTAGTAGTTGCAGCGGGTGTCGAGACAGAGGTTGCCGCCCAACGTGGCACCGGCGCGGTGGGTCGGTCCGGCGACACTCAGCGCGCCTTGCGCAATTGCCGGCAGACGCGCCTGCACCGCGGGATGCGCGGCGATACGCGCCAGCGTGACGCCGCTGCCGATGCGCAACGTATCCGCCTGCTCGACGATATCGGCCAGTTCCGTGATGGCGCCGAGGTCAATGGCGGCACCGATGGTGACCAGGCCGCGCCTGATGTTGGGCATCAGGTCGGTGCCGCCGGCGATGTAGTGGCTGGCCGGGTTGGCGGCATGCATACGCACCGCATCGGCGGCCGTGGCCGGACGCAGGTAGTTGAATTCGGGCAGGGAGTTCACTTGCTTACCTCATTGGCAACGGCGGCAGCGATCTGCTCCTGGCGCACGGCAAAGATTTTCTCGGGTGTGATCGGCAGCATCCTGAAACGGTGGCCGGTAGCCTCCTCGACCGCCGCCGCCAGCGCCGACATGAAGCCGGA
Source organism: Sulfuritalea sp. (assembly GCF_031426875.1). Classification (NCBI taxonomy): domain Bacteria; kingdom Pseudomonadati; phylum Pseudomonadota; class Betaproteobacteria; order Nitrosomonadales; family Sterolibacteriaceae; genus Sulfuritalea; species Sulfuritalea sp. The sequence goes on from NZ_JASJPC010000033.1 coordinate 167,522, forward strand.
CAATGGGCCTTCGCTGGCCTCCTTGGCGCCGAAGGGACCGTTGGGGTCCATGCTTTCGACGATATGCACTTCGATTTCGGGCGAATCGATGATGGTCGGCACGCCGTAGTCCATGAAATTGGCGGCCTTGTGGCGGCCGTTCTCGTACACCGTTTCCTCGGACATGGCCTGTCCCATGCCCATCCAGATCGCGCCTTGCACCTGGCCCTCGACCGACATCGGGTTGATCGCGAAGCCGCAGTCGATCGCGCACCAGACCTTGTCGATGGTGATCTTGCCAAGATCGAGATCGACGCTGACCTCGACCGCCTGCGCGGCGTAAGAGAAGCCCATGGTCGAGCCCACCGCACCGCCGCGCTGCTTGCCGCCCTGGAACTCGACGGGGCAGGTGAAGGTGCCATTCACGGTCAGCATGCCGACGCCGACCAGGGCTTCTTCGGCGATGTCCTCGAAAGGAATATGGCGGTCGGGGTCTGCCGCCACGGCCGCGCCTTCGCCATGCCATTCGACTTCGGCTTCGGTAACTTTCAGGCGCCGCGCGGCGGCGGCCACCAGCAGCTTTTTCAGATTCTGCGCGGCGTCGGCGGCGGCATTGCCGACCATGAAGGTGACGCGCGACGAATACGAGCCGTTGTCCTTCGGCGTCAGCGCCGAATCGTTGGCGATCAGCCGCAGGCGGCGGTAATCGACGCCGAGCACTTCGGTGACGATCTGCGTAATGATGGTCGAGGAGCCCTGGCCGATGTCGGCGGCGCCGGTCAGGATCGTGACGCCGCCATCGAAATCCAGGCGCAGGGCAATCGTTGCGTGAGGCTGGCCGGTGAAATGCACGGGCTTTGCCGAGCCGCTGACGAAGTGCGAGCAGGCCATGCCCAGCCCCTTGCCGGTGCTGCCGGTCTGGCCAAACTTGCCCTTGCGCTCCTTCCAGCCGCTGGCGCGCTCGACCCAGTCGAGGCAGTCGCCCAGGCCGTAGGACATCACTTTGAGGCCGTTGATGGTTTCAGTCGGCGCCCGTAGCAAGTTGCGCCTGCGAATTTCAATCGAGTCGAGGCCGAGTTCGGCGGCCATGGTGTCGAGCAAGGACTCGAAGGCGAAGCGGATATTGACCGTGCCGTGGCCGCGCATCGCGCCGCAGGGCGGCGTATTCGAGTAGACGCGGTAACCGTCGTACTTCACCGCCGGCAGTTCGTAGAGGCCGTTGAGCAGGGCGCCGGAATACAGGATCGTTACCAGACCATAGCCGCCGTAGGCGCCGCCGCGCTGCACCACTTCCGCCTGGCAGGCGGTCATGCGGCCATCACGCTTCAGGCCGAGCTTGATCCGGATCTGCGTTTCGGGCCGGCCGCGATGGGTCAGGAAGGCCTCTTCGCGCGTCATCAGCAGGCGCACCGTGCCGCGCGCGGCGCGCGCCAGCAGGGCGACGATGACTTCGAAATTGAGCGGCTCGACACGGTGGCCGAAACCGCCGCCGACGAAGGGTTTGATGACGCGGATATGGGCCGCCTCCATCTTCAGGCATTGCGCCAGCGTCAGATGCACGTAGTAGGGCACCTGCGTCACCGACCACAGCGTTAGATGGCCGCGCTCGGGCTCGTAGGTGGCCAGCGCCGCATTGGGTTCCATCATGGCGTGATGGACCTCGGCGCAGTCGTAGTTTTCCTCGCGCACCAGGTCGGCGACGGCGAAGCCCGCGGCGGTGTCGCCGAATTCGTTATGTACCGCGCGCTCGATGTTGCCCGGCTTGTTCTCGTGCAGCAGCACCGCGTCGGCGGCACGCGCATCGACCGCGTTGAAGTAGGCCGGCAGCTCGCGCACGCGCAGGCGAATGCGCGACAACGCCAGGTTTGCGGTGACCTCATCGACCGCGGCCACCGCGGCGATCGGTTCGCCGACGTAGCGGATGCGTCCGCGCGCCAACGGAAACTCGTTTTGCGCGATCGGGATCACGCCGTAGGGAACGTCGCAGTCCGCCCCGGTGACGATGGCGCGGACGCCGGGCAGCTTCAGCGCTTCGCTGATATCGACTTCCAGCAGCTCGGCGTGGGCATAGGGGCTGCGCAGGATCTTGCCCACCAGCGCACCGTTGGCCGTCAGGTCGGCCGTGTAGCGCGCCGTGCCGGTGACCTTCTCGACGCCATCGACGAAGGGCAGGCGGGCGCCGACGCCGCGCCCGGATTTCTTCGCCGCCGGCGTCAGCTTCAGCTTGCGATCGGGCGCGTTCATAGCGCGTGCTCCCTGCCGCAGGCGGCCTCGACCGAATCGACGATCTTGACGTAGCCGGTACAGCGACAGAGATTGCCCGCCAGCGCCGCGCGAATCTGCTCCCGATCCGGCTGCGGATTGCTGCGCAGCAGGGCTTCGGCGGCCATGACCATGCCCGGCGTGCAAAAACCGCACTGGCTGCCCAGATGTTCGTGGAAAGCACGCTGCAGCCGCGACAGATTGCCCTCGTGGCTGAGGCCTTCGATGGTTTCGATGGCGCAGCCGGCGACGCTGCGCGCCAGCGTGCTGCAAGCCAGGCGCGGCTGGCCATCCACCAGCACCGTGCAGGCGCCGCATTCGCCGCCGTCGCAACCCTGCTTGGTGCCGGTCAGGCCCAGCGCATCGCGCAGGTAATCGATCAACAGGGTGTTGTCGGCGACCGCATCTTCGCGCGGCTTGCCGTTCACCGAAAGTCTGAGAATTGTCTTCACGTGGTCTTCCTCCCGCCGCCGGGTTCCGGCTGCAACTGATTGACATCCAACAATTTGTTGGGGAATAGTTTCATATCGGGACGCAGCAGCAAATATGTGCTGCGCTGCATAGACCCGAATGGGAGGCCGGGGGGCCGACCGCGATAGAATACGGCCCTCGCCGAATTTCCCCGGCGCATCAACCGGTTGCACTCTCATGCTCGTCGCATCAAACGTCACCATCCAGTTCGGCGCCAAGCCGCTTTTCGAGAACGTCTCGGTCAAGTTCGGCGAAGGCAATCGCTACGGCCTGATCGGCGCCAACGGCTCGGGCAAGACCACCTTCATGAAGATTCTGGCCGGCGCGCTGGAATCCTCGGCTGGCAACGTCTCGCTCGATCCGGGCGAGCGCATGGCCTACCTGAAGCAGGACCAGTTCGCCTACGAGGAAATGCGGGTGCTCGACGTGGTGATGATGGGCCACGCCGAGATGTGGGCCTGCATGTCCGAGCGCGACGCGATCTACGCCAACCCCGAGGCGTCCGAGGACGACTACATGCGCGCCGCGGAACTGGAATCGCACTTCGCCGAGTATGACGGCTACACCGCGGAGTCGCGCGCCGGCGAACTGCTGCTGGGCGCCGGCATCCCGATCGAAAAGCACACCGGCCCCATGAGCGAAGTGGCGCCGGGCTGGAAGCTGCGCGTGCTGCTGGTCCAGGCGCTGTTCGCCAACCCGGACATCCTGCTGCTCGACGAGCCGACCAACAACCTCGACATCAACACCATCCGCTGGCTGGAGGACATCCTCAACGAGCGCGAGAGCACCATGATCATCATCTCGCACGACCGGCACTTCCTGAACCAGGTGTGCACCCACATGGCCGACCTGGACTACGGCACGATCAAGGTCTACGGCGGCAATTACGACGACTTCATGGAAGCCAGCACCGTCGCCCGCGAGCGCCAGGTCTCGGCCAACGCCAAGGCCAAGGAGCGCGTCGCCGACCTGCAGGGCTTCGTGCGCCGCTTCTCGGCCAACAAGTCCAAGGCGCGCCAGGCCACCAGCCGCCTCAAGCTGATCGAGAAGATCCGCCCCGAAGACATCAAGCCCTCGTCGCGCCAGTACCCGTGGATCCGCTTCGATTTCGACGAGAAGGAAAAGCTGCACCGCCTGGCTTGCGAAATCGAGAACCTCGGTTTCGGCTACGAACCCAAGGTGCCGATCATCAAGTCGCTGTCGATGAGCATCGAGGCCGGCGACAAGGTCGCCATCATCGGCGAGAACGGTGTCGGCAAAACCACGCTGCTGCGCCTGCTGGCCGGCGAAAAGCTCGGCGGCCTGACGCCCCTGGGCGGCAAGATCAAGTGGGCGGAGAAGGCGCGTCCCGGCGTTTTCGCCCAGGACCACGCCGCCGAGTTCGCCGACAAGACGCCGCTCACCGAATGGATCGTGCAGTGGGTGCGCGCCGGCGGCTACGAGGGCGGCGACGTCGAGACCCTGGTGCGCGGCACCCTGGGCCGGCTGCTGTTCTCCGGCGACGAGGCGAAGAAACCGGTCAACGTGATTTCCGGCGGCGAGCAGGGCCGCATGCTGTTCGGCAAGCTGATGCTGTTGCGGAACAATGTGCTGCTGATGGACGAACCGACCAACCACCTCGACATGGAATCCATCGAGTCGCTCAACAGCGCGCTGGAAAAATACACGGGCACGCTGATCTTCGTCTCCCACGACCGCGAATTCGTCTCCTCGCTAGCGACCCGCATCATCGACATCAAGCCGGACCGGACCCTGATCGACTACCGTGGCAGCTACGAGGAATATCTGGCCTTCCAGGGGCTGGGCTGAAGGCAGAACGGCTTTGATCCGCAGATTTCGCAGATTACGCAGATGGATTCAATGGTGTTCATCTGTGAAAATCTGCGTCATCTGCGGAAGATGAATTGAATCGCCCGCTTGCGGCAAGGTGCGGCTTGTATTACAGTTAATACACCACGTTTCCAGGAACCATCATCATGACCACCACCGTTCGCCTTCCGCTGCGCGTTGAACAGGCGCTGGCGACGTATTGCGTCGAAACCCGGCGCACCAAGTCGGAGGTGATCGTCGAATTGCTGGAACAGCGCTTCATGGGCACCGACACCGAGCGCACGCCTTACGAGCTGGCGCAGGAAGCCGGCTTCATTGGTTGCGTGGACAGCCGCGGCAAATCATCGGCGGCGGGAACCAAGGGGCGGGTCGTCGCCGCTATCCGCAAGAAACACGGACGGTGAGCTCAATTCTGGTCGACACCGGTCCGCTGGTCGCGCTGGCGGACAGGCGCGACAACGCCCACGAACAATGCAAGGCCTTCCTCACCGCGTATCGCGGTCGGCTGCTAACCACCTGGGCCGTGCTCACCGAGTTCTCGCATCTCGCGCCCTCGGTCGCAGCTACGCTGCCGCTGTATCGCTGGATCGACAAGGGCGGCCTGGAACTGCTGCCGCTGGGTCGCGACGAACTGGTGCGCGCCATCGACTGGATCGAGAAATATGCCGACCGGCCGATGGATCTGGCCGACGCCTCGCTGGTGGTCGCCGCGATGCGCACCGGCATACACACCGTATGGACCCTCGACCGTAAGGATTTCGAAACCTACCGCTTGCCGGGGCGCAAGCGCTTCCGGCTGGCGATCGGCGCCCGATGAAGTTCCTGCGCGGCGCGGCCCGCCTGATGCTCACGCTGCTGGGCTGGAAGCTGATCGACCTGCCGCAACGCCCGGCCAGGGCCGTGGTGATCGGCTATCCGCACACCTCGAACTGGGATTTCCCGATCGGCCTCCTGGCCATCGCCGCGCTGGACCTCGACGCGCGCTGGGTCGGCAAGGACACGCTGTTTCGTCACGGCGGCGGCCCGCTGATGCGGGCGCTGGGCGGCATTCCGGTGAATCGGCGCGAGCGCACCGGCTTCGTCGAACGCATGGTCGGCGAGTTCCGCCGCCGCGAACGCTTCCTGCTGCTGATCGCCACGGAAGGCACGCGCCGCCTGCAGGCCGGATGGAAATCCGGCTTCTACCGCATTGCCATGGCGGCCGAGGTGCCGGTACTGGTCGGCATGGTCGACTATCCGCGGCGCGAAATCGGCCTGGTGTCCAGCCTGCGTCTCTCCGGCAACGAAGCCGCCGACATGGCCCGCATTGCCGCCTGCTACGATGGCCGCGCGGGCTACCACTCCGAAAACGCCTCACCGATACGACTACTATGATTCTTCTCCGCGATCTGGGTTTTTCACGCAACGGCGAGGCACTCGTCACCGGCGCTTCGCTGCAACTGCATCCGGGTTGGAAGATCGGCCTCACCGGCGCCAACGGCTGCGGCAAGTCGTCCTTCCTCGGCCTCTTGCGCGGCGAACTGCACGCCGACCGCGGCGACCTCGAACGACCGCCGGGCTGGGTGCTGGCCCACGTCGCCCAGGACACGCCGGCGCTGCCCGACGCGGCGCTGGATTTCGTGCTCGACGGCGACGTCGAACTGCGCCAGATCGAGCGCGATCTGGTCGCCGCCGAAGAGCACCCCGACGACCATCACGCCGGCGAGCAGATCGGCCTCTTGCATTCGCGCCTCGGCGAGATCGACGGCTATGCCGCACCGGCGCGCGCAGCGGCCCTGATGCACGGCCTGGGTTTCTCGGATGAGGATTTCCAGCGCCCGGTGGCCGAGTTTTCCGGCGGCTGGCGCGTGCGCCTGAACCTGGCGCGGGCCCTGATGTGCCGCTCGGATCTATTGCTGCTCGACGAGCCGACCAACCACCTCGATCTGGACGCCATCATCTGGCTCGAGGACTGGCTGAAGAGCTATCCCGGCACGCTGATATTGATCTCGCATGACCGCGATTTCCTCGATGTCATCACCAGCCACATCCTCGCCATCGAGGCCGGCAAGATGCAGTTGTTCACCGGCAACTACTCGGCCTGCGAACGCGCCCGCGCCGAGCGCCTGGCCAACGACATGGCGCTGGCGGCCAAGCAGAAGCGCGAGGCGGCGCACCTACAAAGCTACATCGACCGCTTCCGCGCCAAGGCCTCCAAGGCGCGCCAGGCGCAGAGCCGGATCAAGATGCTGGCGAAGATGGGCGACATCGTCGCCGCCCACATCGACACGCCGTTCTCCTTCAGCTTTCCCGAACCGAGCGGTTTCTCTGACCCGCTGCTGCTGGTCGATGACGCAAGAGTTGGTTATGGCGATACGGCGATCTTCGACAAGCTCCGCTTCACGCTGCGTCCCGACAGCCGCATCGGCCTGCTCGGGCGCAACGGCGCCGGCAAGTCCACGCTGATGAAACTGCTGGCCGGCGAACTGCAGCCGCTGGCCGGTGTCAGGGAAGAAGGCCGCAACCTCAAGCTCGGTTACTTCGCCCAGCACCAGCTCGAACAATTGCGCCCAGCCGAATCGCCGCTGTGGCACATGATCAAGCAGGAGCCGCGCACCCGCGAGCAGGACTTGCGCAGCTACCTCGGCGGCTTCGATTTCCGCGGCGACATGGTCGACGCCCCCTGCGGCCGCTTTTCCGGCGGCGAGAAGACGCGCCTGGCGCTGGCGCTGATGATCCGCACGGCGCCCAACCTGCTGCTGATGGACGAACCGACCAACCATCTCGACCTCGAAATGCGCGAGGCCTTGACCATCGCGCTGCAGGAAACCGAAGCCGGCATGGTGCTGGTCTCGCACGACCGCCATCTGCTGCGCGCGACCTGCGACGAACTGTGGCTGGTGGCCGACGGCAAGGTGACGCCGTTCGACGGCGACCTCGACGACTATGCCGACTGGCTCAACCAGTCGCGCGCCGCCGAGAAATCCGCCGAGCGAGAAAAGAGCCAACAGCGCCGGGAAAGCGCCGCCGCGGAGGAAAAGCGCAAGGCCGCGGCCGCCAAGGTGGGCATGAGCGCGTCGGCAAATCTCGCCGCAAGGCGACCGCTGCAGAAGGAAGCCGAAAAGCTGGAACAGCAGCTCGCCGGCTGGCAGAGCGAACTCAAGCTGCTGGAAACCCGGCTTGCCGAGCCCACGCTCTACGCCGGCGCCGACAGCCACCTGCTCGACGACCTGACCCTGCGGCAAAATCTATTGACACAGAATATCGAGACGGCAGAATCACGCTGGCTGGAAATACAGGAACAGCTCGACGGCAATCAGGAGAACTGAATGGCATCCACCCCACGCAAACCGATAGCGGCGGCAGCCAAGCCGAAGGCGGCAGCGCGCAAGGCGCCACCGAAACCGACCAAGCCGGCACGGAAGACGGCGCCCGCGCCGCGCCGCCCGTCGTCCGGTGACATCACGCCGTCGCGCACGGCCAAGGGTATCGCCTCCTTCGTCGTCAAGGATCGCAGCGACGCCGCGCGCGATTCGAAAATCGAAGCCATCCACGACATCGTCGCCCACGCCAGGCCCGGCGAAGGCGCAAAGCTGGCGAAGGCGCTCAAGGCGGTGGTCGCAGGCGCCGCGCCCGACGACGTCGAGGCGCTCAAGGACGCCCTGCTGCAGCGCGAAGTCGCGGCCACCGAACATCCGGACGACGAGCTGGCGCCGGACTGGCGCGAAGGCGGCTACCCCTACCGCCACCTGATGACGCGCAAGAACTACGAGAAGCAGAAATATCATCTGCAGGTCGAGCTGCTCAAGCTGCAGGCCTGGGTCAAGGAAACCGGGCAGAAGGTCGTGGTCCTCTTCGAGGGCCGCGACGCGGCGGGCAAGGGCGGCACCATCAAGCGCTTCATGGAACACCTGAATCCGCGCGGCGCGCATGTCGTGGCGCTGGAAAAGCCCTCCGAGACCGAGCGCGGCCAATGGTACTTTCAACGCTACGTGCAGCACCTGCCGACCGCCGGCGAGATCGCGATGTTCGACCGCTCCTGGTACAACCGCGCCGGCGTCGAACGCGTGATGGGCTTCTGCAGCGACACCGAATATGAAGAGTTCATGCGCCAGACGCCGGAGTTCGAGCGCACCCTGGTCAGGAGCGGCGTGCATCTGATCAAGTTCTGGTTCTCGGTGTCGCGGCCCGAGCAGCGCCGCCGTTTCCAGGAACGCGAAACCCATCCGCTCAAGCAGTGGAAGCTGTCGCCGATCGACCTCGCCTCGCTCGACAAATGGGACGACTACACCAAGGCCAAGGAAGCGATGTTCTTCCACACCGACACGGCCGACGCGCCATGGACCGTGATCAAGTCCGACTGCAAGAAGCGCGCGCGCCTGAATGCCCTGCGCTATGTGCTGCACAAGCTGCCCTATGCCAACAAGGAGGTGGACCAGATCGGCCCGCTCGACACGCTGCTGGTGGGCCGCGCCAACATCGTCTATGAACGCGGCGAGAACCGCGGCGCGCTGATCTGAAGCGATCCTGCCGCATGTACCTGCCCGCCCATTTCGAGGAAAGCCGCAGCGAAGTGCTGCACCAACTGCTGCGCGCGCAGCCCTTCGCCACGCTGGTGACGCAGGGCGCGGACGGCCTGGCGGCGGACCACCTGCCGCTGCACCTTGAGCCCGAAGTCGGTCCGTGCGGCGCACTGCACGGCCACGTCGCGCGCGCCAACCCCCTGTGGCAACAGGCGGCGGACAGCGAGGTGCTGGCGATCTTCCACGGTCCGCAGGCCTACGTGACGCCGTCGTGGTACCCGAGCAAGCGCGAGCATGGCAAGGCCGTGCCGACCTGGAATTACGTGGTGGTCCATGCCCGCGGCACGCTGCGCGCGATCGACGATGCGGCCTGGCTGCGCCGGCAATTGGAAGCCCTGGTCGCCGAGCACGAAGCAGGCTTCGCCGAACCCTGGCAGATCGCCGACGCGCCGCCCGACTACATCGACAAGATGCTGACGGCCATCGTCGGCATCGAGATCGTCATCACCAGCCTTGTCGGCAAGTGGAAGATCAGCCAGAACCAACCGGCCGCGAACCGCGCCGGCGTGGTCGCCGGCCTGCGCCGGCAGGGCACGGCGGACGCCCTGTCCATGGCGGAGCTGGTCGCCGCCATCTCCCCGCCATGAATTTGCAGCAGACCGAACTGCCCGCGCCCTCGGCCGATGCGCGCGCCGCCAGCGCAGCGCTGACGGACATCATCGCCGCCGAGATTGCCGTCCGCGGCGGCTGGATCTCCTTCGCCCGTTACATGGAGCTGGCGCTCTACGCGCCGGGACTCGGCTATTACGCCGGCGGCTCGCGCAAGTTCGGCGTGGAAGGCGACTTCCTCACCGCGCCGGAACTGACGCCGCTGTTCGGCCAGGCGCTGGCGCGCCAGGTGGCGCAGATCCTCGCCGCCTCCAGCCCGCGGCTGATCGAAGCCGGCGCCGGCAGCGGCCGGCTGGCGGCTGACCTCTTGCCGGCACTGGCCGCACTGGGTTGCCTGCCCGAGCGCTACCAGATACTGGAACTGTCGGGCGAACTGCGCGCACGCCAGCAGGCGACGCTGGCCGACCATGCGCCGGAATATGCCGATCGCGTCGAATGGCTGGACCAATTGCCGCAGCGTTTTTCCGGCTGCCTGATCGGCAACGAACTGCTCGACGCGATGCCGACCCATGCCTTGCGCTGGAGCGCTGAGGTGGGGAAGGAGAGTGAGCCGGCCGTACTGGAAGGCGGCATCGGCATCGCGGACGGCCGCCTGGTGGTGGCCGAGCGTCCCGCCAGCGGCGCGCTGCTGGAAGCGGCGCAGGCGCTGCAGGTGAGCCCGCCCTATCGCGGCGAGATCAGCCTCGCGGCGCGCTCCTGGGTTTCCGAGCTGGCGCGGCGCCTGGACCGGGGCGCCCTGCTGCTGATCGACTACGGCCTGCCGCGCCACGAGCTCTACCATCCGCAGCGCGACGGCGGCAGCCTGCGCTGCCATTACCGGCATCGGGTGCATGAAGACCCGTTCTGGTTTCCCGGCCTGTCCGACATCACCTCGCATGTCGATTTCACCGCAGTGGCCGAGGCCGGCTTCGATGCCGGGCTGGAGGTGCTGGGCTATGTCAGCCAGGCCAACTTCCTGCTCAACTGTGGCATCGGCGAATTGATGCTGGGCCAGAGAGTTGGCGCTGGCGACACGGCGTCCGCGGACACAAATGCCGCCGACCTGCGCGCGCGCGGCGCCGTGAATGTGCTGCTCTCGCCCAACGAGATGGGCGAGCTGTTCAAGGTCATCGCCCTCGGGCGCGGCATGCCGGCACCGCTGCTCGGCTTCGCCCGCGGCGACCGCGTTCATGCCTTGTAGACGAACAAGCTCCGCACGACGTCAGTTGCAGGGTGGGACCGGGCGGACGTAGGGCGGACGTAGGGCGGACTTCAGTCCGCCATCCACCCTTGGCCGGCTGAAGCCGGCCCTACAACGCCATCCACCCCTGGCCGACTGAAGTCGGCCCTACAAAGCCATCCACCGCTGGCCGGCTGAAGTCGGCCCCACAAGGCCATCCGCCCCGGCACGCGCAGCAGATTTACGCCGCGCAGCAAGTTCCTAGGCGAGATTCACAAGCGCTAGTCGAGCAGGCCCAGGCGCATCGCCAGGGTCACGGCATGCGTCTTGTTGGTCGCCCCGAGCTTGCTGATGATGTTGGCGATGTGAAAGTTGACGGTGCGTTCGCCAACACCCGTCAGCTCCGCGATATCGCCTGCGGTGCCGCCTTCGGAAGCCAAGCGCAGAACCTCGAGCTCGCGCTCGCTGAGCCGGGTGCTGCTTTCGTTCCGCTGACGGGCGAGGAACTCGCGAAACAACCTGGCATGAACCACCTGTGCCAGCCACTGCATCATCGGCAGCTTTGCCTCCAGTTCGTCGGCACTGATGGCTCCCTGGCTGCGGGCCAGCGTCAGCGCACCGAATTTTCCATTTGAAGCCCGCAGCGGCTGCGTCCAGCCGTGGTTGAAGCCGAGTTCCCTGGCATCCCTGGCAAGCGCCTGATCGAACAGCGCGCTGGACCAGATCAAGGGCAGAACGCTGGTCTTGGCATGTTCTATGGTCGGGTCGATCGCATGGTAGCCGTGCTTGAGGTAGCGCTCCTGCCAGGGTCGGGGAAAATTGCTGGTCATCACGAAGCGCCAGCCGACGCCCCGCCCCGGAACGCCGATCAGGTAGGCGCTGTGCTCGAAACCGAGGCTGCGGGCGCCGAGCACCGCTCCCCGGAAAAAATCCCGCTGCGCGCTGTTGGCAAACAGCAGGGTCGGCGATTCACTGTGCGAAGCAATGGAATTCTGATCGGTCATTGAGCAAAGCTCGTCCGGGTTCCCAGCTCATGACTGGTGCTTTCACTTGTAGCCGGATGCTATCTACCTGTCAACTCTGACAGTTATGGCCGAGAGCGATCTTCGCTATCATGGCCGCAAAGCGCCGCCCCCATGAAAACCCCTATCCCGCCGACAAGTACCGGACAATCGCCTCCTGGCCGCGAATGCGCACCGGTCGCGATGAACGTCCGATGAAGCTGACCAGTTCCAGCCTGAGGCAAGCGGCCGCGCGGCTGTTCGAGCCGGCCTTGCGCAATGTCGAGTATTTTCAGCGTCGGCTCCATGTATTTTCCATCATCGCCATCATCGCCTTTCCGTTCTACTACTGGGTCTGGCACAGCGCCTACCCGCAGCCCTACGAAAACCTGACCATGCGGTTGTTCGGCGCCGCCCTGTTCATCCCGATCCTGTACAGCAATCGCTGGCCCGACCGGCTGAAGCCCTACCTGCCGCACTATTGGTATTTCTCCCTGCTCTACTCCCTGCCATTCTTCTTCACCTTCATGCTGCTGAAGAATAACGGCACGGACGTCTGGATCGGATCGGCCCTGGTGGCAGTTTTCGTAATGATCCTGCTGCTCGACTGGGTCACCCTGATCGCGCACTTCGTGCTCGGCAGCGGGCTGGCCATAGTCGCCATCGCCCTGACCAGCGACGCCTCGCTGGTCACCTTCGAACGCTACGATTATGTGGCGATCGCCCTGTTCGCCGTGGCCCTGGGTGCCGTTTCGAACTACGACAGCGAACGCATCCGCATCGAACAGGAACGGGCAATGCTGGCGACGGCAGGAAGCATCGCCCACGAACTGCGTACCCCTCTGCTGGGCATCCGCGCCGGGGCCTCCGGCCTGGCCCGTTACCTGCCGACGCTGATCGAATCCCATCAACTGGCGCAGCAGCACGGACTGCCGGTCACTGCCATACGCGCTGCGCACCTTGATGCACTCAAGGGCGTACTTGAGCGCATCGACGCCGAGGCATATCACTCCAACGCCATCATCGACATGCTACTGGTCAATGCCAGGGCAACAGGCGCAGTGACACAGGAATCGGTGCTCTGCTCCATGTCCCGCTGCATCGAGATCGCCTTGGCGCGCTATCCGTTTTCCGAGGACGAACGCACACTGGTGTCATGGCAACCCGGCGCGGACTTCGAATTTCGCGGCGTCGAACTGCTGATGGTCCATGTGCTGTTCAATCTCGTCAAGAACGCCTTGCGCCATATCGGCAAGGCGGGAAAGGGCGAGATCATGATCCGCACCGAGGCATCGCCCGATGCCAACCGCCTGATCGTGCGCGACACCGGCGGCGGCATTCCCCCGGAGACCCTGCCGCATATCTTCAGGCGCTTCTATACCTCCGTCGGCGACAGCGACAGTGTGCTCGGCGCCGGGATCGGCCTCGCCTTCTGCCGCGACGTGATGGGTTCGTTCGGCGGTACTATCGAGTGCAGCTCCGTCCACGGTGAATCCTCCGAATTCGTCCTGACATTCCCAAAGCCATGAAATCCTATGCGATCCACCCCTTCCACTTCCCGACCACGGTCGCCTTCGTCGACGACAGTCCACAGTTTCTCGCCAACCTGAGCCTGCAACTGGATTCGCAACTGGCCTTCCGCCTGTTCCACTCGCCGTTTTCCGCCTTGGTCGCGTTGAATGCCGCCAGCTCGGTGCCGCCCATGGTCGAGCGCTTCTTTTCGCTGTATCGCCATCGCGGCGACGCTAGCTACACGCGCCACGTCATCGATGTCAGCCTCGACATGATTCACCGCGAAGTGCATAACGAGCACCGCTTCGAACAGGTATCGGTGGTGGTGGTGGATTACGACATGCCCGAGATCGACGGACTCGAATTCTGTCGCAGCCTGAAGAATCCGGCCATCAAGAAGATTCTGCTGACCGGCAAGGCCGACGAGCAGGTCGCCGTGCGCGCCTTCAACGAAAAGACCATCGACCGCTTCATCCGCAAGCAGAACGACGACGTCATGGCCGTGCTCAATCGCACGATTGCGGAACTGCAGCAGGAGCACTTCGACCAGATCGAGCACATGTTGTCCGAAGCACTTGCCGTCGGCTCGCACCTGTTCCTCGGCGATCCCGAATTCGCCCAGCGCTTCGAGGAAATCCGCGAACGGCTCGGCATCGTCGAGTACTACCTGTCCTGCGCGCCGGACGGAATCCTGATGCTGGACGCCGGCGGCACGGCCCACCTGCTGATCGTGCAAACGGAGGCGATGATGCAGGGGCATTACGAAATCGCCTACGACCAGGCAGCCCCCGAAGGCCTGCTGGAACAACTGCGCAGCGGCCGGTCGCTGCCCTACTTCTGGAAAACCGCCGGGAACTACTCGCCGATCTATGAAGACTGGCAGGCCTGCCTGCATCCGGCGACGGAATTTCGCGGCAGGGACCATTACCTTTACTCCGTGGTCACGAATCCCGACGCCTTCAACCTCAAGTACGTCTATCCCTACAGCGAGTACCTCGACCGCCTCGACCGCGAGGCACGGCAGGGGAGGGCCAGTACCGCGTAATCCCCCGACCCGCCTCTGCGATCAAGCTGCAGCAACCTGCCCTGGCGCAAGCTTCATGCGGCCCTTCGCCGCGGTCGCGGGTTGGCTCTTGCCGCGCAGCTTGCGCCGCGTCGATGGCCAGGACGCGAGGTCGACCTCGTCGCGAATTTCGCGGCAGACGGCGACGATGCGTTCCAGTTCGGCGTCGGTCAGTGCAGCATTGACCGAAAAGCGCATCAGCGACCGGTTTCGCGGTGTGGCCGGGGCACAGAAGATCGAGCCGAATATGCCGCGCGATTCCAGCGCCTCGCGCAGCACGATGGTTTGCTGCTCGGTGCCCGATTCGAGCGAGACGATCTGTGACTGACTATCGTTCAGGTTGTATCCCAGTTCATCGAGATGGGCGCGCAGGAGCGCCGCGTTGGCGCGCAGCTTTTCCCGCCGCCAGCCCTCGCGCTTGACAACGCCAAGCGTTGCTGCCAACCCCTGCACCTCGTGCGGCAGCAGTGTGGAACTGAAGATCGCAGGGTTCGATTCGAATTTGAAGTACTCGTTGAAGCGTTTCGAGCAGGTAATGAAGCCCGCCCGCCCGGCAAAGGCCTTGGCCAGGCTGGCGGTGCGGAAATGCACGCGCTCCGCCAGTCCCAGTTCGACGACCAGGCCTTCGCCGTTCGGGCCATGCGTGCCCAGCGAATGGGATTCGTCGGCCACCAGCACGCAGCCCTGCGCCTCGCAGATCGCCACGATTTCCCGCAGCGGCGCGAGGCTGCCGGTGGTGCTGTAGATCGCGTCCACCACCACGATTCCCGGACCGTGGCGCAGAATCTGCCGCTCCAGGTGTTCGGGGTCGTTGTGGAAGACAGTGATCGCCCTGGCGCCGGCGCTCTTGATTCCTTCCCAGAGCGACATGTGCGCCATCATGTCGGCATAGACTGGCGTCCGTTCGTCGGCAATTGCCTGGATCAGCCCGGTGTTGGCCGCATAGCCCGATTGGCAGAGCACGCCGGATTCGGCGCGCATGAAGGCCGCCAGGCGCTGCTCCAGATCGATCTGCGGACAGGCGCCATGCAGGAAAATGCCCGACATCAGCAAGCCGTTGCCGTCGCGCCGGATGCTCTCGGCCATCGCGCCCAGGATCGCCGGATGGCGGGCCAGCGAAAGGTAGTCGTTGCTGCACAGCTGCAACGCATCGGCGCCGGGCGTCCGCCCGCGCATGATGTGTCCGCCGTCCCAGGTGTTCTGCACCCGCTCGCGGTAGTACTGCTCCACCCGCAGCGACACGAAATCGGGGAGTCCGGCATTGCGCAAATGCGCTACGGGACGAAGATTGCTTATCTTGCTATTCATGATGTGGCGTCCTCATTATTTGGGTTATCGGGAAAAGACCGGCAGCGAGAATATTGTGGCCCAATCCCCCACAAAGCCCAGTGGTACTTGTTTACAGGGCGATCCCACGCCGATCGGCGACTCGCGCGCAGCAGCCCGGACCTGACATTTCTGTCAGTAGGAAAATCCCCCGCTTTCCCTTAGGCTTGGATTGCCCTGCCGACTGACGCGAGCGCAGGCGCCGACAGCGTCGGCACAAAGGAAACAGGCTTCATGACCGCACGAATTTCAATGAACAGGATGCGCAAGGGCAAGGTCCGCGTGGCGAGGACCGGCGCCGCGCATGGGCCGGACCTGCGCGCCGAAATTGAACAGCGGGTGCTGGCGCGTACCGCGGAGTTGCGCCAGGCGCTCGATGCGGCGCAGCAGGCCGACCAGGCCAAGGACGCCTTTATTGCCAATGTCAGCCACGAACTGCGCACGCCGCTCGGCGCGATCACAGGATTGTCGGCCCTGGCGCTGGAGCACAGCGAGGATGTACGGCAAAGGAATTACCTGGAAAAGATCGGCAACGCCGGACGGCACCTGGCGCGCATCATCAACGACCTGCTCGACCTGTCGAAGATCGTTGCCGGCCGCATGGAGTTCGAATCCATTCCCTTCCGCCTGCGCGCCATGGTGCGCCACGCCCATGACGTGATGACCCACAAGGCCGAGGCCAAGGGTCTCCGTCTCGGCTTCCGGATAAACGAGGATGTACCCGAGGTCCTGATCGGCGATCCGCTGCGGCTCGAGCAAATACTGCTCAACCTCGTCGGCAATGCCATCAAGTTCACCGGCAGCGGTGGTGTCGACGTACGCGTCGGCCTGGCGGCCAGCCCCGACGAGCGCGCCTGCCTCAGCATCGAGGTCGAGGACAGCGGTGTCGGCATATGCGCCGACGACGTCGCCGGACTATTCCAGCCTTTCTCCCAGGCCGATGCCTCGATGAGCCGCAAATTCGGCGGCTCCGGCCTGGGTCTGGCGATCAGCCAGCACCTGGCGCAGTTGATGGATGGCGGCATCAGCGTCAGCAGCCGCGAGGGAATCGGCAGCACCTTCAGCCTCAGGGTGCTGCTGAGCATCGGCGCGGCCGCAAGCCTGGCCGGGGACGAAACAGCCAGCGCACACCGCGCAGTGCACCAGCGTTACGAAGACGCCCATATCCTGGTGGTCGAAGACGACTCGATAAACATCGAGATTGTCGGCGAGTTGCTGGGCGATGTCGGCATCACGCCGCGCCTGGCGAGCAACGGCCAGGAAGCCCTGGAAACACTTGCAGAGACCGGTCCCGGGTTTTTTGATCTGGTACTGATGGACATCCAGATGCCGGTCATGGACGGCCTCACCGCCACGCGCCGGATTCGTGGCTGGCCCCGCTTCGACAGGCTGCCGATCGTCGCCATGACGGCGCACGCCCTGGCGCACGAAAAACTGATCGGCGCCGCGGCCGGCATGAACGACCATATGATCAAGCCCTTCGACCCGGAAGACTTTTACCGGGTGCTGGCGAAGTGGCTACCGGCGTGCAAGAAGGCCCGCCCGGCAAGCGCCCTCGCTGCGCCGGAACCCACCAGTGCGCCAGGACTGGCCGCGCTGGACGGCATCGATACCACTGGCGCCCTGAAGCGTTTTCTCGGCAACGAGGAGCGCTATCGCCACTGGCTGATCCAATTCGTCGAGGAAAGCCCGGCGGTGGCGGCCCAAATCCGCGAGGCGCTGGCCGCCGGGCAACTGGAACTGGCCGCCCGCACCGCGCATTCGTTCAAGGGAGGCGCCGGCACCATCGGCCTTTGCGATTTGCGCGAGCACGCGTCGGCGCTGGAAGTCGCACTGAAAACCCGGCAAACCGCGGAACCCGAGCTGCAACGCATGGAGTGCGCCATCGAAGCGGCCCGGGAGAAGATCATTTCCGCGCTCGGCCTTTGATTCACGGCGTCGCGGCAGCGCGGCTCACTGGAAACTCCTGAAGAGGCGCCGGCACAGCAAGAAGGGGCAGGACACAACCCTGCCCGCTTCGTCGTGGATGAGCAGCAGGCGGATCGGCATTGAATGGTCGCCGATCTGTGGCAACATCGCTGCCGGAAAAGGGGATCCCCATGAATTCAGAATCGATGTATCTGAAAGTCGTCGCGCTGGCCGGCATCTCGCTGCTGGCCGGTTGCGGCGAGATCAACGTCAAGAAGTATCTGCCCTTCGGCGGCGATACGACGATCCAGGAACGCCCGCGCACGCCGGCCAATGCGACCGAATACCAGTGCACCGGCAACAAGCGCTTTTACCTGCGCACGCTGGAAGGCGGCGCCGCGGTATGGCTGATCCTGCCGGAGCGCGAAGTGCGCCTCGACCGGCTCGGCGCCGAGGGCGCAACGCGCTACAGCAAGGGCAATACGGTGCTGGAACTCAATGGCGACGCCACGCGCCTCAGCGACGGCGCGGCGGTTTCCTTCAGCGCCTGCAAGCCCACGCCATAGGGCGAAGTTCGAAGGCTTATCGCGAGCAAGCTCGCTCCTACCAAACCACCACTTCGCCGGCTAATGTAGGAGCGAGCTTGCTCGCGGTGCCCCGCCGCACCGTCACAGGCAAGCCTGCTCCAGCGCCTGCTCGCACTTGGCGCAAAAACCGTCCTCGCTGACGGGTCCCGGCGTGCCGCAGCGCAGGCAGACCGTAGGCTGCTGTCGGGGCGGGTCCGCTTCGGGGTCCTGATCGGGAGAAATGGCGTCTTCGGTCATGGTGCCGGCCTCATCCGCATTTCGCCGTGCCGCCATCGACCCGGCATTCGGCGCGCGTGCGCAAGGTGAAGTCGATGCTATTGCCATAGCTGCACACCAGTAGGGTCATGCTGCCCTGCTTGCCAACGCGGACGGCGGAGACCCTGGCGCTTTTGACCTCTGCCTGCGGCCTGTCGCAGGAAACATAGGCGTTGAACTTTTCGTCCGCCGATTCCCACAGCGCCACGTTCTTCAACCGACGATAACGCTGGTAGTCGGTGCAGACGTCGGTCTCTCCCCGATAGGTTTTCGCGTCGTCGCTGCAATAGCCGGTGAAGGTGTGACGCAACTCTTCCTCGGCGGGACAGGCGCCGACCTGAACGGCTGTCGCCAGATCGGGACAGGGCACCTCGGCGGCCATGGCGGCAGGCAGCGCGAGGCACGGCAGCACGGCACAAACCAAAAGACTCGACTTCATTCAGGGATTCTCCAAAAGCAGTACTGGGCGGCGGGGCGGCGGGCAATGCCCGCAATCTCGGCGGGCCGGGTGGCGCCGCACGGGTGACGCCAAGGCAGGAGTTTAGTGCGCCCGGCGGCCGGCGGGTGAGGCGCACGACCTCAGCGCCTGAGCGCCAGCGGCGCCAGCAGGCACCAGATGCCGAGGCTGCCGGTGGCCAGCATCCAGGCCAGCGCCGAGCTGTTGCCGCCGCCAGCATCGAGCACCGCGCCGGCCACCAGCGGCGAGAGGAAACCGGCGCCGAAGCCGGCCATCGAATACACCGCCATCACCGCGCCGCGCCGCGCCGGATCGGCCACCGCCACGAGGCCGGCGGTGAGCGCCGCGGAATCGGCCATCACCACCACCTGGTAGACCACCAGCAGCGCCAGCAGCAGCAGCGGCCAGCTCGCGGCAGCACCCACCGCCCAGGCCAGCACGCCGGAGGCCAGCATGATGCCGAGGATGGTGCGGCGCCGGTCGCGGCGGCCGGCGAATTCGTTGCCGAGGATGCTGGCCGGGATGCCGACCAGGTTGATCAGTGCCGCCGCCGTGGCCGGCGCCAGCGGCAGGCTGCCCTGGGTCGCCGCAAACGCCAGCAGGCCGACGATCCAGGAACGCAGGCCGAACAGCTCCCAGCAATGCGCGGCGTAGCCCAGCACGTAGCCGCGCACCGCACGATCCTTGAGCGCGCCGATCTGCGCCGCGACGCCCGGCACATGACCACCGTGCGGCGCCACCGGCGCCAGGCCGCGCAGGATCAGGGCGATCGCGACGTAGGGACCGAGGCCGCCCAGCACGAAGGCCGCGCGCCAGTCGACCAGGGCCAGCCAGCCCGAGCAGGCATACGACAGCGCCGCGCCGATGCCGAAGGTGGAGGTGTAGAAGGCAATGAAGCGCGGCAGGCGCGACCCGGTCACGCGGTCGGTCAGCGCCTTCAGGCCCGGCATGTAGGTACCGGCGAGACCCGCGCCGCCGATGGCCTGCAGCAGGCAGGCGGAAACCACGTCGTCGGCCCACAGGGCGAAACCGAAATGCCCGAGCGAGGCCAGCAGGCAGGCGCCGACATAGACGCGGCGCGCGTCGATGCGGTCGGTGAGGCCGGAAAGTATCGGCACCGCCAGCATGTAGCCGGCGAAATAGCTGCCGCCGATGGCGCCCGCCTCCTTGCCGGAAAGCCCCCAGGCCGCCTGCAGCTCGGGCAGCAGCGCCGGCCAGGTGGAAAAGCCGGTCATGCTGAAAATCGCCGCGACGCACAGCAGCAGGACGGTGTTCGAATCCTTCGTCGTCGCCATCGGATCAGCCCGCCACAGCGGCGCGGCGGCGCGCGGCGCGCGGCGCGGGCGGCGGCGTCAACTGCGCCGTCAGCCACTGGCGAAACGCCTCGACCGCAGGATTGGCCGCCGCCTTGGCGGCCAGCATCAGGTAATACGAGCGCGGACTGGAGAAGCGCTGCGGCAGCGGCGCCACCAGCGTGCCGGCCTGCAGCAGGTCGGCCACCAGGGCCTGGGTGGCCAGCGCCACGCCGTGGCCTTCGACGGCGGCGCGGATCGCCGGTTCGTATTGATTGAAGGCGATGCGCCCGGCCGGACGCAGATCGGCGACGCCGGCCATTTCCAGCCAGACCGGCCAGGACAGCCAGGGCCTGCGCTGCACCTCGTCTTCATACACCAGCAGCGTGTGATGCACCAGGTCGGCCGGTTTCGCCAGCGGCCGGCCGCTTCTGGCCAGATAGGCGGGGCTCGCCACCGGCAGCACGGTGTCGCCGAACAGGCGCAGCGCGGCGGCCGGCGCGTGGCGATCCTGCAGGTAGCGCACCGCTGCGTCGAAGCGCCCGCGTTCCAGATCGACCAGGCGCGAGTCGGCCGAGATGCGGATGTCGATGCCCGGATGGCTGCGGCGGAAATCGGCCAGGCGCGGAATCAGCCAGAAGCTGGCAAAGGCCTGGGTGGTCGCCAGGGTCACGGTCGGCTCATCGCCGCCGCGCAGTTCGGCCGCCGCCGCGCGCAGTTCGGCAAAAGCGCTGTCGGTGGCCCGCAGCAGGCGCTCCCCGGCAGCGGTCAGCTGCAGAGCGCGGCTGCGGCGCTCGAAGAGGCGTGTCGCCAGCGCCAACTCCAGGGCGATCACCTGCTTGCTGACCGCCGACTGCGTCACGAACAGCTCGCCGGCGGCGCGCGTGAAGCTCAGGTGGCGCGCCGCGGCGTCGAAGGCGCGCAGGGCTTCGAGCGGCGGCAAATCGTGCTTACGCATTCCTTTTACTCATGTATGACACGCCTCGATATCGCTGGCGCAAGCCGCGGCCGGATTCAATAATGCAGGCGTCGCAACCTGCGCAGGAGCCAACATCATGACTGCACCAGCACTTTCCGCTTCATCCCTGATCTGCATGGGCAGAAGCCGGCGCGCCGGCCTGATGCGCCCGGCAGTCCCGGCCGGCCATGCTACCGAATTCCGTGAAGGAATGCACGCCCGCGACGCTTCCGGGCTCGAAGAAAGCCTGGCAAAGGGCCAGCTGTCGCTGCTGCCGGCGCGTAATCTGGACCTGCTGTGCCTGGCCGGCGAACTCTGGCTGACCCGCGACGGCGATGCCGAGGACTACATCCTCGGTCCCGGACAGCGCCTGGCCATCGGCCGCGAGGACCAGGCAGCGGTGCAGGCCCTGCAGGCCAGCCGATTCAGGCTGAGCTTCGGCTGAGCCGCGCCTGAAATCCGCCCGACCGCGGCCCGCACCAGTAAGCAGACATGTCGAAACCGATGGATGTAGGAGCGAGCTTGCTCGCGATAGCGGCTTATCGCGAGCAAGCTCGCTCCTGCAGGGAATGCGCCTTCCCCCGTTGACTGACTACTAGGCCACGAGGCGCTGCAGGCAGGCGCGAATGCCGGGCGGAATCGGCGTCGGGCGGTTTCCCTCGCGGCCGACGAAGACATGCACGAACCAGCCGACGGCGGCCGGTGCCGCCTCGCCCTGGCGGAACAGCGCAATTTCGTAGCGCACCGAAGACTTGCCCAGATGGGCCACGCGCAGGCCGGCCTCGATGGTCTCGGGAAAGGCCAGCGGCGCCAGGTAGCGGCATTGCGATTCGGCGCAGTAGCCGATCGCGTCGCCCGCATGGATGTCCAGGCCGCCTTCGCGGATCAGGTACTCGTTGATGACGGTATCGAAGTAGCTGTAATAGACGACGTTATTGACGTGGCCGTAGACATCGTTGTCCATCCAGCGCGTCGCGATGGCAAGGAAATGCGGGTAGTCGGCGCGGCCGGGCTGGGCTGGAACTGCGGCGGGACCGGAAGACGGGGTGGGAACTGCGGGGGGCGTATCAATCGCGAGCAAGCTCGCTCCTACGGGTAAATGGGTACTCATCGCGCGCTTCCTGAAAACCGAAGCGCGCGATCATACCAACAGGCGTCAGCTGATCTTGCCGACGCTCACTGCTGGTTGCGGTACATCGCGGCAAGGAATGCATCGGCGTCGACTTCCTTCGCTGTCGCCGCCCGATGCTGGACTTCCTGCAGGCCGAGCTGAAGCTCGGGGCTGGCAGGGGTCCACTCGGCGTTGAGGACTTGGTCCTCGAACGCTCCGAACTCGTCCTCGATGAGTTTGCCTGTACTCATGTTCATCACCATCAACATTGCCGTCTCCCGTATTGGAACCGCGCGCTTCAAAGCATATAACGCCACCTGCGGCGAAAAGTTGAACGGTTTCGGAAAATATGATGATGTGTTGCGTTAACGCCACGGCGCCAGGCCGGCTGCGGAATTAAACCCTACAATACGTATGGTTTTAACGCCGTATGCTTGCCGTGCCACGGCGCCACCTTCAAGAGCAGCACCATGCCTGGCACGGCGAGCAGGGCGCAGAGCATGAAGAAGCTGAACCAGCCCAGATGCTCGACCAGGTAGCCGGTGGTGGCGTTGATGAAAGTGCGCGGCACGGCGGCCAAACTGGTGAACAGGGCCAGTTGTGTGGCCGTATACAACGGATGGGTGGCGCGCGCGATGAAGGCGACGAAGGCCGCCGTGCCCAGACCGACGCCGAGCGCCTCGAAGCCGATCACCAGCGCCAGTTGCGCCAGTTGCGCCGCGCCCGGCGCCGGATGCGGGCCGACCCAGGCCAGCCAGGCAAAGCCGAAGATCGACACCAGTTGCACCACGCCGAACAGCCACAGCGCGCGGTTGATGCCGAGCTTGACCATCCACAGCCCGCCGATCAGGCCGCCGATCACCGCCGGCCACAGCCCGGCATTCTTCGCCACGATGCCGATCTGCGACTTGGCGAAGCCCATGTCCAGATAGAAGGGCGTCGCCAGCGCGGTGCACATCGAATCGCCGAGCTTGTAGAGGAAGATGAAGCCGAGAATCATCAAGGCCTCGCGCAATCCGGCGCGGTCGATGAACTCATGGAAGGGTTCCAGCACCGCATCACGCAGTGTCCTCGGCGCCTTGCCGGCCACCGCCGGCTCGCGCACGAACACGGCCAGGGCCATGCCCGGCAGCATGAACAGCGCGGTGACGACGAAGACCTGGAACCAGGGCAGGTAGTCGGCCAGGATCAGCGAAAGCGAGCCCGGCACCAGGCCGGCGACGCGGTAGGCATTGACATGCACCGAGTTGCCCAGGCCCAGCTCGGCCTCGCTGAGAATCTCGCGCCGGTAGGCATCGAGCGCGATGTCCTGCGTCGCCGAGAGCAGCGCCACCGCGGCGGTGAGCCAGAGTATCGGCACGATCTCACTGCCCGGCGCGAACAGGCCGAGCGCCGCGATCGCCGCGAGCAGGCCGAGCTGGGTGATCAGCATCCAGCCGCGGCGCCGGCCACGGACACCAATGGGCGGCGCGTAGCGATCGAGCAGCGGCGACCAGAGGAACTTCCAGGTGTAGGGAAACTGGATCAGGGCGAACAGGCCGATGGTCTTGAGGTCCACGCCCTCGGAGCGCAGCCAGGCCGGCACGAGGTTGAGCAGCAGGTACAGCGGCAGCCCCGACGAGAAGCCGGTGAACACGCAGATCAGCATGCGCCGGGTGAACAGCGCGGCAAGCCAGGGCGGCATCAACTATCGGGTCGCGTGGATGTCTGGCAGGCTGGCGGACGCAGCACGCCTACTTGGCAGGCCAGGCGATCTGCACCTGACGATGCTGGGTGACGCAATCGCGCAGGTAAAGATTGATCAGGGTCTGGTAGGGTACGCCGGCCTCTGCCGCCATTCCCTTGAAATAGGTGACCACATCCTCGGACAGGCGCATCGTGACCGGCTTCTTGAGTTTCGAGGCGTAGGGGTTCCGGCGCGATTTCATCCCGGAAAGGTCGTACTCGTTCTTCATGGCGTTTCGCTTCCGTAAAAGGCAGCTTCGCGTGGGGTGGCCTTGCGCGCGGAATTGATTCGAATGATGTCTCCAGCCTCGCGTTCGCAGTGGCTGACCAGCAGCAATCTCGCTCCCGTGCTCATGCCCAAGAGCAGAAAGCGCTCTTCGCCCGCCGAGTGTTCTTCGTCGAAGAACTGGATGGCGAATTCATCGTAGAAAACCGATTGAGCTTCCTCGAAAGCGATTCCATGTTTGCGGATATTTGCCCTGGCCTTGGCGGCATCCCACTCAAAACTAATCATACGTACAGTGTATTTAACATATCGGGGTTGTCAATACTTCATGCCGGCCCCATCGCCTGAGTTCAGGGACGCGGCGCGGCTGTATCGGGCAGTGCCCCCTGCAACGCCAGAGTTGGGCCTCCGGCGCACGAAGCGCTACCTACCCGCAACAGCCAATACAGCTTTCGGATTCGTGCTCGCTATAGCGAGCAAAGTACGGGCGGCACCGCTCGGCTGCTTGCGGCCTTGCTCCCAACCTTGCAAGGTACGAACGGATACCCCCAAAAGTGCGGCGAATTGAGACTGAGAAAGGCCAGTTTTCTTGCGCGCCTCAATGACGGGCGACGTAACGACATGAACTTGGCCAGACTTCATTTCGCGCACTGATTGCAAAAGCTCTGCAGCAAGGTCGCGCCTGGCTTCATGGGCTGCCAGTTCGGACTTGGTAAGCGGCTTACTCTTCGAGGACACGGCGAATCTCCTTCAACTTGGGGCCGGTGAGGTTGTCAGTTTTCGACTTCGCATACAGAGTGAGCAAAACCACTTCACCTTCTGCGTTGCGAGTGAAGTAGATCACTCGAACACCGCCCGACTTGCCCGAACCGGCTCTGCCCCAACGCACTTTGCGAATGCCGCCAGACTCGGGCACGACATCTCCGGCAGCGGGATGTTCCGCAATATACGCAGCGAACGCACCGCGTTCATCTTCGGTCCAGTAGAGCGGCCACTGGCGCTGAAACAGCAAGGTTTCGACTACGGTATGCACGGCCTAACTATACGCCTCTGGCGTATAGACGTCCAGCCCACGATCCAAGAGGTCCATCTTGTCGATGGGACTGACCACTCCACGCCCTCCCTTGTTCAGGACGTGGGTGTAGATCATGGTGGTGGCCACGTCCGAATGACCCAGCAGTTCCTGTACGGTGCGAATGTCATAGCCGGACTGCAACAGATGCGTGGCGAAGGAATGGCGCAGCGTGTGCGGCGTCGCCGGTTTGGTCAGGCCCGCGTCTCGCACCGCCTGCTTCATGGCGCGCTGCACGCCTTTCTCGTCGAGATGATGGCGACGTTTCTTGTCCGAGCGCGGATCGACCGACAAATCCCGCGCCGGAAAGACATACTGCCAAGCCCACTCTCGCCCCGCCGCCGGGTATTTGCGGTCCAGTGCGTACGGCAGATACACCTCTCCATTTCCGGCGGCTAGGTCTTCGTCGTGCAAGGCCTTGACCTTTGCCAGATGCAGCTTGAGCGGTGCAACAAGGGCTTCCGGCAGCATCGTCACCCTGTCCTTGAAGCCCTTGCCTTCGCGCACCAGGATTTCGCGGCGCGCAAAGTCAACATCCTTCACGCGCAAGCGTACCGCCTCCATCAGGCGCATGCCCCCGCCATACAGCAGACCTGCAATCAGCGCGTGGTGGCCCTTGATGCGCGACAGCACGGCCTGCGTCTCGCTCACCGTCAGCACCACCGGCAAGCGCTTCGGCGCCTTGGCCTGCGTCACCTTGTCGAGCCAGGGCAACTCGATTTCAAGCACCTCGCGATACAAAAACAGCAACGCCGACTTGGCCTGATTCTGTGTCGAAGAAGCCACCTTGCCCGCCACCGCCAGATGCGTCAGGAACGCCTCAACGTCCGCCGCCCCCATTTCCTTCGGGTGCCGCTTGTCGTGAAACAGAATATAGCGTCTAATCCAATCCACATAAGTCTGTTCGGTGCGGATGGCATAGTGCTTGACCCGCAGCTTCTCGCGCACCTGATCGAGCAATTTCGGAGGATTTGACATGGTGTATTTCCCGGAAATATTAGGGTTCCATGAAAATTGTTTGTATGTTAACTCAATGCGTTACCAAACGACCACCGATCTTATACACCTGCACGCCGTCTTTGACGAGTCGTTTTAGGGTGCCCACTTTACGTTGGGGCTCTCCATCGTGAGCGCGTTTCGTCATCCACTGGTCGCGTTGTCCG
>NZ_JASJPC010000034.1:0-116280 GCF_031426875.1 Sulfuritalea sp.
AGCGGGCTTGCTCGCGATAAGCCGTTGTCGCGAGCAAGCCCGCTCCTGCATCCATTGGTTTCAACATGTCTGCGTACTAGCCCGGTCTGCCGTCGGAACGCGGACGCCAGAAAGCCGGCGCATAGCGACCGGCCCATAGCGCGAAAGCCCCGAGCCAGAGCACCGACGATAACCACATCAGGACGTGCGCGCCGGGCAGTGCCGGCAGTTCGCTGGCGACGCGCAATATCGCCGCCCCCTGCATGATGCAGAAGGCAGCCCACATCGCCTGATCGGCCGCCACCGGCTGGCCGGAATGCCCCAGCGTTACCCGCGAAGCCATGCCGAGCAGCATCGAGGCAAAGAAGCCCAGAGTCAGCGCATGCAGTGGAGCCTGTCCGAGCAGGCCTGGCAACGTGGTCCACAGCAGGCTCTGCAACGCAAACAAGGCAAATGCCGGGGCCACCCAAGCGAAGGCGACATGCAGGACAGCCAGCATGCGGTTATCGATTGCCGCACGGTTCCACCAAAGCCAGCTCAAGCGACCAGCGGCAAGCATCGCCGGCAGGTCAGCCAGCCAAAGCCATTGCGGACGATCGAACATGGCCAGGGCGCCGTGCGCCACGCTGGCGCCCAGCAGGACGCGCAGCGCCCACGCCGGGCGGTGCAGTACATAAGGTCGCACCATTGCACTGGTGAAGAAAGGCAGCATGCGGTGCGCCACGGTGAGGAAAACCGGCAACAGGAATCCCCAGACAACCAGCGAAATCGCCAGACGCGCCCAAACGATCGCACCACCTGCGGCGAACACCAGAAAAGCTGCCAGCCCAGCCGCGCCAAGCCAGGCGGCGAGCGCAACATAGAAAATGTGTTCACGCTCAGTCGTCCGGACGCGGGCGATCCGCGTCAGCGTCAAGGCCACTGCGACCCAGCCGCCCAGCGCCGACGCCAACCCTACGACCAGCAATCCCGGCAGCATCAAGGCCGCCCAGACCACTAGCCAGCCGCCGGCCAGCAGCAGGAAGGCCGGAACGAAATCCCGCTGCGGCAAATCACCGCCGCCCTGCCAGCGTGGTCCGGCAGTCAGGATGAAACCGAATATGAACAAGGGAAACACGCCGCAGGCGGTCAACATCGCATGCAGTAGATAGGCGGGGAAAAGGGCCAGCAAGGGCCACGCCGGGGCCGGCCAGAGTCCGGCATAATGCGCACCGACATCCAGAGACCAGAACGCCATTACAGCCAACGCCTGCACCGTTCCCGAGAGGAACATCACGCGGTGCGGTGCGGTGATGAATACCGACCAGCGCATCATGATCGTCGACACCGGGGCGATGCGTGGTATGGTTCTATTGATAAACGACGAGTATTCCTTTGCACGAAACCATGCACGAAACTAAGCTCGACATCCCCCAGATACTTTCCCGCCTGCCGCTGTTCCAGGAACTTGTCCCGGAGCAGATCGCCGCGCTCGAAACAGCGTGTCGCGAGCGACGACTTGCCAAAGGTGAAATGCTGTTCCAGAAAGGCGACCCGGCAAAGGGATTTTTTGTGGTCGTGTTCGGCCAGATCAAGCTGGCCTTTCCTTCGTCGCAAGGCAACGAAAAGGTAATGCAGATTTTGGGGCCGCGCCAGAGCTTTGGCGAAGCGATCATGTTCCTTAATCGGCCCTGCCCGGTATTTGCCGAGGGACTGGTGGACAGCTTGCTGCTCCATATCGCCAGCGGTCCGGTATTCGAACTCCTGGAAAACGACCCGCTGTTCGCCCGCCGCATGCTGGCGGGACTCTCGATGCGACTGCATTCGCTGGTGCAGGACGTCGAAACCTATTCCCTGCGTTCCTCCGCGCAACGCGTGGTCGGCTATCTGTTGCAGCAGTGTCCGCAGAGTGAATCCGGCAAGAGTTCCTTCGACATTTCGCTGCCGACCTCGAAACAAGTGATTGCCTCGCGGCTGAATCTGACTCCGGAAACTCTTTCGCGAATTTTTCACGATCTCTCAAGCAACGGTTTGATCAACGTCAGCGGCAAGCAAATCACCATCAACGACGTAAAGCGACTTCGCGAATTTGATCTCTGAAGCTCCGGTAGCGCCTGGCTGCTCCGACCAGATTCCAGCCCAACCAGGCGCATGAGGCCGCGAAGGCTATGCCGGCCAACCGGGCCAAGCCGGGTTGCCAGACCGCGACCAGCAGCAATAGTACTGCGAGCACATGCAAGCGCAACTGGCCGGTCATGGCCTCGGCCGGAATCATTTTCTTCATGTTGGGCACTGCGTTCAAAGGGGCGCCCAGCCGCTGCAGGTGCAGCCAGTTGAGAAAAGGCGCGATCTTGTACATCATGCCGGTGATGGCGGAAACGAACACTCCGGCGAAAGCCAGCACTCCCAGCCAAACAGCGGCGCGCGGATCGTTACCGAATTCCGGGTAGGACAGAAACACCACGCCGGATACGGCGAACGCCAGTAGCGCCAGCATTGCCACACGAAAGTACATCGACGTCGCATCGTGGACTTTCCTGCGGCGTGTGTACTGCAGCCACAAGGTCATGCCGGCATAGACGGACAGGATGGTCAGCAGGGGTAGTGCGATCGCCAGCGTCCACCACGCTTCATCAAGCAACAGCCGCGACGACCAGGCGATTACCAAGAGCAGCAGGACAGGCCCAAACCAATGGGTGAACCACAGCGGATAGGGCCGCGTCAGTTGGAACATCGGCACCACATGGTAGGACACACCCGCCAGCAACATCAGCGCCCAAGCACCGAGGCCCCATGCCAGATGCACATTCGTCAGATCGATGATAGGCAGTGCGAGGCCATGCGCCAGCACCTCCGCCAGCAGCGAACCGAGCAACACGGTAACCGCCAGCGCGCCGATCGCCATGCGCATCGACCATAAAGTCATGCCGGTTGCGGGTGTCCGCCACAGTGCCAGCGCGACCACCACAACGAAGCCCCCCAGTGACAGCAGGAACAGGGGAACCGCGAAAGATAGAAACACCGGACGGCTGAACAGCAAACCTGCGACCAACAGGAGCGTGGCCAACAGCAGCATCGGTTGCACGGTATTGGCGACCAGTTTCGGGCGCCAGACATTGCCGCCGACGGCAACCGGAATGAACTGGAACAGCGCCCCACACATCGCCTGGAGCATGAAGCCGACGCCGACCAGATGCGTCAGCGCCAAGGCCTCCGGCGTCCACCGCGAGACCAGGGCTGCGCCGTCCGACAGCGCCAGCAGAAGGCCGGCCATTACGCCGAAGCACGGCGCCGCTATGAAGAAGCGGTAGGGCACCGATATGGGAGGTGCCTGATCGAAAGAAAGGCTGGCGTGCATCCGATCAGCGGCGCTCAGCCCGGAGCTTTGCGAATCCGGATCTCGCGCGTTCCGTCGGTCTGAACTTCCTCGCTCCAGGCGTAGCCGCTGTTTCTCAGAATGTTGAACAGCGGATGAGGCTGGCAATACAGGAGAAGCAGCACATCGTCGCCCTCGGCGAGCTTGTCCAGAGCCTCCAGAGTGCGCTCCATCGGCTCCGGAGGCTGCAGTTCGCGGCCATCGATTACCGTAGTCATGACGCGTTCAGACGCTCCACCAGCGAAGCACCGACGTCGGACGTACCCAGGGCGTTGTCGCACATCGGATACAGGATGTTTTCCTCCTTCATGTTGTGCTGCTGCATAAGAATCAGCAGCGTCTCGGCAGCTCCGCCAAAGGCATCGCCGTCGCGGGAAGCTACGGTGTCCTGCATCTGCGCCAGAAGATCGCGCATCTGGCGATGTTCGCCGCGCATGACTTCGGTCGGGCCCGATGTCATTCCGGTCGCTTCCTCAAAGGCGGGGAACAAAAGCTCCTCCTCGCTGGTGAAGTGCGTTTCGAGCTGGTCGCGCAGAAGCTTGAAGGCCTGCTCGCCAGCCGCCCAATCGCCATTCGCGCAGGCATCCTCCGCGTCAGCAAATATCTTGTCGCAATGTTTGTGATGCTGGAAGAGCGGGTCAGTAATCGACATGGTGGCAAACTCCGAATGAACTGAGACAGATTCTGGGTGTTGCCCTAGCGTGAGACATTGACCGCAATCAAGAGCACATTCAGGATTTCAATACCATGAGAAAAGTTCGGGATACTCGGTCTACCAGGCTCCGCATCTGAATACCTCGTGCATAGGGCCCGGTTCAAGGCTCGATTACATAGGTCCCTGGTGCGTCTGCCAGTGCCGGGAACTTCTGTGCCGCGACAGCCGGAGCCGTCACCAGGCGGCCCGACTGTGGCTTCAGCCAGGCCATCCAGTCCTCCCACCAACTGCCATGATGGCGCTCCGCCCGCTCGTACCAGTCGTCCGGCGTATCGTGCCTTTCAACCGCACCCACCCGGTAATCGCGCTTTGGCGGATTCACCACCGGATTCACGATCCCGAGGATATGGCCCGAACTCGACAGCACATAGCGGCGCGAACCGGCAACGAAGTTGTTGATGCGGAAGGTCTGCCGCCATGGAGCGATGTGATCATCCTCGGCCGATACGGCATAGAGCGGCTGCGAGATCCGCCCGAGATCGATGTTCTCGCCCGCCAGGTGCAACGCATCCTTCTTGATCAACAGGTTCTCCAGATAGAAGTTGCGCAAATACCAACTGTGCATCGCCGCCGGCATGCGGGTCGCATCCATGTTCCAGAACAGCACATCGAAAGGCGGCGGCGCTTCACCGAACAGGTAGCCGCGCACCACGTAATGCCAGACCAGGCTGTTCGACCGCAACAGACGAAACGCGGATGCCATTTCCTTGCCGTCGAGATAACCCTTTTCCGCCATGGACTTTTCCAGCCACTTGATGCTGCTCTCGTCGAGAAACACCTCGATGTCGCCCGGCTTGTGGTAATCCACCAGCGTGGTCAGCAGCGTGGCGGTGGCCACCGGCACGTCCTGCTCCTCGTAACGCGCGTTGGCCCAGGCCAACCAACTCGCCAACGCAGCACCACCTATGCAGTAGCCGACGGCATGCACCTTGGCCGCGCCGGAAATGCCGCGCGCCGTGTCGATGATCTGCCCTATGCCGTCCAGCAGGTAGTCATCGAACGTCACATCGCGCATGTCTGCCGTCGGATTTTTCCAGCTGGTGATATAAACGTCGAATCCCTGGTCGACCAAGAACTTCACCATGCTCTTCCTGGGATTGAGGTCGAGAACATAGTATTTGTTTATCCATGGCGTAACGATGACGACAGGTGTTTCGAAGACCTTGTCCTGTGTCGGCGTGTAGTGCAGAACCTCGAGCAGACGATTGCGGAACACGACCTTGCCAGGCGTGGTTGCCAAATCCTTGCCGACCACGAAATCCGTCGGCCGCGCCATCTGTACGTCACCAGCCTGAAAGTCCGTCAGAAAATTGTTGAATCCCTTCAACAGACTTTCGCCGCGCGTCTCCATGGCCTTTTGCATCGCCGCCGGGTTGGTCACCAAAAAATTCGTGGGTGCCGCGGCGTTGAGCCACTTGCGCCACCAGAACGCCGCTCTGCGGCGGTCGCCGCTGGACAGGCCCGGCGTGTCATAGAGCATGTCCTGCACCTGGCGGGTGATCATCAGGTACCACTCCTTGACAATATCCCAGCTTGCCGAGTTGCTCCAGATCGGATCGGCGAAGCGTGTATCGTCGGGATTCGGCGATACGACGTCCTTGCTCGGCATGCCCAGTGCCCGGTGCCAGGAATGCGTCTGCAGCTCCCACAATTTGCTTGCGAAGCCTGCCAACGCCTCGGACATTTCCTGTGGGTGGGACAACCATGCAAGTTGTGCGTGTATCAGGGGAGTGGCGATCCCGATCGGGTCGATCTTGGCCTCGACCGCCTCATTGACCGCCCGCCACGCGGCCTGGGGAGTTGCCGGTGTTTTGGACTGCTTCGTCGTGCTCATGACCATTCCTTCCACTTCACAAGGGCCGCGCAAGCTCCCGCAGCCGCCTTATTGGTATTCTGCCCGATGCCGGGCGCGTATAGTTCAGGTTGCTATTGATCTTGATCAACGCTGCCCTTCTTTAGTACGCTACGATGGTTTAATTACTGAGGATCACATTCCATGTTCAAGCACATACTCGTTCCATCCGACGGATCGCAGTTGTCATCCGACACAGCGAAACGTGCGATCGCCTTTGCCAAGGAGACCGGGGCGAAGGTTACCTTTTTCTTCGCCAAGCCCGATTACCCGGTGGCCTTCTATGGTGAAGGTGCCCTGATCGACCCCACCACGCCGGACAAGTTCGCGGAAATGGCGGAACAACAGGCCAAGGAGATTCTGGCCGGCCACGAGGCAGCCGCCAAAGCGGAAGGTGTTGGCTGCGCTTCGATCAGTTCCGTCAGCGACATTCCTTATGAGGCGATCATCGCCGCGGCCGAGGACGCAGGTGCCGACCTGATTTTCATGGCATCGCACGGACGACGCGGCATCAGCGGACTCCTGCTCGGCTCGGAAACGCAGAAGGTATTGACGCACTCGAAGATCCCGGTGTTGGTCTATCGTTGACGGTTAGCCAGCAACACGAAAATCATGCTGAACTCGGCTCTGGCGATCATCCGCGACGAGCACCGGTCGCTGGCAGCCGTCGTGCATGGACTGCGATACCTGATCCGCGAAATGCGCGAGCGGCAGGCGGTGCCTGACTTCAGGCTGCTGTGGGCAATGATTTTTTATCTTGAAGAGTTTCCCGAGAAGCTGCACCACCCCAAGGAGAATGCCTACCTGTTTGCCAGGCTGCGCGAGCGCACCCATGAGGCAGACGAGGTGATTGCGCATCTGGAACAACAGCACTCCGATGGCGCTGGACACATTCGCGGTCTGGAACTCGCCCTGGGCCATTTCGAGGCCGAATCTCCCGACGGACTGGAGAAGTTTTCGGCAGCAGTGGAAACATTTGCCGATGAGATTGTCAGGCACATGGCTGTTGAGGAAAACACACTGATTCCTCTGGCCAAAAAACATCTCACAACGGAGGACTGGGTGGAAATCGGCGCGGCATTCAGTGAAAACGGCGACCCGCGCTTCGATGCCGACGTCGATCACGAGTGTCGCGATTTGTTCACCCGCATCGTCAATCTTGCTCCGGCCCCCATAGGCGTGGGCCCGGCGAGAAAGTAGGGTTGCGCATCAAGTTACTCTGCAGGTTTTGCGGGGACCTTATCTCATGACAAGCCTTCGGTACCGCCATGGGCGCCAATGCCTTTGTTGATCTCCCTGGCGCTGATCTGCAAGAGACAGGTCATCATACTGGACGCAGCACAAACCGCCCAGAAGCCGAAGAAGCCCATCGAATAAGTCGCAATTTTCGAGAACTCCACCGGTTGTCCAAAGAGATATAGCTCCTGGGGGTCGATTACGGTGAAGAAAATGCCCTCGGCGATTCCGGCGACGACAAACGAGGGCCATAGCACCCATAAGATCCTCAGCATTTTGCTCTCCTTCGGTTTGGGGAAACCGCCTACTTTGCGTTACGCGCGTCCTCCTCTGCTTTCTTCTTATAAAAACCAATCATGAAGAACGCCATAACTACGACGAAGCCTATCGTAAACAGACTGAGCAAGCCAATGTCACTACCGAGCAAGAGTTTCCAGGCTTCCATAATGCTGCCTCCCTGCAATGAAAAGAATTAGTGCCGAATGTCCGCCGGCGTTGCCGCTGTCGTGGAACTGCCGATTAGGGTTTCGCCGTTGGCGGGAAGAACCATGTTCCCCATCAGTCGCCAAATCTTGCGCTCGTCCTCAAGCAACACCAGCCAATGCCCGGCGGCCGGCAGGCGCACTTCGCCGGAATAAACCTCGCCATCACGCACCAGCACGCGCGACTGATCCAGACCGGCTCGGGTCGGATGCGAAATTGTCACCACTAGGGTCGGTGGCAGAACAAAGTCCTTATCGCTCGCCCGGAGCCGCACCGACAAAGTATCGGCGGTGACGCGGACACCGGCGACCAGGCCGATCTTGGAGGCCTGGTCGCTGCGCGCGATGGTCTGATTGGCGGCAAGGCCCTTCCTGTAATAGTCATCGGTAACCAGTCCATCGTTGCTCTTGACGGCAAGCCATGCCGTGTAAATCCCGGCAACGACAACGATAAACGGCCCCGCAGCCAGGATCCATGGCCAGGGTTCGCGGTACCAGGGGCGTACGACGGCGGTATGCATGTTCTTTTCCCTCATGGTTGCAGGAAGCTGGCCTTTTCATGCACCGCCACCTTCTCGTCGGCCAGTGACTTGACGTCGAAGAAGATCTGGTTCGAGCCCTTCCTGCCGGACTCAGGCGGCACCCGTACCTGTACGGTGAGCGTTCTGGCCGCGGCGGCCGGGACTTCCACGATGCGATCGCCAACCAAGTCAATACCGGCCAGCCCGGTTACGCTGATAGCATAGCGGTGCGGGGCTTCGGAAACATTGATCACGTGCAATCGATAGATATTCTCGACCAGACCGCCCTCCACCTCGCGCGCCAGCGTTGCGCGGTCGCGAATGACGTCCACGCGCAGGCTCGCCTTGTTCGCGATGCCCCAGACAAAGGCCACGCAGATTGCGCCGAGAATCGCCGAATAAATCATCACCCGTGGCCGCACCACGTGACCGAGGATCTCTTTCCAGCCCCAATGCGCCTCGATCGCATGTTCGGTGGAATAGCGGATCAGGCCTTTCGGGTAATCCATTTTTTCCATTACCTGATCGCAGGCATCGATGCACGCCGCACAGCCGATGCATTCGTATTGAAGGCCGTCGCGGATGTCGATGCCCGTGGGACAGACCTGCACGCAGATGCCGCAATCGACGCACTCGCCCTTGGCGATCGACCGCGGATCAAGCCCTTTCCTGCGTGCGCCCCGTGGCTCGCCACGTTCGGTATCGTAGGTAATGGTCAGCGTGTCGGGATCGAACATGACGCCCTGAAAACGAGCATAGGGGCACATGTGCTTGCAGACCTGTTCGCGCATATGGCCGGCAAACAAGTAGGTGAAAGCGCCATAGAAAAACATCCAGAACGTTTCCCATGGGCCCAGCGAAAAACTCCATACCGAGTCCCAGAGGGATTTGATCGGGGTGAAGTAACCGACGAAGGTAAAGCCGGTCCACAATGCCAGGAACGCCCAGGAACCGTACTTGGCGCTGCGCAGCCACAGCTTGCGTGCGCTCATGGGTGCGGCATCGAGCTTGATTCGTGCGTTACGCTCGCCCTCGATCTTCTGTTCGATCCAGGTGAATATTTCCGTGTACACGGTCTGCGGACAGGCATAGCCGCACCACAGGCGCCCGCCGACGGCGGTGAACAAAAACAGGGAATAGGCTGAAATGATCAGCAGGACGGAAAGAAAAATTACATCCTGCGGCCAGAAAACCATGCCAAAAATGTAGAACTTGCGCTCGACCAGATTGAACAATACAGCCTGCCGGCCATTCCAGGGCAGCCAGCACAAGCCGTAGTACACCAACTGGGTAATCCAGACCAAAGCCCAGCGCCAGGAGGCGAAGGTTCCGCTGACCGCGCGCGGGTGTACCTTCTTATGAACTTCGTAGAGGCTTTCCTCGACGAAGTTGGGCTTGCCATCCGGCAACTGTTTGGTGGTGATCGAGACCATGATTATCGTATTACGATATTCTGATGAACATTAGCGAAAATTCCCCGGCACCGATCAACTCGGCACCGGGGATTTTAGCTAAATCTACTTCTTTTCCGCTGGCATCGCTTCGGCAGGAGCGGCCGGCGCAGGAGCCGGCGCCGCACCCTTGACGCCACCGCCAAGTCCATAGACATAGGCGGTCAGCAGATGCACCTTGGCATCCCCGAGAAATTCGCCGAAGGAGGGCATGCGATTGGTGCGGCCCTTGGTGATCGTCTCGGTGATGGTTTCCTCGGAACTGCCGTAGAGCCAGACCTTGTCCGCCAGGTTCGGTGCCACGCCGACCATGCCCTTGCCATCGGGGCCATGGCAGGCGGAGCAAGCGGGAGCAAACAGTTCCTTGCCACGCTGGGCGCGAATCGAGTCGGAAGCCAGCCCGGACAGGGAGCGCACATAACTGGCAAGGTCCTTGATCTGGTCACCGTTCAGATCCGGCTTGACGCCCTTGGCCGGCATCATGGCGTCGCGCCCCTTGGTGATCGACTCCTTGATCTGCTCCGGCGTGCCGCCAAACAGCCAGTCGCCATCGGCCAGATTGGGAAAGCCGCGAGCGCCCTTGGCATCCGAACCGTGACACTGCGAACAGTAGGTCAGGAACAGGCGCTGGCCCATTTCCTTTGCCTCGCTGTTGACCGCGACGGCCTGGACATCCTGACTCTGGAACTTCTTGAAGATCGGCCCATACTGATCGTCGGCCTTCTTCATTTCTCCGTCATACTGA
Source organism: Sulfuritalea sp. (assembly GCF_031426875.1). Classification (NCBI taxonomy): domain Bacteria; kingdom Pseudomonadati; phylum Pseudomonadota; class Betaproteobacteria; order Nitrosomonadales; family Sterolibacteriaceae; genus Sulfuritalea; species Sulfuritalea sp. Next base: position 10,337 of record NZ_JASJPC010000034.1, read on the forward strand.
CCGGCGGAAGACCATTTGAACTGGCCCTGATAGTTGCCGAGACCCGGATACATCGCCAGATAGAACAGCGAGAAGAAGATGGTGATGTAGAACAGCCAGCGCCACCAACTGGGCAGCGGGTTGCTGAACTCCTGCAAATCCTCGTCCCAGACGTGACCGGTTGTCGCACCTTCCACGTGCGTGGCGGTACTTTGCATCCAGAGGAAGACGCCACAACCGATGACGCTGACGAGCACGATGCTCACTACATAGATATTCCAGAAGCCGCTGACAAAATCACTCATGATGATTTCCTTTCCTGATTCTCCGGAACCTGTGGCACGAACGGGCTGTCGTCGTCGAGCGGCAGCATTGCCGCCTCGTCGTACGTCTTCTTGCGCCTATCCGAGTATGCCCACCACACGATGCCGATAAAGGCGATGAACGCCAGCACCGTGAAGAGGGACCGCAGGTCGTTGATGTCCATTTGCTTACCTTGTTTGCTTGAGCGCGGTGCCCATGCCCTGCAGGTAAGCGATCAATGCGTCGAGTTCGGTCACGCCCTCGATGGCCTTTTTCGCGCCGGCGATTTCGGCGTCGGTATAGGGCACTCCGACGACGCGCAACGCCTTCATCTTGGCCTCGATGGCATCGTCCTTGAGCGGACGATCCAGCCAGTAGTAGGCCGGCATGTTCGACTCGGGCACGACATCACGCGGGTTCAACAGATGAGTGCGATGCCACTGGTCCGAATAACGCCCGCCGACTCGTGCCAGATCCGGACCGGTGCGCTTGGAGCCCCACTGGAACGGATGGTCGTAGACGAACTCACCTGCCACCGAGTAGTGGCCGTAACGCTCCGTCTCGGCGCGGAACGGACGGATCATCTGCGAGTGGCAGTTGTAGCAGCCTTCGCGAATGTAGATGTCGCGTCCCGATAGGCGCACGGGGCTGTAGGGCGTGACCAGTTTGTTGGTCGGCGTGGTAGTGGATGTCTGGAAGAACAGCGGGACGATTTCGAGCAGGCCACCCACACTCACCGTGAGAATGGTAAGGACGATCAGCAGCCCTACGTTCCGTTCAATCTTGTCATGCGTCAACATGATTTATAGCTCCTTAATCTGTGCAATCAGGCTTAGTGGGCCGCTGCGGGTGCGAGTACCGGCGCATTTACCGCCTTGCCACCAGCCATGGTCAGGAACATGTTGTAGGCCATGATCAGCATGCCGGAGAGGAACAGCAGGCCGCCCAGCAGACGTATGGTCCAGAAGGGGTAGGTCGCCTTGACCGACTCGACGAAGGAGTAGGTCAGCGTGCCATCCACGTTCGTTGCACGCCACATCAGGCCCTGCATCACGCCGGCGATCCACATCGAGGCGATGTAGAGCACGACGCCGATGGTGGCAACCCAGAAGTGCACCTCGATCAGCTTCTTCGAGGCCATCTCGGGCTTGCCGAACAGGCGCGGCAACAGGTAGTAGATCGAGCCGATGGAAATCATCGCCACCCAGCCCAGCGCGCCGGAATGCACATGGCCCACGGTCCAGTCGGTGTAGTGCGACAGTGCATTGACCGTTTTGATCGACATCATCGGACCTTCGAAGGTCGACATGCCGTAGAAGGACAGCGAGGTGATCATGAACTTCAGGATCGGATCGTCGCGCAGCTTGTGCCAGGCGCCCGACAGAGTCATGATGCCGTTGATCATGCCGCCCCAGGAAGGTGCCAGCAGGATCAGCGAAAAGATCATGCCGACGCTCTGAGTCCAGTCGGGCAGGGCCGTGTAATGCAGGTGGTGAGGACCCGCCCACATGTAGGTGAAGATCAGCGCCCAGAAGTGCACCACCGACAGACGGTAGGAATACACCGGCCGCCCGGCCTGCTTCGGCACGAAGTAGTACATCATGCCGAGGAAGCCTGCGGTAAGGAAGAAGCCCACCGCGTTGTGGCCGTACCACCACTGCACCATCGCATCCTGTACCCCTGCGTAGGCGGAGTAGGACTTGAACAGCGTCACCGGAATCGCGGCGCTATTCACCAGATGCAGTACCGCAACCGTCAGTATGAATCCGCCGAAGAACCAGTTCGCGACGTAGATGTGCGAGACCGTGCGCTTCGCGATGGTGCCGAAGAACACTACGGCGTAGGACACCCAGACCAAGGTGATCAGGATGTCGATCGGCCATTCGAGTTCCGCATATTCCTTGCCGGAGGTTATGCCCAACGGCAGGGAAACGGCGGCAAGCACGATGATCAGTTGCCATCCCCAGAACGTAAATGCCGCCAGCCCCGGCGCAAACAGCGGGGCATGGCTGGTTCGCTGCACCGCGAAATACGACGTGGCAAACAGCGCGCAGCCGCCAAAAGCAAAAATCACGGCATTGGTGTGCAACGGGCGCAAGCGGCCGTAGCTCAACCACTCGTGCACATTCAACTCCGGCCAGACCAATTGGGCCGCAATGATGACGCCGACCAGCATGCCGACGATGCCCCAGATTACGGTCATCACAGCGAACTGGCGCACGACTTTGTAGTTGTAAGTCGCTTGCGATTGCATGATGGATTCACCTCACATTAACAAAAAGAAATCAGTCACGATGCTGCATTTGATGCGGTGCAGTATCCGTATTTTTCGGCAGATTACACGCGAAATATTAGAGTAGTTTGATACAGGTCAAAATATATCCGACTTAAACAAAAATAACAATAATATCAAGATGGTTTATAGGCATATGGGCGCACTCAACGTCGCCAAAAGCTGCGCCGCCCGCCGCACCGCCGTGGGCAGAAACCACGCGGCGCATCGACCAAGGGAAGCCGCAAAGACGGCAGCCCGGCCCGGCAGGTATAGCGGTCGCCTCACCAGAACTTCCAGGACCATTTCTTCTGCATCGTCTGTTCCACTTGATGCGACCAGTCGGGCGACATGCCTTTTTCGAGGAAGAATCCGGCATAGCGGCGGTCGCTACCGGCGATATGCTTAGTCAGCCAGACCTTGAGAAAATGCAGCAGTTCGAAGGTGATGGTGGCTTGCCCCGCAGCCAGCTTCTGTTGCAAAGCCACGACCTGCGCGACCAGCGCTTCGTGCTCGGCTTTGTGCTGCTCGAATTCCGGGTAGTGAAGAATACGCATCAGGCTTTCTTCGACAATGAAATGTACCCGCGTGTATTCAGCCAGCTGATTCAGAATTTCGCTGCACGCAGTAGATCCATGATGCGAAACCACCGCATCGTGCAGGCGGTTGAGCAGATTGACCAGTTCCTTGTGCTGCTCGTCGATCTCCTGGATGCCGACGCTGAGGTCATCCGACCACGTAAATAGGGTTTCCATGACTAGCTCCTAATCTAAAGATATCAAGATACTGTTATCTTTTTATAGCATATCAATAGACGTCGCCCGGTTTACTGACGGGCGTCAACCTCATGGTCTAGGAAGGCGCCGAAGAAGGTGACGCAGGTCAACCTTAGTGCTTAAGCAATACGCCATAACAACCGCGCCACGATCCCGGCAGGACCAGTGGCGGAGCCCTATGCGGCGACCGCCACGTGGGCCAGTGCGCCAAGCCGCTTGATATCCTTCAGGCAAACCTGCCGGCGATCGGCGGTGATGAGTCCGTCCTCCTGGAATCGACCGAGGATTCGACAGACCGTCTCTTCGGCTATGCCAAGATAATTGCCGATATCCAGGCGGGACATGCTCAAACGGAATTCCGTGCCGGAGTAGTTGCGGCTGGCAAAGCGCCTGGAAAGACCGACCAGATACTCCGCGAGGCGCTCTTCGGCGCTGCGTTTGCCGAGCAGCAGCATCAACTCCTCGTCGTGCCGAATCTGCCCGCTCATGATTCTCAGCATCTGGTAATGGATCGAGGGTATTTGCTGGGCGATTTCGTCCAGGCGACTTATTTCGACCTTGCAGACGGATATGGTTTCCAGCGCTTTGGCCTCTGAACTGTACTGTCGCGAAGCCAGCGCACTTAGACCCAGCAGCTCGCCGGCGATATGAAAACCGGTAATCTGCACCCGGCCGTCGTCGGTGCTGACATAGGTCTTCACCGAACCGCTGCGAATCGCGTACAGATAATCGAATCGCTCTCCCGGCCGAAACAGCACCTGACCGCGTTTATATACTTCCTTGCGCTTGACGATGCTGTCCAGCAGCGACAAGTCGGTCTGGTTGAGGCCCAAGGGCAGGCAGAGCTGATAGATCCCGCAATTGTTGCAAGTGATCGGCTCGCAAGCCGGTTGTGTAGAAGCGCAAGCTGCAGAAGCCCTCGGGCTGGACATGGTCACTCCCCGCCCGACAGACGGGCGACCGCGGTCTGCGGCATCGCAAAGGCGGCGTCGGGCAGCTCGGTCAGCCTGTATTTCCCGCTTTTTACGGCCATCGCGAGCATTTCCAGCGTCTGCTGGTGCAGCAGTTCGACAATCCTGGTCTTGATCGGCTTCCATTGTTCATGCATGGGGCAGGCGGTTTCGTCGCTGCATATTTTAAGTCCGATGACGCAGTTCTCGGTCAATCCCGGGCCTTCGACCAGAGTGAGGATTTGCATCAGGTCGGTGTTCTCACAGCCGTCGCGCAAGCAGAATCCGCCCTGCCGACCACGGAAGGAATGCAGCAGGGTTCCCCGGCTCAGATTCTGCATAATCTTCGCCAGATATGCCGACGGCACATTGAGATGTTGCGCCACCGTGCGATTGAGGACGGGAACCCCCCGCGGCTGGGTCGCGATATAGATCAGCGCCTGGATGGCGTACTGGCTGGTGCGGGATAGGATCATGAGACAGAATATGCCATAAGATTAGTCTGGAATTGATCGCCCCATGCTTCCCGGCGCGGCACAAGTTTGGAGTATAGCCGCAGACTTTGCCGCCCTCGGCGGGATCGCCGGGGTGAAAAAAAAGGGTGCGCAGCGCGCACCCCCAACCCCAACAGAGAGCCTTTGGGCAACAGCGCGAAGCCGTCACCATAAAACCCACGCCGAGTATGGTTACTTGTGAACACCCGCACCTTGATCTGAGTCAACGGTTTGCTCTTTTGCGCTGGGGCTGCCGTGTTTTTCTTCCCCGTTGGCCTTGTCGTCGTCCATCAGGATGCGGTAGCCGGGCCCTTCGAGATCCTCGAACTGACCGCTCTTCAACGACCACCAGAACACCGCGGCAATCACGAAGACCAGCACCAGGGAAAGCGGAATCAGCAGATACAGGATGTCCATTCGAGTCATTGCTCCCGCTGCAAACGCAAGGCATTGAGCACCACCAGCAGCGAACTGGCCGACATGCCGATGCCGGCCATCCAGGGTGTCACCCAGCCGGCCATGGCCAGCGGGATTGCCAGGAAATTGTAGGCGAAGGCCCACACCAGGTTCTGTTTGACGATGCGCAAGCTGCGCCGCGCCAGCGCCAGCCCGTGCGGCAGCGCCTGGAGGTCATTGCCGAGCAGCACGATATCGGCGTTGGCCCGCGCCAGGTCGGCGCCGCCGCCCATCGCAATCGACACCTGCGCCTGCGCCAGCACGGGGGCGTCATTGACTCCATCGCCGACCATGGCGACCGTCTCGCCGCCATCCTGCAGCGCCTTGAGGGCCGCATGCTTGTCCTCCGGCGAGAGCCCACCGCGGGCATCCGCGATGCCCAGCAAGGCCCCGATGCGCGCGGCGGCGGCAGGCGCATCGCCGCTGAAGATGGACAGCCGGATGCCCGCCGCGGAGAGCTTTGCCACCATGGCGGACGCCTCGGGGCGCAGACCGTCGCTGAGGCGGAAAAAGGCCTGCCAACCCGATGCATTGCCCAGCGCGATCACCGTATCGCCAGCGCCAACTATGGCTTGAACCGCGGCCGGCACCTCGCGGCCATGCAGGCCGGCGACGAACTCAGGGTTTCCCAGTCGCCACGAGTCGCCCGCGATCATGCCCTCGACCCCGGCGCCGGTGGTCGCGCGCAGTCCATCGACCTCGATGACCGCTGCCGTTCCCGCAGCTGCCGTCCCCGCAGCGGCCGCGCCCGCCGCCAGCGCCTTCGCGATGGGATGCTCGGAGCCGCGTTCGAGCGCGACCGCCAGCGCCAGCGCGTGCCCGGCATCCCCTTGCATCGGGATCGCTTCGACCAGTGCCATGCGCCCCACGGTCAGGGTGCCGGTCTTGTCGAAAATGAAGCGATCGACCCGCGCCAGCGCCTCGATCGCGTGGCCGCGCGTCACCAGCACGCCGCGCGCGGCCAGCGCGCCGGTCGCCACGGTCAGCGCCGCCGGCGTCGCCAGGGACAATGCGCAGGGGCAACTCACCACCAGCACGGCGACGAAAATCCACAAGGCGCGCGAAGCATCGATCCACCACCAGGCCAGCGCGGTCGCCACCGCCAGCAGCAGCAGGGCGACGATGAAGCGCCCGGCGACGCGGTCGGCCATTTCCACCAGGCGCGGCTTTTCCGCCGCGGCGCGTTCCATCAGGCGCTGGATGGCCGCCACGCGCGTTGCCTCGCCGACACGCTCGACGCGCATCACCAGAGGGCTGGCGGTATTCACGCTGCCGCCGATCAGCGCGTCGCCGGCCCGCTTGGGCACCGGCAGACTCTCGCCGGTCAGCAGGGATTCATCCGCCGCGCTCTCCCCGTCGAGCACAATACCGTCGGCCGGGACTGTCTCGCCGGGCTTGATCTGCACTGCATCGCCCGCATGCAGTGCGGCCACGGCGACGCGTTCGCCCGCGATATCGGCGGTGGACAGCGGCCACCCGGGCAAACGGGTGGCGAAGGCCGGAATCGCGCGGGCCAGGGTCTCGACGCTGCGCGCGGCTTTCTGTCGCGCCATCATTTCCAGATAGCGGCCGGTAAGCAGGAAGAAGACGAACATGGTGACCGAATCGAAATACACCTCGCCCGCCGCGATCAGCGTGGCCCACACGCTGGCCGCGAAGGCCGCGCCGACGCCCAGCGCCACCGGCACGTCCATGCCGACCCGGCGCAGCTTCAGATCGCGCCAGGCGCTCATGAAGAAAGGCGCGGCCGAATAAAGGATCACCGGCAGCGTCAGGATCAGGCTGGCCCAGCGCATCAGTTGCTCGATGTCCGGCGTCATGTCGCCGTCAGTTCCCACCTTCGCCAAGTACACCGGCACGGCATACATCATCACCTGCATCATGCCGAAGCCGGCGACGAACAGCCGCCACAGCGCCGCCTTGCGTTCCTTCTGCGCCAATTCCTCGGCGCGCCCGATGTCGTAGGGATGGGCGCGGTAACCGATCGCGGCAACCGCTTCGAGGATGGCCGAAAGCTTGGTGACGCGCTCGTCCCAGCGCACCCGCGCCCGGCGCGTGGTGTAGTTGATGTCGATCGCGGTCACGCCGGGCTGGCGGCGCACATGCGACTCATTGAGCCAGACGCAGGCGGCGCAGGTGATGCCTTCGAGGATCAGCGCGGCTTCCTGCTCGTGTTCGCCCGCGACGCCCTCGGCCCGGCGCACGAAGTTCTTCTGCACATCGGGATGATCGAACAGGCCGAACTCGGCCAGCACCTGCGGCAGCGCCTCGCGCGGACTTTCCGGCATGGCGTCGCGATGCCGGTAGTAATCGGCCAGGCCGTTATCGACGATCGCCTGCGCCACCGCCTGGCAGCCGGCGCAGCACATGTCGCGCCGCTGGCCGTCGATGTCGACCGAGTAGTCGGCATCCGACGGGATCGGCAAGCCGCAGTGGTAACAGGCTTCGGCAGCGGCCATGTTCAGGCCGGAACAGTCACAGCGTCAGGGCTCGTAATGAAATCGTCGCGCAGTGGATTTCACTTCGGCGCCATGCGGATGGCGCCGTCGAGGCGTATCACCTCGCCGTTGAGCATCTCGTTCTCGACGATGTGGCGCACCAGCGCCGCATATTCGGCCGGCTTGCCCAGGCGCGGCGGGAAGGGAACCATCTTGCCCAGGGCATCCTGGATTTCCTGCGGCATGCCCAGCAACATCGGGGTTTCGAAAATGCCCGGCGCGATGGTCATGACGCGGATGCCGAAGCGCGCCAGCTCGCGCGCGATGGGCAGCGTCATGCCGACCACGCCGCCTTTCGACGCGGCATAGGCAGCCTGGCCGATCTGGCCGTCGTAGGCGGCGACCGAGGCCGTGCTGACGATCACGCCGCGCTCGCCGGCGGCATTCGGCTGGCCCTTGCCCATGGCTTCGGCAGCCAGGCGGATCATGTTGAAGCTGCCGACCAGATTGACCGTCACGGTCCTGGCGAACACATCGAGCGAATGCGGTCCGTTGCGGCCCAATACCTTTTCGGCCGGCGCGATGCCGGCGCAATTGACCAGGCCATGCAGGCCGCCGAACGCCGCCACAGCCGCCGCGACGCAGGCCTGGGCGCTCGCCTCGTCGGCGACATTGGTGGTGACGAAGCGCGCGTTGTCGCCCAATTCAGCGGCCAGGGCATTGCCCGCCGCCTCGTTCAGATCGGCCAGCACCACCTTGGCGCCGGCTTCCACCAGCATCCGCCCGGTACCGGCACCGAGGCCCGAGGCCCCGCCGGTGATGATGAATACACTGTCCCTGATCTGCATGAGCGCCCCTTGTCCGCCTGGATACCGTCTCCGGCGACCCTGCCGGGGACATAATGAAACAAGGCCTGCCGACCGAAATGGAGGCAGGCCCTGAAATTTGGTGCTGTTGGCCGGAATCGAACTGGCGACCTACTGATTACGAATCAGTTGCTCTACCAACTGAGCTACAACAGCGTCCTGAGAGGCCGCGAATTATACCTGCTGCTCCCCGCGCATGGCAACGCGCTTGCGCCCGCAGCGCGGAGGATTGCCTTGCGCCATTTTGCGCGCACTTGCTAGACTGGCCGGATGATCAAGTCGATATTCCTCCCACGACGAGACGGCGCGGGCTTTACCTTGATCGAGCTGGTCACGGTGATGCTCATCATCGGCATCATGGCCTTCGTGGTGCTGCCGCGTTTCGACCTGCTGCGGGGCTATGACGAGATCGGCTATCGCGACAAGGTGAAATCGACGCTCGAATACGCCAGAAAGTCGGCGGTGGCGCAGCGCCGAAACGTGCGCGTGACCCTCGCCGCAAACAACCTGACGCTGACCATCGACAACGACATTCCCGAGGGCGCAGGCGCCGGCGGCTTCCCGCGCAACCTGGCGCTGCCCGCTGCTGACAGCGCCTGCGGCGGCGCGACGAATCAGGTCTGCGCTCCCGCCAACGTCACGCTTGTTGGCAACGCCGTGCTGAGCTTCACCCCGCTCGGCGCGCCGTCGGCCGCGGGGCTCTACACCGTGACCGGCGACTCGCCCTATACCATCACGGTCGAAGCGGAGACCGGCTATGTACATTAGCCGCCGCCAGCGCGGCCTGACGCTGATCGAGCTGATCGTCTTCGTCGTCATCGTCAGCGTCGCGCTGGTCGGCGTCATGACCGTGCTCAATATCACCGCCCGCTCCAGCGCCGACCCGATGGTACGCAAGCAGATGCTGACCGTTGCCGAGGCGATTCTTGAAGAAGTCCAGTTGCAGCCATTCACCTTCTGCGCACCCGAGGATGTCAATGCCGCCACCGCAAACAACGCAACGACGGGAGCAGGGGGCTGCGCGACGACTGTCCAGGGCCTGGGAGCCGGTGGCGCGGCACGAATCGCCAACACCGACAACGTGGGCGATTACGCCAGCGTCACCCTCAATCCGGTCAACTCTGTGGATGGCACCTTTTCGCTGGCCGATTACACAGCCGCCATTTCCGTCACACCGGAAAATCTTGGCCCCGCGGCCTCCCAGATCAGTTCGTCGGCCTGTGCCTCCGCGACCGATTGCACCACGCTGAACGTTCTCCGCATCACGGTAACGGTCAGTCACATCGGAGCAGACAACATTACGGTCGACGGCTACCGCACCCGTCATTCGCCCAACGCCCTGCCATGACGCGCCGCCCCGCATCCACAGGCTTCACCCTGATCGAAGCCGTCATCGCCATCGTGATCACCGGCGTCCTGGCCGGCATGGTGGCCGTGTTCATCACCAAGCCGGTGGAAGGCTATGTCGATGCCGTGCGTCGTGCCGAACTGACCGATGCCGCGGATGTCGCACTGCGCCGGATGACGCGCGACATCCGACTGGCCCTGCCCAACAGCCTGCGCGTCACCAACGCGGGCGGCGTGAATTACATCGAATTCATCATGACCAGTGTCGGCGGGCGCTACCGCGATCCGGCGGACGGCTCGACCGGCGGCGACTTCCTGAGCTTCACCAGCAGCGCCGATCTGAGCTTCGACGTGCTCGGCGCCATGCCCGCCAACCCGGCCATCGCGGTCAATGATTACCTCGTGGTCTATAACCTCGGTCCCGGCTACGAGCCGGGCAATGCCTACCAGCGCGACGCAGCGCATTGCGACGTGACCCCGGCCAATCCCGGCTGCAATATCGCCAAGATAAGCGGAATTGCCGGCAACGCCATCACCCTCGACGCCAACCCCTTCGCTTTCCAGGCGCCACCGCTGCCCTCGCCGAGCGCGCGCTTCCAGGTGGTGCCGGGCGGCGTCCGCGCGGTCAGCTTCGCCTGCCCGGCGGCGGCTAGCGGCAACTTGACGCGCCATTGGAACTACGGCTTCAATGCCGTCCAGGCCACGCCGCCGGCGGGCGGCAGCTCAGCGACGCTGGCCGGCGGCGCCAGTTGCGTGGTCGAATACACCGCCAACGCCACCGGCCGCAGCGGCCTGCTGTTCGTGCAACTCACCCTGAGCGCCGGCGGCGAGAGCGTCACGCTGTTCCAGCAGATTCACGTGGATAACGCGCCATGAGATCGCGCGCCGAACGCATCCGCGGCTTCGCCATCGTCTCGGCCATATTCATCCTGGTCGTGCTGGCAGCGCTGGGCGCCTTCATCGTCAATATTTCCACCAGCCAGCAGATCGGTTCGGCGCTCGACGTGCAGGGCGTGCGCGCCTATCAGGCGGCGCGGGCGGGACTCGAATGGGGTCTGTACCAGGTGCAGGCCACCGCGGCCTACAACTTCAGCTACGGCCCCGGACCCGGCCCCGTCGGTACGGCCAATCCCAACACCCGCGCCTGCCCGACATCGCCGACTTCCTTCGTCCCGACGGCGGTGACGCTGGCCGATTTCACGGTCACCGTCGACTGCGAAAAGGCAGAGGACACCATTAACGGTGGTCCGACCATCTACAGCATCACCGCCACCGCCTGCAACCAGCCGCTTGGCGGATGGACACCGGCCACCACGGCCTGCCCCAACACCGTCAACCCCGGCCCGCTCTACGTCGAGCGCCGCGTTTCGGTTACCTTCTGACCATGAACCCGCCGATTGATCGCCGTGTCGCCAGCACCAACTTTCCCGGTCCCGAACCTGACCGGGCCGGGGATCACAGCACCAACTCACGGCCTTCGCCGTTCGGGAAAACATGGTCTGCCCTCGCACACGCCTGCGGCTTACTGATGAGAGCGATCGCCTTCGCCGCCCTGCTGGCCATCGCCCAGAGTCCGGCGCACGCGGCGATCACCTATTTCGCGTCGGCATCGAATCCCGCGGACAACGTCAGTCTGGATCTGACCGCGGTGCCCGTCACGCCACCCGGGGCGATGCTTGCCGGCGATCTTGTGATCCTGGTCGCCAACTCGCGTGAAACCGGCAATACGCTGACAATCTCGGCAGACGGCGGGCAAACCTGGACCTCGCAGGCTGCCAACACCACGAATACCAGCTCAAGGATCTTCTGGGCACGCTTCAACGGCACCTGGTCGACCGATCCCAGCGTTGCCTTTCCCGGGGCGGCGAACGCCACGACGGTGACAATGCATGTGTTCCGACCTTCCTCCACGGCGAATGGCTGGGCGTTGGACGTGGCGCAGACCAATGCCAGCTTTGCAGCGCCCGCCGCACCACGCGACGTGACCATCACCGGAATCACCACGGTCACCGACGGCGCCCTGGTCTTTGCCAGTTGGTTCAGTATCGACGACAACACATGGGCATTGCAGACCGGCGGCTGGACCAACGCAGGCGACGCCCAGTATCGCAACACCGACGGCAACGACACTTCGCAATCTTCCGCCTACAGGATCTTGGCCACAGCGGGAGCATCCGGCAACGTCATCAATCGACAAACGGCCAACGCCGGCGACGCCGGCAACAGTTCCATCCTTGCCTTCCGCGAAGTGCCCGCGACCACCCTCGCCACCGGCACGGACCCGGCGGCGGCCACCATCGCCCCCGGCGCCGGCGCCACCGACGTCAACCTGTTCACCCTGCAGACCAGCGCCGGCACGGAAGCCATCTCCTCCGTCACGGTCAACTTATCGAGCAACAGCGGCATAGCCCTGCTGGCGATCACCGACAACGCCAACACCGTGCTGGGTTCCACCGCGGCGCCACTTACCGGATCCAACACCATCGCCGTCGCGGGCATGACGGCGACCACAACGCTGACGAGCTTCAAGATCCGCGTCACGCCCCTGAGCCATGCCACGATGCCCGCAGTGCCGGGCGCCGACTACGCCATCACCGCCCCGGTGACCGCCTGGGCCGGGCCCAACAACCACGCCGGCAGCGATACCAACGCGAACGCGCTGACCATCGACAATCTCTCGCCGGTGGGCGCCACCGCGGCCAGCGGCGTCACGGGCAACAGCCAGACCACACTGAGCTGGACGACTTCCGCGGCAGGCGACTTCACCACCACGGCGGGCTCGGTGATCTATCGCTGGACCGGCGCGTCGGCCGGTGGCGAGGTGCCGACCGAAGGCTCGACCCCGACGTTCGGCGCCACCAACGGCACCGCCACCGTCGCCTGCGTGGTCTCGTCGGCCGCATCCACGGCATTGTCCAGAATCGACGGTCCGGGCAGCAGCTCGGGAGAATGCACGACCGCGGCCCTGACCGCCGGCCAAGCCTATACCTACAAGGTGTTCCAGAAGGACACCCACGGCAACTACGATGCAGGCGTCGCAATGGGCACCATCACCCCCCATGGCGCGGTCAGCGCCGCCACGTCGACGGTGGTTGCCGTGCCGACCTCGGTGCCGGCCGACACCTACACCACGGCGACGATCACGGTGACCCTGAAAGACAGCACGGGCACGCCGGTGCCGGGCAAGACCGTCACGCTCGCCGCGGGCTCGGGCAGTTCGGTGATCACCACCATCAGCGGCACCACCGATGCCAGCGGCATCGCGACCTTCAGCGTCAAGAACGGCACCACCGAAGGGCCGATCACCTACACCGCGACCGACACCACCGATTCGATCGTCATCACCCAGACGGCGCAGGTGACCTTCACCGCGCCGTCGCTGTGCTTCACCGACGATTTCAACCGCAGCACCCTGCTGGAAACCGGGAACTGGACCCGCACCAAGAGCGTCGGCACCATACTCGACGCCGAGATCGTCAGCAACCGCCTGCGCCTCACCGATGCCGCCGGCAACCGGGCCACCGCAGTGCACCTGCAGCGCCTGTTCCCCGGTGCCGGCAACAAGGTGGTGGCCGAATTCGATCTTCTGACTTACGGCGGCACCGGTGCCGACGGCGTGGTCCTGACCCTGTCCGATTCCTCGATCGCGCCGGTGGCCGGCGCCTTCGGCGGCTCGCTCGGCTATGCGCAGAAGAGCAACCCGGGTTCCGACTGCACGACGCCGGGGGGCTGTCCCGGCTTCGCCGGCGGCTGGATCGGCGTCGGCCTCGACGAATACGGCAATTTTTCGAATCCCACCGAGGGCCGCGTCGACGGCCCCGGCGCGCAAGCCGATTCGGTCACCATCCGCGGCTCCGGCTCCGGCCAGAGCGGCTACAACTTCCATACCCAGTCGGGCGTGCTGAGCCCCGGCATCGACCAGGCGGTGGCGCTGCCGGCGGTCACCCACGTCGGTGCCGGCGCCCTGGCGGCGGCGAACGGCGGCAATGTGACGCCGACCCTGCCCGGCCACCAGACGAACGACCTGCTGCTGTGCGCCGCGACGTCGAACGACAATACCGCCCACAGCGTCGCCACCAGTGGCTGGACCGAGGTCTATCAACTGGCGCAAACCGGTTCCGGCAATCCGCGTTCGTCGCTGTTCTACAAGAAGGCCGCGTCCGCTGCGGAAACCAATCCGACGTTTACCCATACGGGTGGCGGCGGCATCGTTGCCGGCTGCGCCGCATTCCGCGGCGTCGATACGACGACGCCCTTCGACGTGGCCTATGCCGCCAGCCATTACGCCGACACCGTCAACAGCAACAATGTGACATCGGGGTCGATGACCACCGTGACCCCCGACGCGATGATGCTGTTCGCCGGCCACATCAACAATAACAACAGTTGCAGCCTCAGCCCCTCGGTGACCGGCGGGCTGACCTGGAACGAGTCCCTGTGCTTCGAATCAGGTCTCGGCGCCGACGAAACCATCGCCATCCATTACGCGACGCAAGCCGCGGCAGGGGCCATCGGCCCGATCACCTTCACCGGCGGCAACAATGACAACCGCGGCGTCCTGCTCGCGCTGCGCCCGCAACCGGCAGCGGTGGCCGCCCACCGCTACCGGGTCACGGTGGATCACAGCAACGGCGTCAGCGCCTTCGTCACCGTCGATCGCGACCTCACCGGCACCGGGACCAGCTACGCCACCGTGATCCCGACCTATGACGCCAAGGCGATCGTGACCCAGGCCGCCGTGCCCCCCTACTGGTTCTTTTCCTTCACCGCCTCGACCGGAGGCGCGACCAACGTCCATGAAATTGACAACCTCACGGTGTGTACGGCGCAACCCATCGCGACGCCGGTGCTCGACCACGTGCGCATCATTCACGATGGCAGTGCCCTGACCTGCGCGCCCGAAACCATCACCATCAAGGCCTGCGCCAACGCCGCGTGTTCCGCGCTCTATCCCAACAGCGTGACCGTGGACCTGACAGGCATCGCCGGCGCCACCTGGTCGACCGACCCGGTCACCTTCAGCAGCGGCCAGGTACAGGTGACCCTGAGCAAGCCGACCACCGGCACGGTGACCCTGGGCGGCAGCGTAACGGCGCCCAGCAGCATGACCGCGATTTGCTACAACGGCGCCACCGGCGGCGACTGCTCGCTCACCTACTCATCGAATGCCTGCGCCTTCGATGCGGTTGAAACGGGAAACAACCCCAGCACGCCGATCTACACCAAGCTGGCCGGTACGGCATTTACTGTCGATGTCATGGCCCTGACCGCCGGCGTGATCAACACCGGCTTCACGGGTGCGGTCACTGTCGATCTAGTCGATCAAACCGGCGTCGCCCCCGGCACCTGCAGCACGACGTCACTGGCCAACCCCACTGCGCCGGCCTCGCCCTACACCTTCACCGGGGCAGATGCCGGACGGCGGACCTTCAGCTTCAACTATGCGAATGCCGCACCGGACGTGCGCGTGCGCATGGTCAGCGGCGCGACAACGGCCTGCTCGTCCGACAACTTCGCGATCCGGCCGCCCAGTTTCAGCCTGAGCTCTCCCGATGCGACCAATACCGGGATCAGCGGTACGCCGACCATCAAGGCCGGCACCAACTTCGGTCTGGACGCCGCCTCGGTCAACGGCTACACCGGTACCGCGCTGATCAACAGCAACAGGCTCGAGGCCCACGCCGGCGCCGTGCAAACCGGCACCCTCAGCGGCAGCTTCGCGCCGGCGACGCTCGCCAGCAGCTGGATTTCCAAAGGCACGACGTTCAGCTATTCCGAAGTCGGCAGCTTCCGCTTCTTGCCCTGGGGCATTTACGACGATGGCAGTTTTGTCGATGTCGATCGCAGCAAGGCCACGCCGGAATGCTTCATCGACAACAAGGTCGGCACCGCCGTCGATCCGGCCGATCCGAACGTGCTGGACGGCAACGGCAAGTACGGCTGCTATTTCGGCGGCACCAATACCTCGGGCGGGACGATCACCTCGCCCTACTTCGGCCGCTTCACGCCGGATCACTTCGCCCTCACTATGCCGACCATCACCCAGGCCTGCGCCACCGGTCCAACGCCCTTCACCTATTTCGGCCAGGATGGATTCACTACGGTGTTCACGCTGACGGCCCAGAATGCGGGCAATGGCACGACCCAGAATTACGTCGGCGATGGCAGCAGCAGTTGGGCCAAGCTCCCGCTGCTGGTCTGGGGCGCGGCACCGGCCTCCGCCGCTAGTCCCGGCTACGGCTTTGCCGTCAGCACCTGGGTGCCATCCCAGCCGGCCGGCGCCGCCCTGGCCGCCAGCGCGACCGCGCCGGCTGCGGCGAACTGGGCTGCCGGCAGTACCACCGTCACCGCCCTGCACCAGATAAGCCGGCCGACCGGTCCGGCGCTGCCGACCACGGTGACGGTGACTACCCTGCCGGTCGACTCGGACGGCGTGACGCTGACGAGCGCCGCTTCGCTCGGCACCTCGCTGCAGCGCTTCGGCATCCTGCGTGTAGACAACGCCTATGGCTCGGAACTGCTGCCGCTGCGGGTCACGGCCCGCACCATGTACTGCGCCAGCGTGGTCAGCGCCGCATGCACCCAGTGGCGGACCAATACCGACGATAACTGCACCGGAGTGTCTGCAGCAATGGGCAGTCTCGCCTATGGCACTGCCGGCACACCGCTTGCCAATGCCAATTTCCGCATAACCGGCACCGACCCCAACACCGGTGCCGGCACCACCGGCAACTGGATGACGGCCAGCCCGCTGACACTGACCACGGGCACAGCCACCATCGTCCTCAACAAACCCTGTGTTAGCCCGGGCTGCACCTCCGCCGTCGGCAGCGCCGACCTGACGCTGGATCTCGCCGCGATGCCCTGGCTCAAAGGTAGCTGGACCAGCGCCGGCGCCTGGAACCAGAACCCGACCGCCCGCGTCCGGTTCGGCTCACCCAAAGCGCCCTACATCTACCTGCGCGAACGCTACTGAGTCACCGCCGCGTCCGCGAGGGTCGGCGTTGCAGGCTATTCGGCGAGGAGTTCCTTCGGCAGGGGGAAGTTCACGTTTTCTTCCACCCCGACCAGGGTCTCGATGCTGCCGGCACCGAGCGCCTGCAGGCGCTGCACCACGCCGTTGACCAGCACCTCGGGCGCCGAAGCGCCGGCCGTGACGCCGACTCGGACGTCGCCGGCGAGCCACCGGGCCTCGATCTGCTCCGCTCCATCGACCAGATAGGCCGGGATGCCGCCGATCGCGGCGACTTCGCGCAGGCGGTTGGAGTTGGAGCTGTTCTTCGAGCCGACCACGATCACCAGGTCGACCTTGCCGGCCATCGCCTTGACCGCATCCTGGCGGTTCTGCGTCGCGTAGCAGATGTCGTCCTTGCGCGGCCCGACGATGTTCGGAAAGCGCTTCATCAGTGCGTGCACGATGACGCGCGCATCGTCCACCGACAGGGTGGTCTGCGTCACATAGGCCAGCGGCGCCGGGGCGCCAGCGCCAACTTTCAATTGCGCGACGTCGTCGGTGCTTTCCACCAGGTACATCTGGCCGGTGGCCTGGCCCATGGTGCCTTCGACTTCAGGGTGGCCCTTGTGCCCGATCATGACGATTTCGTAGCCCTGCTTGTGCAGGCGCGATACTTCGAGATGCACCTTGGTCACCAGCGGGCAGGTGGCGTCGAAGACCTTGAGGCCGCGCGCCTCCGCCTCGCGGCGCACCGCCTGCGGCACGCCGTGGGCGCTGAAGATCACCGTGGCGCCGTCGGGCACCTCATCCAGTTCCTCGACGAATATGGCGCCCTTGGCCTTGAGGCCGTCCACCACGTAGCGGTTGTGCACCACCTCGTGGCGCACATAGATCGGCGCGCCGAATTTTTCCAGCGCACGTTCGACGATGGCGATCGCGCGTTCGACGCCGGCGCAGAAACCGCGGGGATTGGCGAGCAGGATTTGCATTACAGGCCTCCGCCGGGCCGCCCCAAGGAGGCCTCGGCAAAAATCAGTTGGACACCGCGCAGCGGCGGAACCTTGGTCACCCATTCCCTCGGGGCATAGGCGGGGTTTCGCGGAGCACTGCTCCGCGCCGCCGCAGCCGGCCGGCTGTGCAAAGCCGGCCGTGGGGCCGGGGTTGGGGGATAGGTCATAGTATTCCTATGATCTCGACTTCGAAACGCACCGGCTTGCCGGCCAGCGGGTGGTTGAAATCCACCAGCACCGCTGCGTCGTCGAGCTCGCGCACGATGCCGGTGAATTTGTCACCATTGGGCGCGGCGAACTCGATCAGGCCGTGCAGCTCCGGGCTGGCGTTCGGCGGCAGGGCGGAGCGCGCCATGCGCTGCGTGAGTTGCGGGTTGTGCGGACCGAAGGCCTGGTCGGCTTCGAGCAGGAAGACGTGGCGCTCGCCGACCGGGATGCCGATCAGGCAGTGTTCCAGCGGCGGCGCGAGTTCCCCGCTACCGAGCTGCAGCGTCGCCGGGGTCGAGTCGAAGGTGCTCACCAGTTCGGTGTCGTCGCCGGTGGCGACGCGGTAATGCAGCGTGATCAGGTTGCCGGCGCGTACGGTCTCGGTCATTCGGGGCTCTTTTCAGTTTCCTTGCCATAGCGGAACTGATGCCAGAGCATCAGCGCCACGCCGACAGTGATGGCCGAATCGGCCACGTTGAAGGCCGGCCAATGATAGCCCGCCAGGTGAAAATCGAGGAAGTCGACCACGGCGTCGAAGCGCAGGCGATCGATCACGTTGCCGATGGCGCCGCCGAGGATCAGCGCCAGCGCGGTCGGCAGCAGGCGCTCCTGTGCGTGATGGCGCAGCAGGCTGACCAGCCAGACCGAAATCGCCAGCGCGAGGACGACGAAGAACCACTTCTGCCAGCCGCCGGCCCCGGCCAGGAAGCTGAAGGCCGCTCCCGAGTTGTAGACCAGCACGAGGTTGAAGAATGAGGTCACGACCTGGCTCTCCATGAGGCGAAAGCTCGCCAGCACCCAGGCCTTGCTGGCCAGGTCGAGCACCAGCACCAGCGCCGCCAGCGCCAGCCAGGCGGCGAGCCTAGGCAATCTCGCGCGCCTCGCCGGCGCCGAACAGGTTGGACGCGCAGCGTCCGCAGAGTTCGGGGTGTTCGGCATCCTGGCCGACGTCCTCGCGCCAGTGCCAGCAGCGCGCGCACTTGACGTGGGCGCTGGCGCTGGCCTCGATACTAACGCCGCTGGCGGCGTCGGCTTTTTCGAGGCTCACCTTGGAGCAGATGAAGACGAACTTGAGGTCGTCGCCCAGCGAGGCCAGCAGCTCGTAGGTCGCGGCGTCGGCGCGCAGGCTTACCTCGGCCTGCAGCGAAGAGCCGATCTTGCCGGCCGCGCGCAGATCTTCGAGGACCTTCGCCACTTCGGCGCGCACCGCGCGTATCGCCTGCCACCGTGTCGCCAGCGCCAACTCTTCGGCCAGCGGCGGCAGTTCGTGCCATGTCGAAAGCATCACGCTGTCGCCCTGCTCGCATTTGCTGCCCATGATCGCCCAGATTTCTTCGGCAGTGAAGGACAGGATCGGCGCCATGAGCCGCGTCACGCTTTGCAGGATGTGCCACAACGCGCTTTGCGCCGAACGCCGCGCGCGGGAATTCTCGGCGGCGGTGTAGAGCCGGTCCTTGAGGATGTCGAGGTAGAAGGCGCCGAGATCTTCCGAGCAGAAATTCATCAGCGCCTGCACGATCTTGTGGAACTCGTAGCGCGCGTAATCCGCCGTGCACTGCTCCTGCAGCCGGCGCGTGAGCGCCAGCGCATAGCGGTCCACTTCGAGCCATTCGGCCGGCGGCAGCATCTGGGCGCCGTTGCCACCCCCGGCATCGAAATCCGCCGTATTCGCCAGCAGGAAGCGCAGGGTGTTGCGCAGCCGGCGATAGACCTCGACCACGCGCGGCAGGATGGTCTTCTCGTCGATCGACAGCTCGCCCGAGTAGTCGGTGCTGGCGACCCAGAGGCGCAGGATTTCGGCGCCCAGCGTGTCGGAGATCTTCTGCGGCGCGACCACGTTGCCCTTCGACTTGGACATCTTCATGCCCTTGCCGTCGACCACGAAGCCATGGGTCAGCAGCGCCTGGTAGGGCGCGCGGCCGTCGATCGCGCAGCCGGTCAGCAGGCTGGAATGGAACCAGCCGCGATGCTGGTCCGAACCTTCCAGATAAAGATCGGCCGGATAGCTCAGCTCGTCGGCGTGCGAGCCGCGCAACACCGTGCGGTGCGTGGTGCCCGAATCGAACCAGACATCGAGCGTATCGCGCATCTTGTCGTACTGCTCCGCCTCGGCGCCGAGCAGTTCCTTCGCGTCGAGCGCGAACCAGGCCTCGATGCCGCCGCCCTCGATGCGCTTGGCGACTTGCTCGATCAGCTCCAGCGTTCGCGGGTGCGGCTCGCCAGTTTCCTTGTGCAGGAAGAAGGGAATCGGCACACCCCAGTTGCGCTGGCGCGAGACGCACCAGTCGGGACGATTGGCGATCATCGCGTGCAGGCGCGCCTTGCCCCAGGCGGGGAAGAACTCGGTGGCTTCGATGGCGGCCAGCGCCGCGTCGCGCAGAGTGGATTGCTTTTCCTCTGTCGCCGCAGGCGACGCAAATTTATCGCCCCCTTCCCCGGGAAGGGGGACGGGGGGATGGCTGTCCGGTTGTCCGGAATGGACAGGGTGGGTCACCACCCTGTCCATGCCGACAAACCATTGTGTCGTGGCGCGATAGATGATCGGCGTCTTGTGGCGCCAGCAGTGCATGTAGCTGTGGGTGATTTCGCCGCTGGCCATCAGGCTGCCGACCTCGGCCAGCTTCTCGATGATGACCGCATTGGCCTTCCAGACATTCATGCCGCCGAAGAAGGGCAGGCTCTCGGCGAAGCGGCCGTCGCCCTGGACGGGGGTCAGGATCTCGTCGTTCTTCATGCCGGCGCGCTTGCAGGAATCGTAGTCCTCGACGCCATAGGCCGGCGCGCTATGGACAATGCCGGTGCCGGTGTCGAGCGTGACATAGTCGCCGAGGTAGACGGTCGACGCCCGGTCGTAGAAGGGGTGGCGGAATACCATGCGGTCGAGCGCAGTGCCGCGCGCCGCGCCGAGCACCTTGCCGTCGAGGCCGTAGCGCTGCAGCGCCTGCGCGCGCAATTCGGCGGCGAAGATCAGCAGGCCTTTCGCGGTGTCGACCAGTTCGTAGACAAACTCGGGATGCACATTCAGCGCCTGGTTGCCGGGAATGGTCCATGGCGTGGTGGTCCAGATCACCGCGTAGGCCGTCTTCTCCGGCAGCGCGGCGAGACCGAAGGCGCCGGCCAGGCGGCCGCGCTCGGCGAGGTCGAGCGGAAAAGCCACGTCGATCGCCGGCGACTTCTTGTCGGCATATTCGACTTCGGCCTCGGCCAGCGCCGAGCCGCAGTCGAAGCACCAATTGACCGGCTTCAGGCCCTGGAACAAATAACCGCGCCGGTACATCTCGCCCAGCGCGCGCACCTCGTCGGCCTCCACGCGGTATTCCATCGTCTTGTAGGGACGGTCCCAGTCGCCGAGCACACCGAGGCGGATGAAGTCGTTCTTCTGCCGTTCGATCTGCTCCTGCGCAAAGCTGCGGCAATGCGCGCGCGCCTGTTCGGCGGCCAGGTGCTTGCCGTGGGTTTTCTCGATCTGGTGCTCGATCGGCAGGCCGTGGCAGTCCCAGCCCGGCACATAGGGCGCATCGAAGCCGGCCAGGGTCTTGGAGCGGACGATGATGTCCTTGAGGATCTTGTTCACCGCATGGCCGATGTGGATGTCGCCATTGGCATAGGGCGGCCCGTCGTGCAGCACGAAGCGCGGACGCCCCTGGGCCGCGGCGCGGATCTTCTGGTAGAGCTTCTGCTGCTGCCACTGGGCGATCCAGCCCGGCTCGCGTTTGGCGAGGTCGCCGCGCATCGGGAAGGGCGTGTCGGGCATGTTGAGGGTCTTGCGGTAATCAGCCATGGGTCGTGCCATCAATTAGCGTGAAGTACACCGGCAACCGCGCTTGGTAACAATCGAGCGCAGCGAGCCAGACAGGAAGCCCCCGCGAGGGGGGGATGGGGGGCGGGCAAAACCTACCAGCCCGTGGCGTAACGAAGCATAGGAATTTCATGTCTCGGAGCGGGTCATCGAAGCCATGGGCTTTGAACGGGTGTTGAAATAGGCGCGCACGTCGGCGACGTCGCGGGCGATCTGCGCCTTGAGTGCATCCAGGGAATCGAACTTGGCCTCGTCGCGCAGCTTGTGCAGGAAGTTCACATCGACGTGCAGGCCGTAGATATCGCGGTCGAAATCCAGCAAATGAACTTCCAGCACCGGTTTTAGGCCGGCCTCCACGGTCGGCCGCACGCCGATGTTGGCTGCGCCGGGAATCGGCTGCGGTCCAATGCCCGAGACCGAGACGGCATACACCCCCGAGAGCGGCAGGCGCTTGCGCCGCACCTGGATGTTGGCGGTGGGAAAACCGATGGTGCGGCCGAGCTTCTTGCCGTCCATGACCCGGCCGGCGATGACGAAGGCGCGCCCCAGCAGCGCTTCGGCCTGCTCGATGTTGCCGCTGGCCAGCGCCGCGCGCACCGCCGAACTGGAGACGCGGACGCCGCCGAAATCTACCGTGTGCATCGCCTCGACGACGAAGCGGTGCTCGTGGCCGGCCTGCTGCAACAGGGCGAAGTCGCCGCTGCGGCCCTTGCCGAAGCGAAAGTCGTCGCCGATGATCAGATGCCGCACCGAGAGCCCACGCACCAGGATGCGTTCGATGAACTGCTCGGCGGTCAACGCGGCCAGCTTGCGGGTGAAGCGGCAGACATGGACACGGTCGACACCGGCCTCGGCCAGCAGTTCGATCTTGTCGCGCAGGCTGGCCAGGCGCGCCGGCGCCTGATCCGGGGCGAACAGTTCGCGCGGATGCGGCTCGAAGGTGAGCACCGTCGCCGGCAACGCGAGTTCGCGCGCCTTGGCAGTCAATTCGGCCAGCAGCGCACGATGACCACGATGCACGCCATCGAAATTGCCGATGGTCAGCACCGTAGACGTCGTCGCCCGCTCGGGAACACCGCGAAAAACCAGCATGGGGTTGAGACGGCAGGGAAAGCGGTCGATTATATCAAGCTCGGCGGGCACTTCCGGAACCGCAAAAGGCTACGCGGCGCGGGATTCCGGCCTGCTCAGAGCTTGTGAAGAAATCGTCCCCCAAGGGGACTTCCTTCGGGGCGTAGCCGCTGGGCCGCAGCGGGGTGCGGCCGGAGCGCAGCTACCGGAATGTACGAGTTTGTACATGAGGATAGCCGGGTTTGCCAAATGAGCCGCCCAAGCCCCGATCCGGCACGCGCAGTAGATTTATTCACAAGCTCTCAGTCGAGCCGCGCCAGCTTGGACTTGGCCAGCGGCGGATTCTTGGCGAAGTAACGGCGGATGCCCTTGAGGATGGCCTCGGCCATGCGGTCCTGGTAAGCCTCGTCGTTGAGCCGCGCCTCTTCCTCGGGATTGGAAATGAAGGCTGTCTCGATCAGGATGGAGGGAATGTCCGGCGCCTTCAGCACGGCGAAGCCGGCCTGCTCGACGTGTGCCTTGTGCAGCGTGTTGATGCGCCCCAGTTCGCCCAGCACGTCCTTGCCCAGCTTGAGGCTGTCGTTGATCGTGGCGGTCTGCGACAGGTCGAGCAGGGTGCGCGCGAGGTAGGGATCCTTGACGCCGATATTCACGCCACCGACCAGATCGGCCGAATTTTCCTTGTTCGCCAGCCAGCGCGCGGCCGAACTCGAGGCGCCGTTTTCCGACAGCACGAAGACGCTGGAACCGCGCGCCGTGCTCTTGATGAAGGCATCGGCATGGACCGAGAGGAAGAGGTCGGCCTGCACCCGGCGCGCCTTCTGCACGCGCTGATTCAGCGGAATGAAATAGTCGCCGTCGCGCGTCAGCACCGAGCGCATGTTGGGCGTCGCATCGATCTTTTGCTTGAGCCGCCGCGCCACGGACAAGGTGACATGCTTTTCGTAGCTGCCGCCGCGACCGACCGCGCCGGGGTCTTCGCCGCCATGCCCGGGATCGAGCACGATGGTGATGAGGCGCGCGATCTCGGGTCCGGGCTCCGGCTTTTCGCTTCCCGCTGCGGGCTGCGCCGGCCGCTGGCCCAGCCCGGGCTCGGCTTTCAGCGGCGGCTCGGCGGATTTTTCCAGCAGCGCCATCAAGGGGTCTACCGGCTCAGCCGGATACAGGTCGAGCACCAGGCGGTGGCCGTATTCGCCGACCGGTTTCAGCGCGAACACCTGCGGCTTGACCTCGCCCTTGAGCTCGATCACCAGGCGCACCACGCCCGGCTTGTTGCGCCCGGCGCGGATCAGCCTGATGTAGGGATCGGCGTCGATGATTTTCGAGGGCAGCATCTGCAGCACTGAATTGAACTCGACGCCTTCGAGGTCGAGCACCAGGCGCTCGGGATCTTTCACCAGCATGTGGGAATAGCGGATCGCCTGATCGTGTTCCAGCGTCACCCGGGTGTAGTCGCGGGCCGGCCAGACGCGCACGGCGAGGATGCTGCTGGCCGCCGTGGCGCCAGCGCCAACTCTCGAAACCAGCAGGGTCAGGCTGGCCGCAGCGAACTTGAGGACATCACGCCGGCCAGGCATGTCCGTCCCCTGGCGCCGGCGGCGGCGATGCGGGCCCTGCGCCCCTCGCCGCCTGCGCCCGGCGCCACGCGCAATTCGATTCGCATATCGGCGGCAGGCAGGTAAGGCGCGGCCTTGTCGGGCCATTCGACCAGACAAATCCCGCTTCCTGAAAAATATTCGTCGAGCCCCGCATCGAGATATTCTTCCGCCTGATTGAATCTATAAAAATCAAAGTGATAGAAGTGTAATCCAGAAACCACGTGAACTTCAACCAGTGTGTAGGTGGGGCTTTTCACGGGACCGCTGTCGCCGGCCGCGCGCAGCAGTCCGCGCACCAGCGTGGTCTTGCCCGCGCCGAGGTCGCCTTCGAGCCAGACCACCATGCCCGGCGCCAGATTCGCGGCCAGCGCGGCGCCCAGCGCCAGGGTGGCGGCTTCGTCGGGCAGGGCTAAAGTAAGATGTTCGGCATGCATGAGTACGCTAAGAATCCGGCGGAACTGAAGGACAAGATACGGCGCTGGGGCAAGGACCTCGGCTTCGACGCGATCGGTTTTTCCGGCATCGAGCCCGGCCATGCCGCCGAGAATCTGGAAGCCTGGCTGGCGGCCGGCTGCCATGGCGAAATGGATTATATGGCGGCGCATGCGACAGCCAAGGGAAACAAGCGCGCGCTGCCGGCCGAACTGGTGCCGGGCACGCGCAGCATCGTCACCGCGCGCATGAATTACCGTAGCGCCAGCGCCAACTCTGCCGCCGCGCTGGCCGACGGCGAGCGCGCCTTCATTTCGCGCTACGCCCTGGGCCGCGACTATCACAAGCTGCTGCGCAGCCGCCTGCAGCAGCTCGCCGATCGCATCACGCAGGAGATCGGCGAATTCGCCTACCGCGCCTTCACCGATTCGGCCCCGGTCATGGAAATCGGCCTGGCGCAGAACGGCGGCCTGGGCTGGCGCGGCAAGCACACGCTGCTGCTGGAGCGCGATGCCGGTTCGTATTTTTTCCTCGGCGAGCTGTTCACCGAACTGGCGCTGCCGCCGGATGCGCCGGTCACCGATCACTGCGGCAGCTGCACGGCCTGCATCGCCGCCTGCCCGACCCAGGCCATCGTCGCGCCCTACCGGGTCGATGCGCGGCTGTGCATCTCCTACCTCACGATCGAGCTCAAAAGCAGCATCCCCGAGGCCTTGCGGCCGCTGCTGGGCAACCGCATCTACGGCTGCGACGATTGCCAGCTGGCCTGTCCCTGGAACCGTTTCGCGCCATTGACGCGCGAAGGCGATTTCGCGCCGCGCCACGGCCTCGACCGCGCCACGCTGGTCGAGCTGTTCGCCTGGGAGGAAAGCGATTTCAACGAACGCCTGGCCGGTTCGCCGATCCGCCGCATCGGCTACGAGCGCTGGCTGCGCAACATCGCCGTGGCGCTGGGCAACGCGCCGACCGGCGATGAAGTGCTCAATGCCCTGCGTTCACGCGCCGACCATGCGTCGGGGCCGGTTCGCGAACATGTGGCCTGGGCGCTCAGGCGCCACGGCGCCGAAGCTACGGTCTAGTAGTCAGTCAACAGGGAAAAGGCGCATACCCTGTAGGAGCGAGCTTGCTCGCGATAAACCGCTATCGCGAGCAAGCTCGCTCCTGCATCCATCGGTTTCAGCATGTCTGCGTACTAGCCGCGTGCAACGGGGCGCGCGGGATCGGCGCACCACTCGCTCCAGGAACCGGGATACAGCTTCGAACCGGACAGGCCGGCCAGTTCCATCGCCAGCAGATTGTGGCAGGCGGTGACGCCGGAGCCGCACTGCTGCACCACCTGCGCCGCCTGCCTGGCGCCGAGCAGCGCCATGAATTCGCTGCACAGTTCCGCGGCCGGCTTGAAATAGCAGCCGTCGTCATCGAGGTTGTCGAAATAGAAGCGATTCACGGCGCCGGGAATGTGGCCGCCGACCGGATCGAGCGTCTCGTTTTCGCCGCGGAAGCGTTCCGGGCTGCGCGCGTCGAGGATCAGCATGCGCGGCGACTGGAGATCGTCCAGCACCTGGCCGGCATCGACGGTCATGCCCTGTGCATGCGGTGTGAATCGGGCTGGTGCGACCGTCGGCAGGTTTTCTTCCAGCGCGCGCTTGCTGCGCTTCCATCCCGCCAGCCCGCCGTCGAGCACCGCCACCTTGTCGTGACCGAGCCAGCGCAGCAACCACCAGAGGCGCGACGCAAAAATGCCGCCTTCATTGTCGTAGGCGACTACCTGGGTCGACGCATCGACGCCGCAGTCCGCCATGCGCTGCGCAAAGACGGCCGGCTCGGGCAGCGGATGGCGGCCGTTGCGGCCATTTGCCGTACCCGAAAGATCCTCGTCCAGATGCAGGAACAGCGCGCCCGGAATATGGCCGCGGGCATAGGCCTGGCGGCCGTATTCGGTGTTCTGCAGGTCATGCCGGCAATCGAAGACGCGCCACTCGGGGTGGGCGGCAAGTTGCTCGGCATTCACCAGCAGGCTTGCCGGCGTATTCGTCAGCGCTTCGCTCATGCCTCGCCTTCGGCCAGCCAGCGGCGGGCCTCGGCTTCGTCGGCGAAGACCGTCAGGTCGGCATTGACGAAGAGTTGCTCCAGCCACGCGCTCCAGGCCACCCACTGGCTGTCGGTGACGACCGCGATGCGCTTGAAGTCGCCGGCATGCTGCCGCGAAAAGCGGATTTCTTCCCAAGCCACATCCACGGTGAAGTCCGCCATGTCGCGCAGATCGACCAGCAGATTCACCGGTCCGGAAAACTTGATCTCGTGGAGGACCAGTTCCTCGAATTCCTTGAAGTCGGCCAGCGTGAATTCGCCGAACACGGCGAACTCGACGAGATGCTCCTTATGTTGCGTGGTGATCATGATCATGCCTCCTGAAGGGCCGCCCCCGGGGCGGCATGGGCCCCCTCCGGGGGCAGCGGACGAATACGAGCACGCAGCTCAATCCATTCCTTGAGGGGGAGAATAATCAGCGCGGGCGGAAAAGACAATGGAAAGCCGAAGGGAATTTGCTGCCGGTGGCCGAAATGCAAAGGGCCCGCAAGCGGGCCCCTTCAAGCGAAAGCTGTTGCGCGTTTACTTCTTGGCTTTCTTGCCCGACACGGCCAGCTTGAAACCGGCGCCCGCGCTGAACTTCGGCACGGTGGTCGCGGGGATCTTGATGCTGGCGCCGGTCTTCGGGTTCTTGCCGGTACGCGCCGCGCGCTTGGCCGACTTGAAGGTGCCAAAACCAACCAGCGTTACGGTATCACCCTTCGATACCGCCTTTACTACGGCAGCCATGATTCCGTCGAGAGCCTTGCCGGCGGCAGCCTTGCTTATGTCGGCTTCCTTGGCGGCAATTTCAATCAGTTCAGCTTTATTCATACTTAAAATTCCTCCGGAAATTTTCGGGCAGCCCGCCCAAAAAATATTCTAAACCCGATCCAGAGGGCTTGTACAAGGAATTTATGCACACTGGGCCTGGCGTGTTGCGATGATGCCGCCTCCCAGACACACCCTCGATTCGTAGAGCACGAGCGATTGTCCGGGGGTCACTGCCCATTGCGGCGCAGCAAACAACACCTCGCACTCCGTATCGGAAACACGCTCGACCTCGCAGGCCGCATCCGGCTGGCGGTAGCGCGTCTTCGCCGCATAGACCCAGTGCGTGTGCGGCGCCCGACCGGCGATCCAGGACAAGTCCCGTGCCACCAGGCCGCCCGACAGCAGGGCGGGATGTTCGTGGCCCTGCACCACCCAGAGGATGTTCTGCGTCATGTCCTTGTCGGCGACGAACCAGGGTTCCTCCGGCGCGCCCCTGACGCCGCCGATGCCGAGCCCCTCACGCTGACCGAGGGTGTAATACATCAGGCCCTCGTGGCGACCGACCACGCGATCGGTGCCCAGCACGCGGATCTCGCCGGGCTGTTTCGGCAGGTAGCGCGCGAGAAATTCGCGGAAGGGCCGTTCGCCGATGAAACAGATGCCGGTCGAGTCCTTGCGCGCATGATTCGGCAGGCCGGCCCCTTCGGCGATCTTGCGCACGTCGCGCTTGTAAAGATGGCCTACGGGAAACAGGGTCTTCGCCAGTTGCGCCTGGTTCAAGCGATGCAGGAAATAGCTCTGGTCCTTGGTGCCGTCCTCGGCCTTGAGCAACTGCCATTCACCGAGAAACTCGCGCACCTGCGCATAGTGGCCGGTGGCGATCTTGTCGGCGCCGAGCGCCAGCGCGTGGTCGAGAAAGGCCTTGAACTTGATTTCCGAATTGCACAGCACGTCCGGGTTCGGCGTGCGCCCGGCCTGGTATTCGCGCAGGAAGTCGGCGAACACCCGCTCCCGGTATTCGGCGGAGAAGTTCACCGCCTCGAACTCGATGCCGATCACGTCGGCCGCTGCGGCCGCGTCGATCAGGTCCTGGCGCGAGGAACAATATTCATCGCTGTCGTCGTCCTCCCAGTTCTTCATGAACAGGCCGATCACCTCGTAGCCTTCGCGCTTGAGCAGCAGCGCCGCGACCGACGAATCGACGCCGCCGGACAGGCCGACGATGATTTTTCCCTTGGACATGGTGTTCAGTCGTAGTGCCTGAGGAGATCGAGCGGAAAGCGCCGGCCGGCAAGATAGTCGTCGACGCACTGCGCCACCAGCGGGCTGCGATGGCGATCGGCTGTGTCGCGAATCTCGTCGGGCGTCATCCAGACTGCGCGCTGGATCCCCGTATCGAGTTTGCGGGCCGATTCATGCGCGCCCAATTCGCCAGCGAAGGCGAAGCGCAGATAGGTGATGTCGCCTTGCGGCCGCGGCCATTGGTAAATGCCGACCAGCGCGGTCGGCGTGAATCCCCAGGCGGTTTCTTCGAGTGCCTCGCGGGCGCAGGCCGCGAGCAGCGATTCGCCTTCGTCGAGATGTCCGGCGGGCTGGTTGAAGCGCAGGCCGTCGTCGGTTTCCTCCTCAACCAGCAGGAAGCGGCCTTCGCGTTCGATCAGCGCGGCGACGGTGACATTGGGTTTCCAGATACGATTCATCCGCGCATTTTAGCGTCCCTGCTAAAATCGCGCCTTCACCCAAATCAATGCTGGAGACCCACCATGTCCATGGCCGACCGTGACGGCTTCATCTGGTACGACGGCAAGCTCGTACCCTGGCGCGAAGCCACCACCCACGTGCTGACCCACTCGCTGCACTATGGCCTCGCCGTGTTCGAAGGTGTCCGTGCCTACAAGACCGTCTCCGGCACCGCGATCTTCCGCCTCAAGGAGCACACCGACCGCCTGTTCAACTCGGCGCATATCTACCGCATGCCGATGCCTTACGACAAGGCGACGCTGATCGAAGCGCACAAGGAAGTCGTGCGCAGCAACAAGCTCGAATCCTGCTACCTGCGCCCGATCGCCTTCTACGGCTCGGAGAAGATGGGCGTCAGCCCGCGCGGCGCGGCGACCCATGTCTCGATCGCGGCCTGGCCCTGGGGCGCCTACCTCGGCGAGGAAGGCATGGAGAAAGGCATCCGCGTCAAGACTTCGAGCTATTCGCGGCACCACGTGAACGTCAACATGGCGCGCGCCAAATTCGCCGGCACTTATGCCAACTCGATCCTGGCCAACATGGAAGCCACGGAAGACGGCTACGACGAGGCCCTGCTGCTCGACGTCGATGGCTTTGTCGCCGAAGGCGCCGGCGAGAACCTGTTCGTGATCAAGGATGGCGTGATCTACGAACCGGAAATCGCCTCGGCGCTGATGGGCATCACGCGCAACACGGTGATCACGCTGGCCGCGGAACTCGGCTACCAGGTGGTTGCCAAGCGCCTCACGCGCGACGACATCTACATCGCCGACGAAGCCTTCTTCACCGGCACGGCGGCGGAAGTGACGCCGATCCGCGAACTCGACAACCGCACCATCGGCGCCGGCAGCCGCGGCCCGATCACCGCCAGGATCCAGAGCCTGTTCTTCGACGTGGTCAATGGCAAGGTGCCGGCACACGCCGAGTGGCTCTCCTACATCTAATAAACGCACGAGGTTGAACATGTCCACACTCGACGAATCCCAGCGCCAGGTCGCCGTCACCGCCCACGATCTGCCGCTGGCCTGTCCGCGCCCCGGCGCCCCCTTGTGGGCCCGCCATCCGCGCGTCTTCATCGACCTGCTGAAAAGCGCCACCGGCGAGGCCGCCTGCCCCTATTGCGGCACGCAGTATCGATTCACCGGCGAGCGCCCCAAGGGCCATCACTGACGCCTGCCCGCGCGGCGACGTCCCAGGCGTGCAGAGCATTTCCCGAGCGTGAAGATCCTTGTCGTCGCTCCCTCCTGGATCGGCGACACGATCCTCGCCCAGCCGCTCTTCACGCTGCTCAAGCGCAATGACCCGACGGCCCGCATCGAGGTGCTGGCCGCGGACTGGTCGGCGCCGTTGCTGGCGCGCATGGCCGAGGTCGATGCGGTCATCGCCAACCCTTTCGGTCACGGCGAGTTCAATTTCGGCGCGCGGCGCGCGCTGGGTCGCCGCCTTGCCAGCACCAACTATTCAGCCGCCTATGTCCTGCCGAACTCGTGGAAGTCGGCGCTGGCGCCCTACTTCGCCGGCATTCCCCGGCGCATCGGCTATCAGGGCGAGAGCCGCTACCTGCTGTTGAACGAGCGCCATCGGCTCGACGCCGTGAGCCACCCGCAACTGGTGCAGCGTTACGCGGCACTGGCCGGGCCGCTGCCCGCCAGCCTGCCGCCGCCGCGCCTGAGCTCGACCATGGAACAGCAGCAGGCCGCGCGTCGGGCCCTGAAGCTGCCGCTCGACGCGAACCCGGTCATCTTCTGCCCAGGCGCCGAATTCGGCCCGGCCAAACGCTGGCCAGCGCAGCACTTTGCGGCGCTGGCAAGCCTCATCGCGACGCCGCAGCATCCGGTATGGCTGGTCGGTTCGGACAAGGACAAAGCCGTGGGCGACGAGATAGCCGCGGCGGCGCAAGGCGCGGCACTCAACCTGTGCGGCCGCAGCAGCCTGGAACAGGCGCTCGACCTGATCGCCGCGGCCCGCTGCGTGATCAGCAACGACTCCGGCCTGATGCACGTCGCCGCGGCACTTGAGCGGCCGCTGGTGGCGCTCTACGGTTCCTCTTCGCCGGCCTATACGCCGCCGCTGTCCCGGAGTGCAAAAATAGTTTCCAGAAACCTGTCGTGCAGCCCCTGCTTCCAGCGCGTATGCCCGCTGGTGCATTTCGACTGCATGAACGGCATCACGCCGCAGCAGGTGGCGAACATGATCGACGCAACTTCGGCAAACTGACCATGCCCAGCGAGAAAATCTTCGCCAGCCCGCAGGACGTCGAAACCGCCTTCTACGAGGCGCTGGAACGCTGCGACCTCGAAGCCATGATGGCGGTCTGGGCCGAGGACGAAGAGGTGGTCTGCGTGCATCCCGGCGGCCCGCGCCTGGTCGGCTACAACACCATTCGCGAAGCCTGGCAGCGTGTCTTTGCCGGCGGCAACAAGCTCACCGTGCGGCTTTCGCAGCAGACCACGGTAAACACGCCTTTCGCCATGGTCAGCACCCTGCTGGAACATATCGCCACCGCGAACAACGAAAGCCAGAGCGCACCCGTGGCCGCCACCAACATCTATGTCCGTGGCGCCCTGGGCTGGCGCATGGTCGCCCACCACGCTTCGCCGGTGCCGCCCAACAGCGTCGCCGAGGCACCGCATACACTGCATTGAAGCCGCCCCTGACAGCGCCGCATTACCGGGCTCCGGCCTGGCTGCCCGGCGGTCACGCGCAGACCATCTGGCCGTTGCTGATCAAGGGGCCGCTGCCGCGTTACCGGCGCGAGCGCTGGGACACCCCGGATGAGGATTTCATCGATCTCGACTGGATCGCCGGCGCCGCCGACGCGCCTTGCGTGGTGCTGTTCCACGGCCTCGAAGGCAGTTCGTGCAGCCATTACGCGCGACGGCTGATGCATGCCGTGGCGCGTCGCGGCTGGCATGGCGTGGTGGTGAATTTTCGCGGTTGCTCGGGCGAGCCCAACCGCCTGCCGCGCGCCTATCATTCCGGCGATTCGGCGGAGATCGACTGGATCCTGCGCCGCCTGCAGGCGCGCGGCTATCCGGCCTTGTTCGCGGCCGGCGTTTCGCTGGGCGGCAACGCGCTGCTGAAATGGCTGGCGGAACAGGGCAGCCAGGCATCCGGCATCGTCAGCGCGGCGGCCGCGGTGAGTGCGCCGCTGGATCTGGCCGCGGCCAATACCGCGCTGTGCTCCGGCTTCAACCGGATCTATGCGCGGCATTTCCTGCGCACGCTGATTCCGGCGGCCATGGCCAAGGAACGCCGCTTTCCCGGACGCATAGACATGCACCGGGCACGGGCCGCAGGCAGCTTGCGCGACTTCGACGATGCCGTCACGGCGCCGCTGCATGGCTTTCTCGGCGCCGACGACTACTACGCGAAGAGCAGCGCCGGACCGCTGCTGGGCGCGGTGCGCGCGCCGACGCTGCTGCTGCATGCCGCCAACGACCCTTTCCTGCCGGCATCGGCGTTGCCGCGGCGCGAGCGCCTTCCCGCCGCGGTGCTGCTGGAAGTCCACGCCGGCGGCGGCCACGTCGGTTTCGTCGATGGCGCCCTGCCCGGTCGTATCGACTGGCTGCCGCAGCGCCTGCTCGCGCACTTTTTCACATATATGCCAGTATCCATCGGCATGCGATAATTTTCTTCCCGCCACTTGACCACATCCGCCATGCAGACTCCGGCACCCGAGATTTTCAAGGCCTACGACATTCGCGGCATCGTGCGCACCACGCTGAGCGCGGATACCGTGCGCCAGATCGGCATCGCGCTCGGCACCGAAGCCATCTCCCGAGGCATCGGCGCCATTGTCATCGGTCGCGACGGCCGCCTCTCCGGCCCGGAGTTGGCGACCGCACTGGCGCACGGCATCACCCAAACCGGCGCCGATGTCATCGACATCGGCCGGGTGCCGACGCCGATGACCTACTTCGCCGCGCACGAGCTGGGCACCGACAGTTGCGTCTCGGTCACCGGCAGCCACAATCCGCCGGAATACAACGGCCTGAAGATGGTGCTGGGCGGACAGACGCTCTACGGCGCGATGATCCAGGACCTGCGGCGCCGCATCGCCAACGCCGACTTTTGCGAAGGCCACGGCGTGGTGCGCCACGCCAATGTGCGCCAGGCCTATATCGACCGCATCGTCGGCAACGTCAAGCTGTCGCGGCCGATGAAAATCGTCATCGACTGCGGCAACGGCGTGGCCGGCAGCGTCGCGCCGGAACTGTTCCGCCGCATGGGCTGCAGCGTGACGGAGCTGTTTTGCGAGGTCGATGGCAATTTCCCCAATCACCACCCGGACCCGTCCAAACCGGAAAACCTGGCCGACCTGCAACGCGCGCTGCGCGAAACGGGCGCCGAACTGGGCCTGGCCTTCGACGGCGACGGCGACCGCCTCGGCGTCGTCACCAAGGACGGCGAAATCATCTACCCCGATCGCCAGCTGATGCTGTTCGCCGCCGACGTGCTGACGCGCAACCCCGGCGCCCAGATCATCTACGACGTGAAGTGTTCGCGCTGGGTCGCCGAATCGATACGCCACCAGGGCGGCCGGCCGCTGATGTGGAACACCGGCCACGCCCTGATCAAGACCAAGCTCAAGGAAACCGGCGCGCCGCTGGCCGGCGAGATGAGCGGCCACATGTTCTTCAAGGAGCGCTGGTACGGCTTCGACGATGCGCTCTATACCGGCGCGCGCCTGCTCGAAATCGTCTCGCGCTGGCGGGATTCCAATTGGCCGCTGAAGAATCTGCCCAATGCGATCTCGACGCCGGAACTCAACATCAAGATGCAGGAAGGCGAGCCGCACGCGCTGGTGGCGAAACTCCGGGAGGGCGGCCGCGAACTGCTGCCCGGCGCCCGCGAGTTGATCCTGATCGACGGCGTGCGCGCCGAGTATGCCGACGGCTTCGGCCTGGCGCGCGCCTCGAACACCACGCCGGTCGTGGTGCTGCGCTTCGAGGCCGACAACCAGGCCGCGCTCGAACGCATCCGGAACGAGTTCAAGACGGCGCTGACTGCCGCCTGGCCGGGAATTCCCACGGACTTCTGATGCCCGATCGCGGCGAGGATATCTTCAGCGGGCTGCAACCGATTTTCGGCCGCAGCCACGACCCGATGCCGCTCGATGCGGCGGGCCTGGAGACCACCGGCAGCGGCGCCGAGGTCTCCCGATCCGTCAACATCGATCGCGAGAATGATGCCTGGTGGCGTTTGAACGCGGGCGGACAACCAACCTGGAAGCCCTGACACCATGTACACAAAAGCTTTGCAATTGCTCAACACGCTCAAGGGCTTCGTATTTCTTGCCACGGTTGCCGTTGCCTTGCTGGTGTTTCTTGGCGCGACGGCGGCCTCCTCCCTGCTTTATGAAAATCTGCTGGAGGAGAGGGCGCTGGAATCCTCCAGGGAAATATCCCGCCACAACTACGCGGCCCTTTACCAGGTTCTACGCAGCGGCGGCTCGCGCCAGCAACTGAACGACGTTGCCGCCGTCGGCAAGACGGGTTTTTCGAGCACGCTGGATCAGATCGGCTTCTATCGCGCCAAGTCGGTGGAAGCCCTGTTCGGAACCATGCCTACGTCAGCGCTGGCCGAGGAACTGCGAGCCGGCCTGGACAGTGGCAAGGAAACCATGATCAAGACGGACCGCCATATCCGCTACATCTTCCCGGTCGTGGCGCAATCGGAATGCCTTGGCTGCCACAGCAATGCGCAGGACGGCGAGCTGCTCGGCGCGATTGCCGTCCAGCACAATCGGCAAACGGTGACCGCCAGGGTCCGCACCTATTACGTCGGGCTGTTCCTCGGCCTGGGTTTGCTGGTCTTGCTGGCCGCAGGCACCGTGTCGGCTTTTGCCGCGAGCAAGATCAAGCGCTCGGTGGAACTGTTTCGCGGCAAGGTGGAAGCGGTCAATACCATCCGCGACATGAATCAGTTCGATATCGGCAGGATCAATTTCGGCTTCGAGGAATTCAACAATACCTTCGATGACGTCACCCTGCTGGTGAAAAAGATGAAGAGCGTCGCGGTGGATAAGGACGTCCTCGAATTCGAGATCCGGCTGCTTGAAAAATTCATCATCACCTCGGACGTCGTGCGCGATTGGCGCGAGTTCGTCAAGGGCCTGCTGGTGGACATCAACCCGATCATCGATGCCTACGCCCTGGTAACGATTTTCCGCATCGAGGAAGAGGCCCACGAATGCGAGATTTTCTGGCATGCGAAGCCATCCAGCGAAACCATCCGGATCTTCGAGAAAGTCCTCCGCAAGCAGTTGGACGACCATCCGTTTTTCGGTGAAGGCACGATCCAGAATATCACCCACAGTATTGCCAACGAGGATGTTCCTCTGCCGGAACTGAGCGTGCAGGACATCGAGCTGAAAACCAAGTCGCTGTTGCTCGACAGCCCGAAAATCGGCGGCATCGTCGGCATCGGCGTGCAGTCGGCGCTGGCCATGGACGACGTGCGCTATATGGTCATCGGCAGCATCCTGACCACGCTGCTCAACCTGGTCGGATCGGTCAAGGCGATCTACAAGTACACCAAGGATCTTGAGCATTACGCCACGCGCGACCCGCTGACCGACCTTTATAACCAGCGCATGTTCTGGGAATTGCTGGGCTACGAGGTAAGCCGGTCGAAGCGGCATAACCAGCCGTTTGCCGTGATGATGCTCGACCTGGACAATTTCAAGACGATCAACGACCTCTATGGTCATCATTTCGGCGACTCGTTCCTGAAGGCCTTCGCCGATCTGCTGCACCGCGCGATAAGAAACGGGGATTTGCTGGCGCGTTACGGCGGCGACGAGTTCTGCATCATCCTGCCCGAAACTGAAGATACCCAGGCCCACATGGTCGCGCAACGGATCGCGGAACTGCTCGAAGACTTCTCCGCCGAAACGTCGGACGGACAGAAGGTCAGGGCCACCACGTCGATCGGCATCGCCGTCAGCCCGAATCACGGTGACAATCCCAAAGACCTGTTCCTGGTCGCCGACAACATGATGTACAAGGCCAAGAAGCAGGGGAAGAACGCCATCGCCACGCCCAGCGACGACGAGATGGCGGAAGTCTTCAGACAGGCAGGCGAAAAACAGCTCATGATCCAGAATGCCCTGGACCAGCGGCTGATCATTCCTTACTTCCAGCCCATCTGCAGCGCCGCCACCGGCGAGATTGCAATACACGAGTTGCTGATGCGCATCGAGTTGGGCGACAAAATCGTGACCGCCAACGATTTCATCGAAGAAGCCGAGACCATGGGCATCGCCCACAAAATGGACTATCAGTTGATCGAGAAGGCCTTCTTCCAACTGAACGAACAGGGCTACCAGGGCATGCTTTTCGTCAATCTCTCGCCCAAGGCGCTCATCGTCGGAGAATTCGTGGCGCGGATACATCGTCTGGCGATGGATTTCGCCATCGCGCCAAGCCGCATCGTGTTCGAGATCACCGAACGGGAAACGGTCAGCAACCTTGGCTTGCTGGAGAAATTCGTTTCCGATATCAAGCTTCAGGGCTTCAGCTTCGCCATCGACGATTTCGGCTCGGGATACTCGTCATTCCAATATATCAAGCGTTTCCCGGTCGACTTCATCAAGATCGAAGGGGAATTCATCAGAAATATGCTGACCGACGAGGTCTACCTGGCGTTCGTCAAGAGTATCGTGACCCTGGCCAAGGAACTGCGCATCAAGACCATCGCTGAATATGTCGAGGATGGCGAGACCCTGGCCGAAGCATATCGTTTAGGCATTGATTTCGCGCAGGGCTACCATGTCAGCCGGCCGTCGCCTGTCATACGCCTTCCGGGCGCGGAAATTGGGCGCCTGTCGCAGTCGGGCGCACGCGTTGCGCCGACATCAGGCGGCGTATAACCGCCTTGCCGCAACGGCTCAGGCGCGCTGCTCGACCCAGCTTCTGACCGAAGCCAGCGCCGCCGGCACGGCGGCCGGATCGGTGCCGCCGGCCTGGGCCATGTCGGGCCGCCCGCCGCCCTTGCCGCCGACCTGCTGGGCGACGAAATTGACCAGTTCGCCGGCCTTGATCCGGCCGGTCAGATCCGCCGTAACGCCGGCGATCAGGCTGACCTTGCCCCCACTGGCGCTGGCCAGCACGATGGCCGCGCTCTTCAGCTTGTCCTTGAGCTTGTCCAGGGTCTCGCGCAGCGCCGTGGCATCGGCGCCTTCCAGATTTGCGGCGAGCACCCGAATCACCAGCCCATTTGCGCCCTTGACGTCCACGGCCTGGTTCACCAGATCGTCGCCCTGTGAGGCGGCGAGCTTGGACTTGAGCCGCGCCAACTCCTTTTCCAGCGCCTTGGCGTGGTCGAGGATCTGCGCCACGCGCGCCGCAGCTTCCGCCGGCTGGGCCTTAAGCTCGGCCGCCACGGCATCGAGCAGCGCCTGCTGCTGCTGCACGCGCAGCACGGCGATGTCGCCGCAGACCGCTTCGATGCGCCGCACGCCGGCCGCGACGCCGGCTTCCATGGCGATCTGGAACAGGCCGATGTCGCCGGTGCGGGCGACATGGGTGCCGCCGCAGAGTTCGCAGGAGCTGCCAATGTCGAGCACGCGCACCTCGTCGCCGTATTTCTCGCCGAACAGCATCATGGCGCCGGTCTTCTGCGCCTCGTCGATCGGCATCACGCGCGAACGGGTCGCCGCATTGGCGATGATCTCGTCATTGACGATGCGTTCGATGCGCAGGATCTCGTCGGCCGTCACCGGCTGGGTGTGGGCGAAGTCGAAACGCGTCTTGTCGGGGTCGACCTGCGAGCCCTTCTGCTGCACGTGGGCGCCGAGCACTTCGCGCAGCGCCTTGTGCATCAGGTGCGTGGCCGAATGGTGGCGCACGGTGCGGGCGCGAGCCAGCGTGTCAACCTTCGCCGTAACGCCATTGCCAACTTTCAGGGTGCCGGTGCGCACCACGCCGTGATGGCCGAAGACGCTGGCCTGAATCTTCTGCGTGTCTTCCACGGCGAAAATGCCGTGCATCGAACGCAGCTCGCCGACGTCGCCGACCTGGCCGCCGGATTCGGCATAGAAAGGCGTGTCGTCGAGCACCACGACGCCGATCTCGCCTTCGACCAGTTCATTGACCGCCGTGCCGTCCTTGTACAGGGCCAGGATGTTGCCTTTGGCTTCCAGCGTCTCATAGCCGTGGAAGGTGGTGGCCGGCCCGGCGTAGTCGAGGTTGGCCGCCATCTTGAACTTGCCGGCGGCGCGCGCCTGCTCTTTCTGCCGCGTCATCGCGGCATCGAAGGCGGCGCCGTCCACGCTCATCTGCCGCTCGCGGCAGATGTCGGCGGTCAGGTCGAGCGGAAAGCCGTAGGTGTCGTGCAGCTTGAATGCGGTTTCGCCATTGAACAGCGTGACGCCGGTTTTCTCCATCAGTTCCAGCTCGGCTTCGAGGATCGCCATGCCGTGCTCGATGGTGGCGAAGAAGCGATCCTCCTCCTGCTTCAGCACGTCCATCACGCGCGTCTTGCCGCTGACCAGTTCCGGGAAGGCTTCGCCCATCTCGGCCACCAGGTCGGGCACCATCCTGTGGAAGAAGGCGCTACGCGCGCCGAGCTTCCAGCCGTGGCGGATGGCGCGGCGGATGATGCGGCGCAGGACGTAGCCGCGTCCCTCGTTGCCGGGGATCACGCCGTCGGCGATGAGGAAGGAACAGGCGCGGATATGGTCGGCCAGCACGCGCAGGCTGGGGCTGTCCATGTCGGCGTCCGAGGTCTCGCGTGCCGCCGCGGCGATCAGCGCCTGGAACAGGTCGATCTCGTAGTTGGCGTGCACGCCCTGCAACACCGCCGAAATGCGCTCCAGACCCATGCCGGTATCGACCGAAGGCTTGGGCAGCGGATGCATGACGCCGGCTTCGTCGCGGTTGAACTGCATGAAGACGTTGTTCCAGATTTCGATGTAGCGGTCGCCGTCCTCGTCCGGGCTGCCGGGAGGGCCGCCGAAGATATGCTCGCCGTGGTCGTAGAAGATCTCGGTGCAGGGGCCGCAGGGGCCGGTGTCGCCCATCATCCAGAAGTTGTCGGAAGCGTAGCGGGCGCCCTTGTTGTCGCCGATGCGGATGACGCGCCCGGCGGGCACGCCGATTTCCTTGGTCCAGATGTCGTAGGCTTCGTCGTCCTCGGCATAGACCGTCACCCACAGCTTGTCCTTGGGCAGCTTGAACACGTCGGTGAGCAGTTCCCAGGCGTAGTTGATCGCCTCGCGCTTGAAGTAGTCGCCGAAGCTGAAGTTGCCCAGCATCTCGAAGAAGGTGTGGTGGCGCGCCGTGTAGCCGACGTTTTCCAGGTCGTTGTGCTTGCCGCCGGCACGCACGCATTTCTGCGAACTCGTGGCACGGCTGTAGCTGCGCTTGTCGAAGCCGAGAAAGACGTCCTTGAACTGGTTCATCCCCGCATTGGTGAATAGCAGCGTCGGATCCTCGTGCGGCACGAGCGAACTGGAGGCGACGATCTGGTGGCCTTTCGAGGCGAAAAAATCGAGGAATTTCTGGCGGATTTCGGAGCTTTTCATGGCGGGAGCGCAGCCTGGGACGCAAAAACACGATTTTACGCGATCACGGGCTTATCCCACCAGGGGACGCCTGCCCGCAAAGCGGATTACCAGGCGTGCAAGGCACCGTCTGCGGCCGAGCGCCGCGGACATAAAAGCCCGCGCGCAGGCGGGCTCCTGGTTGGTACGACCGGCTCACTTCCTCACCGGGCGATCCATCTTGCCGTCGTGATCGCGGTCACGCTGGCGGTCATGCTTTTCCTTTGCAATGTGCCGGCTTTGTACGTTCTCGGCCTGCTTCAGCCGCGCGCGCTCCTTGGCCGTGACCTTGCCGTCGGCCTTGGCCTTGTCTTCCATGGCCTGCACGCGCTCCTGACCTTTCTCCAGGCGGGCCGCTTCCTTGCCGGTCAACTGGCCGGATGCCGCGCCTTGATCGATGCGTTGCTGCTGGTTCGCCTGGCGCTGGTCGATTTTTGGCGTGGCAGTTTGCGCCATGACGGGCAGGGCGAAAGCTGCAAGTACAGCAAGAGCCAGGATGGATGTGCGTTTCATGCGTTTCTCCTTATGTTTGGCATGGGACAACCCCATGCGCAGACTAACGCGGGCAAGACTGCGATGCTGACCGCTGAAATGTAAGAAACGGTAAGCCTCGCTTACATTTCCGATGCGGTCCAAAGGTCGGGCCGATCCGTGATTACGGCATTGACCCCCAGCGCCAACAGGCGCTCGGCATCGTCGCGGCGATTCACCGTGTAACAAGCCAGCGGGAAACCCGCATCGCGCACCTCCCGCAGCGCCGCCGCAGTGAGCGCCCGCGCCGACGCATGCAGGGCCAGCGCACCCGATGCCAGCATGCGCTCGCGCCAGTCGGCGGGAATCGCCTCGACCAGCAGCGCGCGCCGCAGTTGCGGCGCTTCCGCGGCGGCGGCACCCAAGGCCTGCGCGGAGAACGAGGACAACAGGAGCTTGCCCGACGCCGCCGCCGCATGCCGCGCGACGACATCACCCGTCGCCAGCTCCTGGCCGGCGGATGGCTTGATTTCCACATTGGCCCACAAGCCCAGTTCGGCACAGAGCCGCAAGGCGGCATCAAGAGTTGGCGCTGGCTCCCCGGCGAAGGCCGGATGGTGCCGCCTGCCGGCATCGAGTTGCGCCAGCTGCGCGGAACTCATGGCAGCCACGGTGCCGCGCCCCGACGTGGTGCGTTCCAGCGTCTCGTCGTGGATCAGCACCGGCACGCCGTCGGCGCAGAGCATGGCGTCGAACTCGACGCCGCGGCAACCGAGGCGCGCCGCCAGCCGCAGCCCGGCCAGGGTGTTTTCCGGCGCCAGGGCGCCACCGCAACGATGGGCGATGATGCGCGGGTAGATCATCGTTTGCCCGCAGCAGCCGCCTTGGCCGGGGGTGCGATGGCCGCATTGACCCGGCGCACCGCGTTGTCGAGCGCCTCCTTCGCCGCGCGGCCGGTGGTCCAGACGAAGTTCACTTCCTCGCCGAGGAACTCGTGCAGGCGGTCGCGGATCGGGCCGTGCTTGGGCCGCGTACTGCCCTTGCGCGAGACCGAGAGACGCTTTTGCGTCGCGTCCAGCAGTTGCTGCGGCATGCCCGAATCGCGCAGCGCCGTCACCGCCCCCGGCGTCATCGGCAGATAGCTGGTCGCATGTACCCACTCCTTCTGCACCTCGGGGCGCATCAGGAAGCTGATGAAGCTCGCCGCCAGCTTGTACTCCGGCTTCTTGTGTCCGGCCAG
Organism: Sulfuritalea sp.; assembly: GCF_031426875.1. Classification (NCBI taxonomy): domain Bacteria; kingdom Pseudomonadati; phylum Pseudomonadota; class Betaproteobacteria; order Nitrosomonadales; family Sterolibacteriaceae; genus Sulfuritalea; species Sulfuritalea sp. The sequence continues at coordinate 52,134 of NZ_JASJPC010000034.1, forward strand.
CACCCACAGCCCGGCGCCATCGGGCAGGACATCGGCCGGCTTGGGGGCATACACGTCGTCATAATGCGGCAGGGCCGTAACGCCGAAATCGATTCCGGCACGCTTGACATCGGCATAGAGCGACGACTCGCCGGTCAGCAGCGCGCATTCGCCGCTCAGAAAGCGCCGATTGCCTTCGCGTCCCGGTCCCGAATAATGGAAATAGCGGCTCTTCTGCCAGCTCGCCAGCAGGGCCAGATGCTTGACATTGACCATGCCGTTGGCCAGCACCTGCTGCGCGCTTCCCTGCTTGGCGACCAGCGGCTCACCGGCCTGCATCGAGACGTTTTCCGAGTGTATCCAGGCAAAGCGCACGGTGGTCAGGGGGCATTTCTCGCCGTGGTCATAAAGTTCGCCGGCCACCTTCTGCAAATCCAGCCAGGTCTTGATCGGTTGATCCGGATCGAGCCCGGCCTTGCGCATGGCGCTGCGGTTGGTAAACAACACCGGCAGGGCGAGTCCCATGGGCAGCGCCTGGATGCGTCCGCTGGCGTCGTCCGCCGCATCGGCCACCTGCGGATAAAACATCGCGGCATCGAGTTTTTGTCCGCCCTCGCGCATGACCTCGTGCAAAGGGCGGAAGCGCGGCCGGGTGCCGAAAAACTCCATGCTGTCGTCGGGATCGAGCAGGGCGAGATGCGGCAGAACATGCCGATTTTCCAGGCCGCGCGCGTCCTGCAACACCACCCGGCCCTTGCCCTTGAGTCCGTCGTTGAAGCGCAACACCAGCGTTGCCAGGGTATCCAGCGCCTTGCCGTCGAGATCATGGCGCAAGCTGATGTCCTGGGCGCAGACCGAAAATGCCGCGCCGCAGCCGAGCAAAGTCCAGAAAATTCTTCCCATGTGGCAGCCTCTCATGCATGCAAACGAATCCAGTCTATACGCGATCCACGCCAGCCCAAAACGCCGGCCCAACAAACGCCGGCCCAACACATTGCGCCGCCATCGGTTCTCGACTAACCTAGATACACGAGTCAGGCAAGGAGGCGAGGGCCGTTCGAGCCCACCGCGAAAGCACCATGAACAATGCACAACGAATCGCCCTGATCCTTGCAGTGGCCAACCTTGCCCTGCTGCTGATTTTTCCGCCCTACGATTACGTCTCGCTGCAGTACGGCAACATAGCCACCTTCGACGGCTTCTACCTCGTCTTCGGCGTCCATCAGAATCGCGTCATGAACGCGAGCTTCCTCGCCCTTGAGATCATCGTGGTGCTGATCAACACCTGCATCGCCCTGCTCCTGCTGCGCCAGCCGCCGCTAAGGCAGGTCGGGCGTCCGGGCGGCAACAGCCGGCAAAGAGCGGTCCTGGCGCTGGTGGCAATCAACCTGGTGCTGGTGCTCCTGTTTCCGCCCTTCGAATATTTCTCGGCCATCACCAAGGCCGCGCTGCCGACCTTCGAAGGCTTCTATTTCGTGTTTGGCGACAACTCCCTGCGGCAAATGGTGACGCCGATCCTGTATCTCGAAGTAGCCCTGATCCTCATCAATGGCGCGCTGCTCTGGCTGCTGCTCAGGGACAAGACGCCCGAGGAGGTATCGGCAGAGCAGGCCAGGGCCCTGGCGCAACGCGTCCGGGCCACCCAGAAGAAATAGCCCGCGGGCGGAACTCCACCACCGCCGTCGTGCTCCTTCGTCTTGTTTTCGGCGTTTTCTTCGGTATAATCCGCCCCTCTCAAGCGCCCGTAGCTCATCTGGATAGAGTACTTGGCTACGAACCAAGGGGTAGGGAGTTCGAATCTCTCCGGGCGCGCCAGTAAAAAAATCAACGGGTTAGATCGCCTCGATCTAACCCGTTGTTGCTTTCAGGAAGACGTACCGGGAACGTCCTGCCCTCCGGCGAGCAGTCCATGGGCGGCGAAGCCTGGCTCGACCAGCGCCGCACCGCAAACGCCTACACCACGTACTTCAGGATCGCCACGTAATGGCTGACGCTGCCGGCGATAACAAACAGGTGCCAGATGCCGTGGCCGTGAGTGACGCGGGTATCGAGCACATAGAACACGATGCCTATCGTATAGAACAGGCCGCCCGCCGCGAGCCAGGCGAAACCGGGCAGCCCCAGGCTGCGCAGCAGCGGAAGCAGGGCGACCAGGGCCACCCAGCCCATCACGACGTAGATCACCACGGAGCGTATGCGCGCCCCACTGCTCGGCCTCAGCTCCTGCAGGCTGCCGAGGACCGCCAGGCCCCATACCGTGCCAAGCAAGGACCAGCCCCATGGACCGCGCAGCGTCACCAGGCAGAACGGCGTGTAAGTGCCGGCGATGAGCAGATAGATGCTGTGGTGGTCCAGTTTGCGCAGGATGTTCCTGGCGCGCCCGCGCAAGCTGTGATACAGGGTGGAGAAGCTGTAGAGCAGGACCAGCGTCACGCCGTAGATGGAGACGCTCACCACCTTCCACGGATCGCCATCCTGCGTGGCCAGCACGATGAGCACGGCCGCACCCAACAGCGCCAGGATGGCCCCGACGAGATGAGTTACCGCGTTGAATTTTTCGCCGTAGTGCATGTGGCTGGGCGCGCTTCAGATCGAGGGACGATGACCGCCCCAAAGTCCCCGGAATAGGCAGTCCGAACCTCACCGGAGGCGCCCGGACCGCGAAACCAGACGGATATTGTGTTTATCATACCCATTTCAGATAATATATTTTTTAGATGTGAAATATGTCACGGATATGACAAGGTCGATAAGCTAGGATCGACCGATTGGAAAAGTCCAGGGAAAGCAATGCCATGGAACCAGATCTCACATGTTGCACGCTGGACGAGATTCACGCATTCATCAAGAAGGACGCCGCGCAGCGGGATGTCATCTGGCAGGAAAAATATGACCACATCGTTCGGGCCAAGAATGCCAGCTGGCTTTTGTTGCTGGTCGTGGTTTTTTTGCAGGTTTACCTGATCAACGTCATGATCGAGGCAACCAAGCTGGAGACGCGTACCCTGGTAAATACTGCCAGTACCAAGCCAATCGGCTGCCGGCCTTATTTGACGCAACTCTAGCTTAACGCATCCTGCGCGCGCTGCCTTTCCGCCCCTTTTCCCTGGCGCGCTTGCTACCATGACGGGTCGCGGGCGGCCGGAATCCGCCCGAACACGTCGAGGCCGCGCCATGAGTACGCTTGATTTTCTCGTCCGCAGGGACCGTCTGACGACAACCGAACTGCGCGAGACACCCGAGATCCCGCTCGCCGAGGGCCAGATCCGTCTCGGCGTGGACAAGTTCGCGCTGACCGCCAACAACATCACCTATGCCGCCTTCGGCGACGCCCTGAACTACTGGAGTTTCTACCCGGCGCAGGCGGGCTGGGGCCGAATTCCGGTCTGGGGCTTCGGCACGGTGCTCGAATCGGGCTGCCCCGGAATTGCCGTGGGCGAGCGCTTCTACGGCTACTACCCGATGTCGTCGCAGACCGTGCTGCAACCGGTTCGCCTGTCGCCCACGGGATTCTTCGAGGGCGCCGCCCATCGGGCCGCGCTGCATGCGGTGTACAACAGCTATTCACGCTGTGCTGCGGACCCGTTCCACATGGCGCAGACCGAGGACGTCGAGGCCCTGCTGCGACCGCTGTTCATCACCTCCTGGCTGATCGACGATTTTCTCGCCGATCAGGATTATTTCGGCGCCGGCGCCGGTGGCAATGGCGTGGCGCTGCTCTCCAGCGCATCGAGCAAGACCGCCTATGGCACGGCATTTCAACTCGCGCAGCGAACCGGGATACAAGTGATCGGGCTCACTTCCGCCGCCAATAGGGAGTTCGGCAACAGTCTGGGCTGCTATCACCGGGTTCTCACCTACGATGAGCTCGATCACCTGGCGGCGGACATGGCCTGTGTCTTTGTCGATTTCGCAGGCAATGCCGCCCTGCGCAGGGAGATTCATACCCGCTTCGGGAATCTGAAATACAGTTGCTCGGTCGGCGGCACCCATGTCGAGCAACTGGGCGGCGCCAAGGATCTGCCTGGCCCGCGCGCCACGCTGTTTTTCGCCCCCGCGCAAATCAAGAAACGCACTGCCGAGTGGGGAGCACCAGAACTCGGCCAACGCCTGCTGCACGCATGGCAGGCCTTCGTCGGCAAGGTCTGCGATCCGGCTGCGCCGTGGCTGGTGGTGCAGCACCACTCGGGGCCGGATGCGGTCAATGCCGCCTACGCCAGCGTTCTCGGCGGGCGCGGCGACCCACGCACCGGGCACATGCTCTCGCTGGCCCCGATCTCGCCGCTCTGATTCCTGGCGTTCCCCGGCGCACGCGTCACCTTCGGCACCGTCGGAGCCGTCGGCAAACTCGGCACACCCGGCGCATCTTTGCCGCGCGCGCTCCCGATCGCCGATAAACGAGCGTGCGCCAGCGAACGGACCCGCAGGCGGAACCGGCATACCTTGGATCGGCAAGGCAGCGCGGCCGCAGATCTGTTCAGGTAAGCGGTATCCCTAAATCAATCAAAAGGAATTCTCATGAAGTATTCGATCGTTTACTCAGCGGCGCTTGTCGCGCTCAGCTTGAGCGCGTGCGACAGGGCGCCTGTCGTCGTGACGCCTCCCGCAGTGATTGCAGTTCCCGGACCGGCAGGCCCGGCAGGCGCAACAGGCGACACCGGATCGACCGGTGCGACGGGAAGCTCCGGCGCAACGGGCTATACCGGCGCAACCGGTGACACCGGCGCCAAAGGCGCTTCCGGCGCGACCGGATATACCGGAGCAACCGGAGACACCGGGGCTACCGGTGACAAGGGTGCAAAGGGCAATACCGGCGGCGACACCGTGGTGATCGTGCCGGCGCGCTAAGAGCCTTCGAGGCGAACCGTGAACCCAGGTTCATGATTCGCCGGTTCTGAGCCTGCAGGGTTGCAGAGCTGCAGCAGCGTCCCAGTCTGCGACGCGCCAACAAGAAAGCCGGAAATCCTTGCTGTTACTGGATTTTCCGGCCTGGTCTGGAATGCCTAAAACATGTTAATGGTGGAGGTGAGCGGGATCGAACCGCTGGCCTCGACGTTGCGAACGTCGCGCTCTCCCAACTGAGCTACACCCCCATCGAGGGGGCGGATTATAGCAATCGGTCTGCGGCAAGGGAAGCCGCCCTCAGGCCAGGCTCACCTCGTCCAGGGCGCATTTGGTCACGCCAAGGGCCGTGCGCACCACCAGCGGATAGGCATGGCCCAGGTAGCGGCCCACGCCGGCGATGTTGTAACCGACCACGATACCGGGAACGCGGCCCACCAGCACCTCGCGTCCGATGACAAAGCCACGGTTGATGGCGATCGTCACGGCGGATCCGATATCGCCGCCCGCCTGCCCGGCGTCATGCTGGACTTTCCCCGGGTGTGAGCCTTTGCGTTGCTTGACAGCCATGGAGCTCTCCGATTGGCGGAAAACCCGCCTCCGGAAAATTATCGGCCGCTACGGAAAAACTTTAGGCCTGAATGACAATAATGTTTCACCCCTTATTTCGATCCCGCCGCGGCACGGCGCAGGCGATCGGCGACGGCACGCCAGGCATCGTCGAGGGGCGGTGTAGCGACGAGGATCACGTCGCAGGCCAGCGCATCCAGTTCGCGCAACCGCGCGTACAGGTCGTGGGCGAATTGCTCGGGAGCGGCGCCGGCGGCGCGCCAGACGAGGTTTTCGTGATCGAAGTCGAGCGGCTGCGAGGACAGCACGGCGACGCGGCCGCCGCCGGCCAGCGCCTGGCGCGCCCTTGCGGCGAGTTCCGCCGCGGCGACCAGTTGCAGCGACGCGCGCGGCGCGTAGTGGGCTTCGAGGCTGCCCGAGACCCGCGGTGCATCGGGCTTGCCGCCGAAAACAGGGACAAGGCCGAGAACCCTGCCGATGGCGGCGGCATCGAGCATGCCGGGGCGCAGAATGCGCGGCTCGCCGGCGGACAGGTCGAGGATGGTCGATTCGATACCGACCGCGCAGGGACCGCCGTCGAGAATCAGCGCGACGGCGTCGCCGAGTTCCTCGCGCACGTGCTCGGCCGTGGTCGGGCTGACGTGGCCGAAACGATTGGCCGAAGGCGCCGCCAATCCACCACCACTCGCACCACCACTCGCACCGCCGAACTCACGCAACAACTGCAGCGCCAGCGGATGATTCGGCACCCGCAGGCCGACCGTGTCCTGGCCGCCGGTGATGGCATCGAGCACATCGGGATGGCGCTTCAGGATCAGCGTCAGGGGGCCGGGCCAGAAGGCGGCCGCCAGCCTGTGCGCCGCCTCGGGAATGTCCACGGCCCAGCGGTCGAGATGCGAGGCGTCCGCCAAATGGACGATCAGCGGATGGTCGGCGGGCCGCCCCTTGGCGGCGAAAATCCTGGCGATGGCCTGCGGATTGCGGGCATCGGCGCCGAGGCCATAGACGGTCTCGGTAGGAAAGGCGACCAGTTCGCCGGCACGCAGCAGGGCCGCCGCGCGGGATACGTCATTCATCGGCGCCTCTCCGCCGGACCGCCCCAAGGAAAGGTCGGCCATGACATTGGAGCGAAGCGAACCAAAGTCACTCCCTTCCCTGTGCAGGAGGCTGGGGGGAAGGCTCGTCCTGGATGCCTATGAGTCGCCGTGCCGCCAGCGCCAACTCTTGCACCTGCTGTGCGTCGCTGCCGATCACCGTAAAGTGGCCCATCTTGCGCCCCGGGCGGGCGTGGTGTTTGCCATAGAGATGCAGCTTGAGGTTCGGCACGGCCAGAAGCTGCGCCCAGTCCGGCTCGTGGCTGTGCTGCGGATCGCGCCGATACCAGAGGTCGCCGAGCAGGTTCACCATGACCGCGGCGGAATGCGCCCGCGCCTCGCCCAGCGGCAGTCCGGCGAGCGCCCGCACCTGCTGCTCGAACTGGTTGCTGACGCAGGCATCGATCGTGTAATGCCCGGAGTTATGCGGCCGCGGCGCCATTTCGTTGACCAGCAGTTGCCCGCGCACGACGAAGAACTCGACAGCCAGGGTGCCGACATAGCCCATTTCCTGGGCGATGCCCTCGGCGATTTCCTGGGCCTTATTTGGCAACTGAGCGGCCATGGATCCCGTGGTGCGCGCCGGCACCATGGAGACATCGAGTATGCCGTGGCGATGGCTGTTCTCGGCAACGGGGAAACACTTCACCCGGCCCGCCTCGTCGCGCGCGAGGACCACCGAAACCTCGTAATCGAGCGCCAGCATCTGCTCCAGCACGCAGGGCTCGTTCTTCAGTTGGCGCAAGGCCAGCAACGCCTCCTCGCGATCCGCGACCCGCAGCTGCCCCTTGCCGTCATAGCCGAAGCGGGCCACCTTGAGAATGCCCGGGAACAGGCCCGCATTGGCCTGCACGATGTCCGCTTCGCTGCGTATGTCGGCGTAGGGCGCGTGGGGGAAACCGTGCTGCTTGAGAAAGCCCTTCTCGGCGCTGCGGTTCTGGCTGATGGCGACGGCGGCAGCCGAGGGCCGTACCGGCAGGAACTTGGACAGGTAGGCGAGGCTGCCGGAGGGCACGTTCTCGAATTCGGTGGTCACCGCGGCGCAGGACTCCGCCATCTGGTTCAGCGCATCCTCGTCGTCGTACTCAGCCACCAGATGCTGGTCGGCAATGCGTCCCGCCGGGCTCTGCGCGTCCGGATCGAGCACCACCACGCGATAGCCCAACTCGTGGGCGGCAATGACGAAAAAGCGGCCCAACTGGCCGCCACCGAGCATGCCCAGCGTGGCAGGTGGCAAAATCATTGCATCAGAACTTATGAAGAAATCGTAGCGAGCGGACCGCAGCGGGGTGCGGCCGGAGCACAGCTACCGGAGCGTATGTGGTTATACGCGAGGATAGCGAGCACCGCCCAAGCCCCGATCCGGTACGCGCAGTAGATTTATTCACAAGTTCTCAGCGCTTGATGGCGCGATAGCCTATGTCGCGCCGACACTGCATGCCGTCGAACAGGATCGGGTCGAGCACTTCGTAGGCGCGCTTTTGCGCGGCCTTGACGTTGTCGCCCAGCGCCGTGACGCAAAGCACGCGCCCGCCGGCTGTGACCACCTCGCCGTTCCTTTCCGCGGTGCCGGCGTGAAACACGTGGCTGTCGGCGCTGGGCGCCGGCAGGCCGTGAATCACGTCGCCCTTGCGTGGGGTCTCGGGATAATTGGCGGCGGCCATGACCACGCCGAGCGCGACGCGGCGGTCCCATTCGGCCTCGACCTCGTTGAGGCGGCCGTCGATCGCGGCGTCCACCAGTTCGACGAAATTGCCCTTCAGCCGCATCATGATCGGCTGGGTTTCGGGATCACCCATGCGACAGTTGAATTCGAGCACGCGCAAGCTGCCGTCGGGCTTGATCATCAGGCCGGCATAGAGAAAACCGGTGTAGACGATGCCGTCCGCGGCCATGCCGTTGATGGTCGGCATGATCACTTCGCGCATGACGCGGCCGTGAATTTCCGGCGTCACCACCGGCGCCGGCGAATAGGCGCCCATGCCGCCGGTGTTCGGCCCCAGATCGCCGTCCTTGAGCCGCTTGTGGTCCTGGCTGGTGGCCAGCGCCAGTGCATGGCGGCCGTCGGCCATGACGATGAAACTGGCTTCCTCGCCGTCGAGGAACTCCTCGATCACGACGCGGGCGCCCGCATCGCCCAATTTGTTGTCGGCCAGCATCATGTCCACCGCGGCGCGGGCCTCGGCGACATCCATCGCCACCACGACGCCCTTGCCTGCCGCCAGGCCGTCGGCCTTGATCACGATCGGCGCGCCCTCGGCATCGAGGTAGGCGTGAGCCGCCTTGGCATCGGCAAAGGTGCGGAATTTGGCCGTCGGAATGTTGTGCCGGGTCATGAAGCGTTTGGCGAAATCCTTCGAGCTCTCCAACTGCGCGGCGGCCTTGGTCGGCCCGAAGATACGCAGGTTGCGGGCGCGGAAAACATCGACGATGCCGGCCGCCAGCGGCGCTTCGGGACCCACCACGGTGGCATGGACTTTTTCGCGCTGGACCCAGCCGGCCAGCGCGTCGATGTCGCTGAGCGGCAGGTTTTCCAGCTCGTGTTCGCGCGCCGTGCCGGCATTGCCGGGCGCGACATAGACCTTCTGCAGACCCGGCGCCTGAGCCAGGCGCCAGGCCAGTGCATGCTCGCGACCACCGGAACCGACCACCAGTATTTTCATGAAAAAACCTTTTCAGCCACAGAGATCACAGAGAACACAGAGGAAAGACAGGAGAAGGTTTTCTCGGTGATCTCTGTGTCCTCTGTGGCAAACGGGTTTCAATGCCGGAAATGGCGGAAGCCGGTGAACACCATGGCCAGGTTCTGCTCGTCGGCCGCGGCGATAACCTCGGCATCGCGCACCGAGCCGCCGGGCTGGATCACGGCCGTGGCGCCGGCCTTGGCCAAGACGTCGAGACCATCGCGGAAGGGGAAGAAGGCATCCGATGCGGCGACCGAACCGACCACGGTCAGGCCGTTGTTCTCGGCCTTGATCGCGGCAATGCGGGCGGAATCGACGCGGCTCATCTGGCCGGCGCCGACGCCGACGGTCATCGCGTCCTTGCAATACACGATGGCATTCGACTTCACGTACTTGGCAATGCGCCAGGCGAACAGCAGGTCGCTCATCTCGGCCGGGGTCGGCGCGCGCTTGGTCACCACCTTGATCTCGGCCGCGGTGATGCGCGCATCGTCGGCGCTTTGCACCAGCAGGCCGCCGCCGACGCGCTTGTAATCCAACTGGCCGGCGGTGCGGCCCGCATTGGCCGGCAGGGGCACCACCAGCACGCGCAGGTTCTGCTTGGCAGCGAATACGGCGCGCGCCTCGGCGGTGATCTCGGGGGCGATGATGACTTCGGCGAACTGGCCGGCGACGGCTTCGGCCGTAACCTTGTCGATGGTGCCGTTGAAGGCGATGATGCCGCCAAAGGCCGAGGTCGGATCGGTCTTGAACGCCTTGCGGTAAGCCTCTTCGACGCTGCGGGCCGTCGCCACGCCGCAGGGATTGGCGTGCTTGACGATGACGCAGGCGATTTCGCCGTCGAAGGCCTTGACGCATTCCCAGGCGGCATCGGAGTCGGCGATGTTGTTGTAGCTGAGTTCCTTGCCCTGCAATTGCTGGTAGCTGGCGATGCTGCCCGAAACCGCGAGGTTGCCACCAGCGGTTTCGCGGTAGAACGCCGCCTGCTGATGCGGATTCTCGCCGTAGCGCATGGTGTCCACCTTGTCGAAGGCCAGTTGCAGCCTTTCGGGGAAGGCGCCGGGCTTGTTGTTCTCGTCGAGCGAGGTCAGCCAGTTGGCGATCGCCGAGTCGTAGCGCGCGGTGTGGGTGAAGGCTTTTTTCGCCAGGGTGAAGCGCGTCTTGTAGGACAGCGCGCCGCCGGCCTTGAGTTCGTCGAGTATCGGCGCGTAATCCTCGGGGTCGGTGATCACACCGACGCCGCCCTGTTCGTTGCCGTGGTTCTTCGCTGCGGCGCGGACCATGGTCGGGCCGCCGATGTCGATGTTCTCGATCGCGTCGTCGAGCGTGCAGCCGGGCTTGGCCACCGTCTCGCGGAAGGGATAGAGATTCACCACCACCAGGTCGATCGGCGCGATGCCGTGCTCGGCCATGACAGCCAGATGCTCCGGCAGGTCGCGGCGACCGAGGATGCCGCCATGCACCTTGGGATGCAGGGTCTTGACGCGGCCGTCGAGCATTTCGGGGAAGCCGGTGTAGTCGGAGACGTCGGTGACGTCGAGCCCGGCATCGCGCAGCAACTTGGCGGTGCCGCCGGTGGACAGAAGCTTGATGCCGAGCTGGGCAAGGCCGCGGGCGAAATCCACCGTACCGCGCTTGTCGGAAACGCTGATGAGTGCCTGTGTGACTTTATTCATGAAAACCCCGGGAAAGTTAAAGCAATTCGTGTTCGACCAGCATGCGGCGCAAGGTGCCGCGACTGATGCCCAGCATGTCGGCGGCGATGGTCTGGTTGCCTGCCGCCTGCTTCATGACCACTTCCAGCATCGGCCGCTCGACGCACTTCAACACCATGTCATAGACGGCATGCGGCGCCTGGCCGTCGAGGTCGCGAAAATAACGATTGAGGCTGCGCCGCACGCAGTCGGTGATTTCGCTGCTCATGCGGCCTTCATTGCCTGGTCGCGATCTTCATAAAGCAGGCGCTCGTTTGCCGCGGCGTGGCCGAGGAAGAACTCGTCGGCGGCGTCGAGCTGCTCGCCGACGGTCTGCAACTGATTCATGGCATGGCGAAAGTTGGCCGACCCGATCAGCCCCTTGGTGTACCAGCTGATGTGCTTCCTGGCGATGCGCACGCCGGTCACTTCGCCGTAGAAACCGTAGAGCTCGGTCAGGTGGCCGCGCAGGATGCGGTGGATCTCTTCCACGCGCGGCGGTGCCAATTCCTGGCCGGTCGCCAGGAAATGTTCGATCTCGCGGAACAGCCAGGGCTTACCCTGCGCGGCGCGGCCGATCATGACGCCGTCGGCGCCGGTGTAGTCGAGAACAAAGCGCGCCTTGTGCGGCGTGTTGATGTCGCCGTTGGCGATCACCGGAATGTTCACCTGCGACTTGACCAGGGCAATCGTGTCGTATTCCGCCTCACCCATGTACTGGTCGGCGCGCGTGCGGCCGTGGATGGCGATCGCCCGGATGCCGGATTCCTCGGCGATGCGCGCGATGCGCGGCGCATTCCTGTTGTCGCGGTTCCAGCCGGTGCGGAACTTGAGCGTCACCGGCGTATCCGGCACGGCCGCCACCACCGCTTCGAGGATTTTCGCCACCAACGGCTCGTTCTGCATCAGCGCCGAGCCGGCCATGACGTTGCAGATCTTCTTCGCCGGGCAGCCCATGTTGATGTCGATGATCTGCGCGCCGTTGTCGGCGTTGTAGCGCGCGGCCTGAGCCATCATGGCCGGATCGGCACCGGCGATCTGCACCGAGATCGGATCGACCTCGCCCGCGTGCTCGGCGCGGCGCCGGGTCTTGGCGCTGCCGTAGAGCAAGGAATTGGAGGTGACCATTTCGGAGACCGCGAGCCCCGCGCCGAGCTTTTTGCACAGCTGGCGGAACGGACGATCGGTGACCCCGGCCATGGGCGCGACAAACAGATTGTTGCGCAACTGAAAGCCGAGGAAGTCCATGTCGGAAAGGGAATGCGGTCGGGAAGGCCGCGATTTTAGCGCAAAGCGCGCCGGGGGTAATTCAGGCTTTTTATTGAAGTGTCGACATTCAAGGCCAGGCCCGCGCGCCAAAAATCATGCGCTTGGCGACGAAGCTGCGCAGCGGCGGCAGCAGGTCGAGCGCCAAAAGTCCGGCGCCCCGCGCATGCTTCAAGGGCCCGAAGTCGGAGCCGAAGCTGTCGATCAACAGGTCGGTGAAACCGATCGCGCCGCGCCGGTCGACCTGCCGTCCGCGCGCATAGGCGGCAAGCACCTCGGGCGCCCCCGGATCGGCGGCCGCGCCCAGCACCTGGGCGAGTTCCCAGATGTCGCGCAGGGCCAGGTTGAAGCCCTGTCCGGCCACCGGATGCAAGGTCTGCGCGGCATTGCCCAGCCATACCTGGCGCGCGTCGACCGTCTCCGGGCGGTAGCGCAGGCCGAGAGGATAGGCGGTGCGCGGACTGGCGGAAGTGAAGCGGTGACGCGTGCCGAAGCGCTGCTGCAGCAGTGCGAGAAAACCCGCATCGTCCAGCGCCATGACCTCGGCCAGGATCCCGTCGGCACAAGTCAGCACCACGGCGTAGTCGCGGCCCAGCGGCAGCAGGGCGACCGGGCCTTCACCGGTGAAGCGCTCCCAGGCGACATTGCGATGCGCGGCGGCGACGCCGACGGTGCATAGCACGGCGTGCTGGCCGTAATCGCGCCTCTTGCCGGCAGCGGGATCGACGACGCCCTCGGCAAACGCGGTCAGGGAAAAATGCATGTCCCCGGCAAGGCCTGGGACGGTATCCGTTGCGGACGCCGTGTCGCCAGCACCAACTCTCGTGTTCTCGCGATAGGCGATGCCGGCAGCGCTCACGGCGGTGTCGAGGGCGGCAATCAGATCGCTCGCCGCGAGCACCCAGCCCAAGGCCGGCAGATCGAGTTCCTCGGCGCGCAGGAGGCTGCGGCCAAAGCCGCCGCGCTGCGAGATGTGTATGGTGGTGATCGGCGTCGCGGTCAGTCCGGACCAGACGCCGAGCCAGTCGAGTATCTGCCGCGCCCCATCGGACAGCGCCAGCACGCGCACATCGTGGCGCACGGCTGCGCGTTCGCGGGCCTCGAAGATTTCGGCGTCGATACCGTGGAGCTTCAGCGCCAAAGCCAGCGCCATCCCCGCCGGCCCGCCGCCGACAATTGCGACCGCTCGGTTGCAATTGTCGGCGGCGGAGCCGCGAACTAGAGCGCCTTCCCCCCGTCCCCCTTCCCGCGGAAGGGGGCGATTGTTCCGGCTCGCTGCGCTCGAAGTGTCAGCTGTTGCCACGGGCATCCCGCATCAGGGCTTCGATGTCGGCGATGGTCTTCGGCGCGGCAAGGGTGATGATCTCGCAGCCGCCGGCCGTCACCACGGCGTCGTCCTCGATGCGCACGCCAATGTTCCAGAAGGCCGCCGGCACGTCGTCGGCGGGGCGGATGTAGCAGCCGGGCTCGACGGTCAGCACCATGCCCGGCGCCAGCGGCGCCCAGTGTTCGCCTTCCTTGTATTCACCGGCGTCGTGCACATCCTTGCCGAGCCAGTGGCTGGTGCGGTGCATGAAGAAGCGCTTGTAACTTTCGGACTCGATCACGCCGTCGAGCGAACCCGACAACAGATGCAGGTCGATCATGCCCTGGGCCAGCACCTTCAGCGCCGCCTCGTGCGGCTCGACGAAGGTGGCGCCGGGCCGCACCGCGGCTATCGCCGCCGCCTGCGCGGCCAGCACCAGCGCATAGACATCGGCCTGCGGCCCGCTGAAGCGGCCGCCGACCGGAAAGCTGCGCGTGATGTCGGAGGCATAGCCGCCGAGCTCGCCGCCGGCATCGATCAGCAGCAGCTCGCCGTCCTTCAGGACCTGGTCGTTGCCGACGTAATGCAGTACGCAGGCATTCGCCCCGCCGGCGACGATCGAGGTATAGGCCGGGTACTCGCAGCCGTGACGACGGAACTCGTGCAGCAATTCGGCCTCGACTTCATACTCGAAGCGGCCCGGTGCGACAAAGCGCATGGCACGGATGTGGGCACCGGTGGAAATCTCGGCGGCGCGACGCATCACCGCAAGCTCGGTCGCATCCTTGACCAGGCGCATCGTATCGAGTTCGGCACGCACATCGCGGATCGTGGCCGGGGCGCGCTTGCCGGTCCGGCTCTCGGCGCGCAGCTTGTTCAGCGCGACGGCGATGCGGCCATCCCAGCCGGCATCGTGGCCGATGGAATACCAGAGGGCCGGCTGATCGGTCAGCAGTTCCACCAGTTTGGCGTCGAGTTCGCCGACGGCATGCGCGGCATCGAAGCCGAATACCTCGCGGGCGCCTTCCGGGCCGTGGCGGAACCCGTCCCAGATTTCCCGCTCGAGATTCTTTTCACGGCAGAACAGTATCGATTGCGGCGCCGCATCGCCGCGACCGACCGCGATCACCAGCACCGCCTCCGGCTCGATGAAGCCGGTCAGGTACTGGAAATAGCTGTCGGCGCGATAGGGGAACTGCGTGTCGCGATTGCGCGTCTGCTCGGGCGCGGTGGGGATCACGGCGATGCCGCCACCGCCGCGCGTCATGCGTTCGATCAGCAAGAGTCGGCGCTGGCGATACGCCTCGAAGGGATTCCCGGTGGGCGGTGGCGATGGTTCCATCGGTCGATTATATGTCCCCGCGCGTAGGCGCCGGGGACGGAGCTTTGCACGCCGGGGCTTCCGCTTCGCGGGCCGGCGTCCCCTGGTGGGATAGCGAGCGCAGTTCCTGGTCCAGTTCCGCCAGGCGTTGCGGGGTGCCGACATCGACCCAGCGGCCGCCGTGAAGTTCCCCGGAGACGCGTCGCGCGGCCATCGCGGCGCGCAGCAGCGGGGCCAGTTTCGCCGATTGGCCGCGCGCAATCCCGGCGAAAATCTGCGGGCGATAGACGCCGATGCCGGAGAAAGTGCAACTCTGCGCGTCGCGGCCGGCCGTCGCGATGTCGACCGCGACTTCACGCCCGCGCAACGCGAAATCACCCGATGGATGATGCGGCGGATTCGGCACCAGCACCAGATGCGCCAGATCGCCGGGCGCAAGCGCATTGCTGGCGCGTGACACGTCCCAGTCGCACCAGATGTCGCCGTTGATGACCAGGAAGGGCTCGTCATGCCCCAGCAAGGGCAATGCGTTGGCAATGCCGCCGGCCGTCTCCAGCGCGCCTTCGGGTTCCGCCGAATAGCGAATGGATACGCCCCAGCGCGCGCCATCGCCCAGCGCCGCCTCGATCTGCGCGCCAAGATGGGCGTGATTGATCACCACCTCGCGCAACCCGGCCCCAGCCAGCCGTTCCAGGTGCCAGGCGATCAGCGGCTTGCCGCCCACTTCCAGCAGCGGTTTCGGCGTAAGGTCGGTCAGCGGCCGCATGCGTTCGCCGCGTCCCGCAGCCAAGATCATTGCTCTCATTGGGCGCGGACCAACCGACTACTCGCGGCGCCCGCCGAGGCTTCCCGCGTCCATCGTGTAGCCCAGCACGGTGACCTTGTCCTCGATCCGGTCGAGCAGTTTGCGCAGCGGCGAAAGTTCGCCGTAGCGCTCGCAGGCCTTGCGCAGGTAGCGCGCCACCAGCGGCAGGTCCTTGAGGTAGCCGTCCTTGCCGTCGCGGTGGTAGAGACGGGCAAAAATGCCCAGCACCTTGAGGTGGCGCTGCACGCCCATCCATTCATAGCCGCGGAAGAACTCGCCGAAATCGGCGGCGACCGGCAACCCGGCCTTGCGTGCCTGTTCCCAGTAGCGCACCAGCCAGTCGAGCGCGAGATCTTCGTCCCACTCGACATAGGCATCCTTCAGCAGCGAGACCATGTCATAGCTGAGCGGGCCGTACACGGCATCCTGAAAATCGATGATACCCGGATTGCCGGCGCCGGACGGAGCGATGCGCATCAGGTTGCGCGAGTGATAGTCACGATGGACGAAGACCTTCGGCTCGGCCAGATTCACGGCGAGGATGCGCCCGAATACGCTTTCCAGAGCCTGTCTCTCGCTGTCCGAGAGAACTATTCCGTGGTGCTTTGCGAGAAACCATGCGGGGAACAGATCGAGCTCCCGCCGCAACAGTGCCGCGTCATAATCGGGCAAGACGCCGGGGCGGCTCGCCAGCTGGATTTTCACCAGCGCGGCAATCGCATCGGCATAGAGCGGGGCCGCATTGTCGGCGTCGAGCGCCTGCAGGTAGGTTGCATCGCCGAGGTCCGACAACAGCAGGAAGCCACGCCCGATATCCTGTGCCAGAACCTCGGGGACATGGGCTCCGGCCGCCCGGAACAGCTGCTGCACATGCAGCCAGGGCCGGCAGTCCTCGTTGGCCGGCGGCGCATCCATGACGATGCGCGTCGTGCCGTCGCTCAGCCTGGCACGAAAATAACGGCGAAAACTGGCATCGGCCGAGGCCGGCGCCAGCGTGAAACCGTGCCCCGGCCACATCGCGGCCAGCCACGTCCTGATCTGTTCCTGACGTTCCATAGGCAAGATGCGGGAAAAGGCGCAAAAGCTTTGTCGGGCAGCGCGTTCCGCGGGCATGAAGTGTTAGAATTTGCGATTCTAGCATCGGCCGACAACGGCTTCTCCGGCATGCAGTGCGCGTAGTTTGGGCCTGCCTTGTTCCGTCACCGCTGCGCCAACTCACCGATACGGCATGTCTCAATCGCATCGCGGACAATTCGGCCCCGTTTCACTGCTTGTCCTGCTGGCGCTTCCCGCGGGCTCCGTGGCGGCGGAACCGTTGCCGCCCTTGCGCGTCAATCCGGCCCTGCTCGGAGCGGGCACGCCGCCACCGGCCGCGCCCGCCAGTGCCGAACCGGTCGCCGCGGCAAAGCCTCCGGCCCCCGCCGCGGTGCCGGTCGAGCCGGCGCCGACGAAGCCTGTCGATCTGACCACCGAGCAATCCCGCAGCGCGACTTTATCCGCGCCGCCATCTGCGCCGGCCCGCGTGGCCCCGCCGGCACAGCCGGCTGCGCCGACTGCGACCAGTCCCAAGACAAGCCCTGCCGCACCCGCGCCAGCGCCCGCCCCCATTCCAGCACCGCTGGCCATCGCTGAAGCGCCGCGTCGTTCGCCCGAGCCGCAGCCGCAAGTCGCGACGCAACCGGAAGCGATCCAGAAGCCCCAGGAGCCGCCGCAGGTTGTCGAACGCGCGGTCCTGCCGCCGCTCTACTCGGCCCATGTCGCCGCAGGAGAATTGCCGGAGCCCAGGCTGCAGGCTTCCACAGTGGTCTTGCCCCATCTCAAGCAAGCGGGGGAACTGCTGCCGACCTTCATCGCGGCTGACCAGATCGCCGGCAGGAAGGATGTCGAAGTGGTCGCCGACGGCGACGTTGAACTGCGCAAACGCAACTCGATTCTGCAGGCCGACCGCCTGACCTACTGGCAGGAAACGGACGAGGTCGAAGCCGCCGGCAACGTGCGTCTTTCGCGCGATGGCGATCGCGTGCAGGGTCCCAAGATGCGCATGAAGATGGACGACAGCACGGGATACTTCGAGCAACCCGAATACAGCATCCGCCGCATCAAGACCGGATCGGCCGCCACGCTATGGACCGGCACCGAGCCGCGCCCATCGGCGGATCTCACTACCGGCCAGGGTTCGGCCGCGCGCATGGAGTTCGAGGGTGAAGGCAAGTATCGCCTCACCGACGCCACCTACAGCACCTGCACGCCGCCGGCCGGCAAGGACCCCGACTGGTTCGCGCGCACCACCGACTTGCGCCTCGACTACGAAACCGAGCAGGGCACGGCGCGCAACGCCACGCTGTACTTCAAGGGCACGCCCATCCTCTACTCGCCCTGGTTGAGTTTCTCGCTCAACAACGAGCGCAAGAGCGGACTGCTGACCCCCACCTTCGGGTCCACCAGCAGCGGCGGCGTCGAGTTCACCCAGCCCTTCTACTGGAACCTCGGGCCGAACATGGATGCGACGATTGCGCCGCGCATCATGGCCAAGCGCGGCACCTTGTGGAACGGCGAGTACCGCTATCTGCAACCGACCTACAGCGGGGAGATGCAGGGAAAATATCTGCCCAACGACAAGCTGGTGCACACGCGGCGATATTCCTATTCGCTGGCCCACCGCCAGACCCTGGCCTACGGCGTCGGCGCAACGCTGGATCTCAACGGCGCCTCTGACGGCACCTATTTCAGCGATCTGGCGAGCGGTTCCAGCCTGATTTCCCAGACCAACCTGCTGCGCCAGGGCACGCTCAGCTACGGTGGCGGCTGGTGGTCGGCCAACCTGCTGGCGCAGAGCTACCAGACCCTGCAGGATCCTTCCCTGCCCGCGGTGATCGAGCCCTACCGGCGCCTGCCGCAGGTGACGGTCGGCGCCAACCGCAGCGACCTGCCGTTCGGCATGAATTTCGCCTTCAGCGGCGAGCACGTCAACTTCCGCAGTCCGACACAGGTCGAAGGGCGGCGCTTCATCTTGTATCCGCAGCTCTCGCTGCCCTTGCAGACCGAGATCCTGAGCATCACGCCCAAGATCGGCCTGCATGCCACGCGCTACGACCTGGACCGCCAGGCCGCCGGAACACCACAGAAGATCAGCCGCAGCCTGCCGATATTCAGTGTCGACTCGGGGGTGACGTTCGAACGCGACGTGGACTGGCTCGGCGCGGCCCTGACGCAAACGCTCGAGCCGCGCCTCTACTACCTGTATGTGCCGGTGCGCGACCAGAGCCAGATCCCGGTGTTCGACAGCGCGGCAACGGGATTCGATTTCGCGCAGATTTTCGCCGAGAACCGTTATGGCGGCGGCGACCGGATCGGCGACGCGAACCAGGCCACGGTCATGCTGACGTCCCGACTGCTGGATCCCTTGACCGGCGCCGAAACCATGCGCGCCGCCTTCGGCCAGCGTTTCTATTTCAGCACGCAGAACGTCGGCCTGCCCGGCGAGGTGCTGCGCAGCGATCGCCAGACCGATTTCCTCGGCTCCTTCTCCGGGCGCATCCTGGCCAAGACCTATGCCGACGTCGGCGTCCAGTACAACCCGCGGCTGAACCAGATGGAGCGCATCAACATCGGCGGGCGCTACCAGCCCGAAGCCGGCAAGGTGTTGAATGCCGGCTACCGCTACACCCGCGACCAGCCCGGCCAGGTCGGTCTCGGCCAGATCGACATCTCCGGCCAATGGCCCTTGTTCGGCGGCTGGCATGCGGTGGGACGCTTCAACTACTCGACCAAGGACCGGCGCATGATCGAATCCGTCGCCGGCCTCGAATACGATGGCGGCTGCTGGATCGGGCGCGTCGTCATGCAGCGCCTGGCCACGCAGACCCAGCAATCGAACACCGCGCTGTTTTTCCAGCTCGAGTTGAACGGTTTCGCGCGCGTCGGATCGAACCCACTCGATATTCTCAAACGCAACGTGCCCGGCTACGGTCTGATCAACCAGCAGGGCACCGACGCCCCATTGACCACGCCATGATCTTCCGCATCCTGCTGCTTTGCCTGTTCTCCTGGCTATCCCTGGTTTCAGCGCACGCCCAGACCCGGCGCGCGCAACCGCTGGAGATCGACCGCATCATTGCCGTGGTCAACGAAGAAGCCATAACCGCCTTTGAACTGCGCGCCCGGCAGGCCACCGTCGAACGCCAGCTGCGTGGACAGAACGTGCAGCTGCCGCCGCGCGAGGTACTCGAAAAGCAGTTGCTCGAACGCATGATCACCGATCGCGTGCAACTGCAATTCGCCCGGGAAACCGGCCTGCGCATTTCCGACATCGAACTCGATGCCGCCATGCGGCGCATCGCCGAGGGCAACCGCATGTCATTGCAGGATTTCCGCGCCGCACTGGAAAAGGACGGTATCGTCTGGTCCAAGTTCCGCGAAGAAATCCGCGAGGAGATCGTGCTCTCGCGCCTGCGCGACCGCGAGGTGGAAAGTCGCATCGTGGTGTCCGACGGCGAGATCGACAACTACCTGGCGAATCCGGACCAGGGCGCCGAAATGGGCAACGCCGAAGTGCAGACGGCGCACATCATCCTGCGGGTGCCGGAACAGGCAACACCGGATCAGTTGATGCGCATCGGCGCCCGCGCACAGGCCGCGCTCGACCAGTTGCGCCGCGGCGAAAGCTTTGCCAAGGTGGCCGCCAGCTATTCGGATGCTCCCGACGGGCTCACCGGCGGCCTCATGGGTGCCCGGCCGCTCGACCGCCTGCCGGCGCTCTACGCCGATGCCATCAGGAAGCTCAAGCCCGGCGAGGTCAGCGACATCCTGCGCAGCCCGGCCGGCTTCCACATCGTCAAGCTCATCGACAAGCAGGGTGGCAGCGGCGTCAAGACCGGCGTGGCGCTGAAGCAGACGCGTGCCCGGCACGTCCTGATCAAAGTTAACGAACTCGTCTCCGAAGCCGAGGCACGGCGCAAGCTGGTCGTGCTCAAAGAAAGGCTCGACAACGGCGCCGATTTTGCCGAACTGGCGCGCCTCAATTCCAACGACCTGTCCGCCACCAAGGGCGGCGATCTGGGCTGGTTGTATCAGGGCGACACCGTCCCCGACTTCGAGAAGGCGATGGACGCACTGAAGATCAACCAGATCAGCGAGCCGGTGCAATCGCCTTTCGGCTTTCACCTGATCCAGGTGCTGGAGCGTCGCACCGAAGATGCCACCGCCGAGCGTCAGCGGCTCAGCGCGCGGCAGGTGCTGCGCGAGCGCAAGGCCGACGAGGCATACCAGGACTGGGTCCGGCAAATGCGCGACCGCGCCTATGTCGAATACCGCAGCGAAGAACGCTAGTCGTTCACTGCCGCCGGTGATTGCGGTCACCTCCGGCGAACCCGCGGGAATCGGACCGGACATCTGCCTGCGCTTGGCCGAGCGCGCATGGCCGGCACGGCTGGTGGTGCTGGGCGACCGCGATCTGCTGGCGGCGCGCGCGCAACAGCTTGGCGTGAACGCCGAGCGCATCGAGATCCGCCATGTGCCGCTGCGAAAGTTGGCGCTGGCGGGACGGCTCGATGCCGCCAATGCGCGCTACGTGCTGGATATCCTCGATGCTGCGCTGGCCGGATGTGTCGCCGGCGACTATGCGGCGATGGTCACGGCCCCGGTGCATAAGGGCGTCATCAACGACGCCGGCATCGCCTTCAGCGGCCATACCGAATACCTGGCCGAACATACGGCAACGCCGCGCGTGGTGATGATGCTGGCCGGCGCGGGCTTACGCGTCGCGCTGGCGACCACGCATCTGGCCTTGAAGGACGTCCCGGCCGCGATCACGCGCGACGAACTGGAAACCACGATCCGCATACTCCATGCCGATCTGCGCAGCAAGTTCGGCATCGCCGCGCCGCGCATCCTCGTCGCGGGGCTCAACCCGCATGCCGGCGAAGGCGGCCACATGGGCCGCGAGGAAATCGAGGTCATCGCGCCTGTGCTGGACAAGCTGCGTGCGGGAGGCATGAATCTGATCGGCCCTCTGCCGGCGGATACGCTGTTCACCCGGAATGTGCTGGCCGGCTCCGATGCGCAACTGGCGATGTATCACGACCAGGGCCTCGCCGTGCTCAAGTACGCGGCCTTCGACGAAGGCATCAACGTCACGCTCGGCCTGCCTGTCATCCGCACCTCGGTCGACCACGGCACCGCGCTGGATCTCGCCGGCACGGGAAAGGCCTCGGCGACCAGCCTGTTTGCCGCGATCGACGCGGCGATCGACATGGCGCAACGCCGACGGGGCGAGGGCTGATCATGTGCCAACTGCTCGGCATGAACGGCAACACGCCGACCGACATCTGCTTTTCCTTCGAGGGCTTCCGTACCCGCGGCGGGCTCACCGATGTGCATAAGGACGGCTGGGGCATCGCTTTTTTTGAAGGCCCGGGTTGCCGCGTTTTTCTCGACGTCGAACCTTCGGCGCAGTCGGCCGTGGCCGAGCTGGTGCGCCACTATCCGATCCATTCGAAGAACGTCATCGCCCACATCCGCAAGGCAACCCAGGGCCGCGTCGCACTGGAGAACACGCATCCCTTCCAGCGCGAACTGTGGGGCCGCTACTGGCTGTTTGCCCACAACGGCAACCTCAAGGACTTCGCGCCTAGCCTCGACGGCAGCTTCGTCCCTGTTGGCGACACCGATTCCGAACTGGCCTTCTGCTTCCTGCTGCAACGTCTGCGCAGCGAGTTCGGCCATGCCATGCCGCTACGCAAGCCGATGTTCGAATTCCTCGCCGGCATCACGCGCGAAATCTCCGTCCACGGCGAGTTCAATTTCCTGCTCAGCAACGGCAACTGCCTGTATGCCCACTGCGCCACCAAGCTGGCCTACGTCGTGCGCCAGGCGCCCTTCGCCGTTGCCCACCTGAAGGACCAGGACGTCAGCATCGATTTCAGCGAAGTGACCAATCCCGACGACCGCGTCGCCGTGATCGCCACGCTGCCGCTGACCGACAACGAAACCTGGACCGCCATGGAACCCGGCACCCTGATGGTGTTCCACAGCGGCGTGCCGGCGGCAACGGCGCGCACCGCATGAAATCCGTCGCCGGGCACACGGCCCGCAAGCGGTTCGGCCAGAACTTCCTGGTGTCCGACGGCGTGATCCGCAAGATCGTCGAGGCCATCGCGCCGCGCGCCGGCGACACGGTGGTCGAAATCGGGCCGGGGCTGGGCGCCCTAACCGAACCGCTGCTGGAGCGCATCGACCATCTGCACGTGGTCGAGATCGACCGCGACCTCATCGCACGCCTGCGGCAGCGCTTTCCGCCCGAGCGCCTGACGATCCACCAGGGCGACGCGCTCGAATTCGACTTCGGCACACTGAAGGCAGCGGGACCGCTGAAAATCGTCGGCAACCTGCCCTACAACATTTCCAGCCCGCTGCTGTTCCACCTGGTGCCGTTCGCGCCGCTGGTCTATGACATGCACTTCATGCTGCAGAAGGAAGTGGTCGATCGCATGGTGGCCGAGCCCGGCAGCAAGGATTTCGGCCGCCTGTCGGTGATGCTGCAATACCGCTACCACATGGAGCGCCTGTTCATCGTGCCGCCCGGCGCCTTCAATCCGCCGCCGAAGGTCGACTCGGCCATCGTGCGCATGATTCCGGTCGACTTTTCAAGAGTCGGCGCTGGCTCGCTCTGCGTACCTGGAATTCCGCTTCGCGGGCAGGTAACGGCGACCGATCCGGCGTTGTTCGCCAAAGTGGTCACCGCGGCCTTCTCGCAGCGGCGCAAGATGCTGCGCAACACGTTGCGCGAATTCATCAGCGAGGCCGATCTCGCCGCGCTGGGCATCACGCCGACGGCCCGCGCCGAGGACATCGCCGTGGCCGACTACGTGCGCCTCGCCAATACGCTGGCCGACCTTGCCCGCCGCTGAGTCACGTCCTCGAATAGTCGTCGTCATCGGCGGCGGCCCGGCCGGCCTCATGGCCGCCGAAGTGTTGAGCAACGCCGGCATGCGTGTCGATGTCTTCGACGCCATGCCCTCGGTGGCGCGCAAGTTCCTGCTGGCCGGCCGCGGCGGCCTCAACCTGACGCACGCGGAAGCACCGGAGCCATTCGTCGCGCGCTATGGTGCGCGCCGCGCGGAAGTCGGCCGCTGGCTCGCCGAGTTCGGCCCGCAGCAACTGCGCGACTGGGCCCACGCCCTCGGCATCGAAACCTTCGTCGGCAGTTCCGGCCGCGTCTTTCCCCAGGAAATGAAGGCCGCGCCGCTGCTGCGCGCCTGGCTGCACCGGCTGCGCGGCGCAGGCGTGAGCTTCCATGCGCGCCATCACTGGCTGGGCTGGGATGGCGACGGCAGCTTGCGCTTCGCCACGCCGGCCGGCGAATTGAAAGTTGGCGCTGACGCCACGGTGCTGGCGCTGGGTGGCGGCAGTTGGGCGCGCCTGGGTTCGGACGGCGCCTGGGTGCCACTGTTGGCGACGCGCGGTGTCGAGGTGCAAACGCTGCGACCCGCCAACTGCGGCTTCAATGTGGCCTGGAGCGAGCATCTGCGCCTGCGCTTTGCCGGCACGCCGGTAAAGACCGTCAGCGCCAGCTTCATCGCTCAGGACGGATCGGTGAATAGGCAGGATGGCGAATTCCTGATCACGCAGCACGGCGTCGAGGGCAGCCTGATCTATGCATTGTCGGCGTTGCTGCGCGACTGCATCGAAGCCAGCGGCGGCGCCGTGCTGCATCTCGACCTTGCCCCGGGGCGCGACCTGGCGCGCCTGACCCGGAACCTGGCGCAGCCGCGCGGCCGCGATTCGCTGTCCAATCACCTGCGTCGCCGCGCCGGCATAGCCGGCGTCAAGGCCGCGCTGCTGCACGAGTCTGCCGCGCCGGACGATCTCGCCACACCGGAACGGCTCGCGGCCCTGATCAAGTCGCTGCCCTTGCGCCTCACATCACCGCGTCCGCTCGACGAAGCGATCAGCAGCGCCGGCGGTGTCGATTTCGCCGCGCTCGACGGGAACCTGATGCTCAAGGCGCTGCCGGGAACGTTCTGCGCCGGGGAAATGCTCGACTGGGAAGCCCCGACCGGCGGCTACCTGCTGACCGCCTGTTTTGCCAGCGGCCGCGCCGCGGCGCAGGGCCTGTTGCGCTGGCTGGACGGGGCGAAAAACGCAGACGCGCGAAAATGCGCAGACCCACTGTGACACCCGGCTGTTCGTCGGCAACCCGATGTTTCGTGCCCTAGTACGCAGACATGTTGAAACCGATGGATGTAGGAGCGAGCTTGCTCGCGACAACGGCTGATCGCGAGCAAGCTCGCTCCTACAGGGAGTGCGCCTTTTCCTTGTTGACTGACTACTAGCTCTCATCGCCACATTCCTGGCCTGGGCGTCCTCTGCCGGCGCCCAAACACGTCCGCCCGAAGGCAGCGAATTCCAGCTTTTTTGCCAGGCGCGCCAGGCGCGCGAAGAGGCGCGAAGAGATCAGGCCTGCTTCTTTACCGCGCAGGTGCTGAAACCGAATATCGCATAGGGAGGGCACCAGCCGATCGCACCGGTAGCCAGGGGAACCACGCCGATCCACGCCCACACCGGACCGCCCATGGCAGCCCAGCCAATCAGTCCGAGACCCGCAGCAATACGCAGTACGCGGTCGATGCCGCCGACGTTCAGTTTCATGGTGTTCTCCTTAGGGGTTATGCAACAGTAAGCGAATTACACCAGTTCCGTCGGCGCCTGACTGTAACCTAAGTCACAGAGGCTGTCCGGCGCAGGCCTGCGGCGTCGAGCACTTCCACCTGCTCGCGGCCGAGCCGCACCAGGCCCTGCTCGGCAAAGCCCTTCAACAGCCGGCTGACCATTTCGCGCACGCTGCCGAGTTCGTCGGCCAACTGCTGATGCGTGGCATACACCACGCGGCCCTTGCCCAGCAGCAGGGCCGCCAGGCGCTGGTCGAGTTTGCGGAAAGCGACCTCTTCCACCAGTTGCATCAGGTCGGCTATACGCACGGAAAAGAGCGAGAAGACAAAATCGCGAAATACCGCCTCGGCCATCATTTCGTCGAACAAGGGACGCGGCAGCAAGGCCAGTGTGGTCGCTCCTTCGCTGACACCGCGCGCGTTGTAGTCGGCGTGGCCGAGCAGGCAACTCGAGCTGATGATGCAACTTTCGCCCGCCAGCACCCGATACAGCGGCAATTCGCGGCCGCTGGCGCTGAGCTTGACGACGCGGATCGCTCCGTCGAGCACGAAAGGAAAACCGCGGCAGGGCTGGTGTTCGTCGAAAACCGTGGTGCCGGACGGAACAGACAGGGTCTGCATGGCGTCGACTATGCGCTGCAACAGACCGGCAGGCAGTTGCGCCAGTACTGGATAGAGTGCAACCAGTTGCGCAGGATTCATGGCGGTGAAAGTTCCAGCGTTGCCGCCACGGGCGCATGATCGGAAGGCCGCTCCAGCTTGCGCGGCGCCTTGTCGATGGTACAGGCGCTGCAGGCGGCGGCGAGCGGTGGCGAGACCAGGATATGGTCGATGCGCAGGCCGCGATTGAGCCTGAAGCCCATCTGCCGGTAATCCCACCACGAGTAGAGCTTCTCCGGCTGCTCGAAGAGGCGGAAGGCGTCCGCCAGGCCGAGATCGAGAAAAGCCCGGAATGCGGCGCGCTCGGGCTCGCTGCACAGAATCTGATCCTTCCAGGCCGCCGGATCATGCACGTCGCGATCTTCCGGCGCGATGTTGTAGTCGCCGAGCAAGGCCAATTGCGGAAAGCGCTGCAACTCCTCGCGCAGGTAAGCCGTCAGCGCAGCCAGCCAGCGCAGCTTGTACTGGTATTTGTCGGAACCGACTTCCTGGCCGTTGGGAATGTAGGCACAGACCACGCGCAGGCCATTCACGGTGGCGGCGAGCACGCGTTTTTGCTCGTCGGCGAAGCCGGGAATATCGAGGCGGATGTCGTGCAAGGTGCCGCGCGCCAGGATGGCGACGCCGTTGTAGGTCTTCTGCCCGTTGTGTGCGGAGTGATAGCCGGCGGCTTCCAGTTCGGCATAGGGGAAGACCTTGTCCTCCATCTTGGTTTCCTGCAGGCAGAGCACGTCGGCCTGGGTCGCCGCGAGCCAGTCGAGCACGTGCGGCAGGCGCACCTTGAGCGAATTCACATTCCAGGTCGCGATCTTCATGCCGCGATGATACCCGAGCAGACGCACTGTCTATAATCAGAACGTAGCTTACGCAAGTCCGTCAAGCGGAGGTAGGCCATGTTCGATTCGCCGATTGAACCCTGTCCGGTCTGCGGCCAATTGGTGTTGCTGGACCAAACCCGGGTCGAGTGCGCCCGCGAGCACGGTTGCCCGGTCGGGACGCCATGCCCGCTGCAGAATTATTTCACCGGTATCGATTTCGGAGTCGCCGTGGACAAGGAGGCGTTGCGTGACAAAGGCTACTGAACGTCGCAATTTCTGGCGTGCCGTGTTTCATTCACCGGTACGCCTCGTCACGCAAGACGGCGACGCTTACGCCCGACTGCTGGATATATCGCTGAAGGGGGCGCTGCTCGAAACCGGCAATGCCTGGCAGGGCAAGGCAGACGAGGAATGCAAACTGAGCCTTGACCTCGCGCCGGATACCACCATCACCATGTTGACCAAGGTGGTGCATGTGGAAGGGCCGCACGTCGGCCTGCGCTGCATCAGCATCGATCTCGACAGCATCACCCACCTGCGCCGCCTGGTGGAACTCAACAGCGGCGATCCGGCAATTCTCGATCGGGAAATCGGCAGTCTGGTCAGAGCGACTTGACGCGGCGCCGGCGCCGCGTCAAGTTGGCGCTGGCTCGCTCTGCGTACCTGGGATTCCGCTTCGCGGGCAGGTAACGGCGATTGAGGCCGCCGATTCAGGCGGCTGCGGCCATCCCGTTGTGCCGCAACAAGGCATCGGGTTGCGGCTCACGGCCGCGGAAAGCCCTGAAGGATTCGAGCGCCGGCCGCGAACCGCCGACCGACAGGATCTCGCGCCAGAAACGCTCGCCGGTCGCCGCATCGAGCGTGCTGCCACTGGTCCTGGCCGCCTCTTCGAAAGCCTCGTAGGCATCGGCGGAGAGTACCTCGGCCCATTTGTAGCTGTAGTATCCGGCCGCATAGCCACCGCCGAAAATGTGCGAAAAACTGTGCGGAAAGCGGTTCCACTCGGGCAGCACCAGCACCGCCACTTCGCGGCGCACCTCAGCCAGCAAATCCATGAAGCTGCGGTTGCCGCCGGGCACGAACTCGCTGTGCAGCAGCAGGTCGAACAGGCCGAATTCGACCTGGCGCAGGATCTGCAAGCCGCTCTGGAAATTCTTCGCGGCGATCATCTTGTCGTAAAGCGCGCGCGGCAAAGGCGCTCCGGTTTCGGCGTGCGCCGTCATGCCGGAGAGCACGTCCCATTCCCAGCAGAAGTTTTCCATGAACTGGCTCGGCAGTTCGACGGCATCCCATTCGACGCCGTGTATGCCCGATACCGGCAGTTCGTCCACCTGCGTCAGCAGGTGATGCAGGCCGTGGCCGCATTCATGGAACAGGGTGATCACGTCGTCGTGGCTGAAGGTGGCGAATTTGTCTCCGACCGGAGCCGGAAAGTTGCAGTTGAGGTAGGCCACCGGCGTCTGCACGCCGCTGGCAACGCGGCGGCGGGTGATCGCATCGTCCATCCAGGCGCCGCCGCGCTTGGTTTCGCGCGCATAGAGGTCGAGATAGAACTGGCCGATGAGCTTGCCGTCGCGCTCGATGCGGAAGAAGCGCACGGCCGGATGCCAGGCCGCTGCGGCATCGGGAGCCAGTTTGACGGCGAACAGCGACTCGATGACGCGGAACAGCCCGGCCAGCACCTGGGGCTCGGGAAAGTACTGCTTCACTTCGTCGTCGGAGAAACTGTAGCGCTGCTGCTTGAGTTTTTCCGCGGCCCAGGCCAGATCCCAGCTTTCCAGCGTGTCCATGCCGAGTTCCAGCCGGGCGAAATCCCGCAGCTCGGCGATGTCGCGCTCGGCAAAGGGGCGGGCCTTTCTCGCCATGTCGCGCTGGAAGGCGGCCACCTGCGCCGGCGTGTCGGCCATCTTGGTGGCCAGCGAGACCTCGGCGAAGCTGGCGTAGCCGAGCATCGTCGCTTCTTCGTGGCGCAGCGCGAGCAGGCGCTCGATCAGCGGACCGTTGTTCCAGCCCTCCGGGCCGAACTCGGACGCACGCGTGGCAGATGCGCGATACATGCGTGCGCGCAACTCGCGGTTGTCGCAGAACTGCAGCACCGGCATGTAGGACGGCGCATGCAGAGTGAATTTCCACCCCTGCCTGCCGTCCTTTTCAGCGGCGGCCCGCGCCGCCGACTTCGCATCCTCGGGCAGGCCGGAGAGCTGGGCCTCATCGGTGATCCACTCGCTGTGCGCGTTGGTCGCATCCAGCAGGTTCTCGGAAAACTTCGCACCCAGCGCCGACAGCTCTTCCTGGATTTCCTTGAAGCGCGGCTTGCGGTCTTCGGGCAGTTCGGCGCCCGACAACCGGAAATCGCGCAACTCGTTCTCGATGATGCGGCGCCGGGCCGGCGACAGCGTGGGGAACTCCGGCCCGGCGGCGAGCAGCTTGAACTTGGCGAACAGGGCCAGATCCTGCCCAAGATCGGCGTAGAAACTCGACACCTCGGGCAGCATGGCGTTGTAGGCCTCGCGCCAGGGCGGCACGTCATTGACCGAATGCAAATGGCCGACGATGCCCCAGGCGCGCGACAGGCGCTCGCCGGCATCGAGCATCGGCTGCTCGAAGGCATCCCAGCTTGCGGCAGTTCCCGGATCGATCAGGCGCTCGATCAAGGCACGGTTTTCGTCCAGCAACTGGCGGATGGCGGGGGTGACGTGTTCGGGCTGAACAGCATCGAAGCGGGGCAGGCCGCTGAAATCGAGCAAGGGATTCATGGTTTTGAGGTGGGGGCAGAAAACGGGGCTTCAATGCCCCATCAAGTCTCTTCGACGAGGTCTTTGTAGGCGTGATAACTGGCGTGGCCGAGCCAGGGCATGACCAGGATCATCCCTACCAGGGCCGTGGCGAAACCGAGACCCGTCAGCAGCATGATGATCAGCGCCCACAAAGCCAGCGGCAGCGGATTCGCGGCCACCGCGTTGAGGCTGGTCAACAGCGCGCAAAGCAGATCGCAGCGGCGGTCGACCAGCATCGGCATCGAAACCACGCTGAGGGCGAATACCAGGGCGGCAAGGACACCGCCGGCACCGAGGTAGATAAAGAACATCAGGTAGTGCTGTGGGTTGATCAGCACCTCGATCATCATGTCCAGCGGCGCCAGGGCCGGGCCCTTGTAGTACACCGCCACGATCGCCGCCGAAACTACCTGCCACACCGTGCCGGCCAGCATCGACAGCAGGCCGAAGCTGACCAGCGCCGATGGATTGCGCCGCCAGGCCCGCATCGAATCGAACAGCGTGGCAGGCTCGCCGGCCAGATAGCGGCGCGAAAGCTCATAGAGTCCGGCGGCAAGCATCGGTGCCACCAGCAGAAAGCCGGTGATGGCGGCGCCGAACAGGTAGGGCAGGCTCGCCGTCACGCCGAGGATCACGGCACCGGTCACGGCCACCGCGACGCCGTAGAACAGGCTGGCCGCGGGCTGCCGCCAGAGGTCTGCCCAGCCGCGCTGCAACCATGTAAATGGCGTGGTTATATCGATCTGGCGTACCTGGGGAAGCCTTATGTTCCCGGCGGAGTCGGGGCCGCTACCCCCTGCGGGCGGCGCTGGCGGGACGGCGACGGAGTGATTCATCGGCCAAACGCGGTCGTCGAATTCAGATCGTCCGCGTGCCAGTCAGGCGGGTCAGCGCTTCGAGATAGTTGGCCGCGGTCTTGGCTACGATGTCCTGCGGCAGCTTCGGTCCCGGCGCCTGCTTGTTCCAGTCCAGGGTTTCCAGGTAATCGCGGACGAACTGCTTGTCGAAGCTGGGTGGGCTGATGCCCACCTTGTATTGGTCGGCCGGCCAGAAGCGCGAGGAATCGGGCGTCAGCACTTCGTCGATCAGGTACAGTCGGCCGTCGGCATCCTGACCGAATTCGAACTTGGTGTCGGCGATGATGATGCCGACCACGCGCGCATAGGCGGCCGCCTCGCGGTACAGGCGCAGCGTGGTGTCCCTGACCGTCTTCGCCAGTTCGGCGCCGATCAGCTTCTCGACTGCCGCATAGTCGATGTTCTCGTCATGGTCGCCCATCTCGGCCTTGGTCGCCGGAGTGAATATGGCGGCGGGCAGTTGCTGGGCCATTTGCAGGCCGGGCGGCAGCGCAATGCCGCATACGGCGCCGGTGGCCTGGTAATCCTTCCAGCCCGAGCCGATCAGATAGCCGCGCGCCACGGCTTCGATCGGCAGCGGCTTGAGGCGCTTGACCACCAGGGCGCGCCCGCGCACCTGGATTCGCTCCGCCTCATCGGCCACCACGGTTTCGGGATCGATGCCGGTCAGCTGGTTGGGCACCACATGCGCCAGCTTGCCGAACCAGAAATTGGCCATGGCAGTGAGCACCGCACCCTTGCCCGGAATCGGGTCGGGCAGGATTACGTCGAAGGCCGAAAGGCGGTCGGTAGTGACGATCAGCAGCCGGTCCTCGCCGACGGCATAGATGTCGCGCACCTTGCCGCGGCCAAGCAGCGGCAGGCTCTTGATGGTCGATTCGAACAGCGGCGGAGTCGTGATGGGCATGAAGATGCTCGAAAAAAGGATTTATTCGCGAACGTAGGCTTTGCCGCGATTCTCGTCGGCATCTTCGCGATAGGGATAGCGTACATGGCCGTAGCGGATCGCCAGCACGGCGACCGTCAGCAGGAATATCGCAGCCGTGACCGCCAGCATGCGCCACTCGCTCATGTCCTTGAGGTCGAGGATCAGGTAGCGCGCCAGCGCCACCATGCCGATGTAGAGCGGAAAGCGCACCGGCAATTGCCCGGACCTGAAATACTGGCCGATCATGGCCAGCACCTCGAGGTAGAGGAACATCAGCAGCAGGTCGGCCAGCGCGACCCGGTGCGACTCGATCATCACCACCGCCTCCTGGTACATGGCGACGGTGGTGGCGAAGGCAATCACCAGCAGACCGGCATACTCGACCAGGTCGAGACCACTGCTGAAGAATTTGCGCAGCCGATCGAAGGTGTGGGATTGGATGTTCATGCCAGAAAAGGAAAGGCCGCCCGAGTGGGGCGGCCCCTTAATTTACCGCAAATCGCCGCTCACTTCACGATCGCGTTGAGTTCGCCCTTCTTGTAGCGCTCGGCCATCTTTTCCATTGAAATCGCCTTGATCTTGCTGGCCTGGCCGGCGCAGCCGAAGGCCGTGTAGCGGGCAATGCAGATTTCCTTCATCGCCTTGCGCGCGGCCGCCAGGTATTTGCGCGGATCGAAGTCCTTGGTGTTCTCCGCCAGGTACTTGCGCACCGCGCCCGTGGAGGCCATGCGCAGGTCGGTGTCGATGTTGATCTTGCGCACGCCGTGCTTGATGCCCTCGACGATCTCAGAGACCGGCACGCCATAGGTTTCGCCCATGGTGCCGCCGTACTGGTTGATGATCTTGAGCCAGTCCTGCGGCACCGAGGAAGAACCGTGCATCACCAGATGGGTATTCGGGATGCGGGCGTGGATTTCCTTGATGCGGTCGATGCGCAACACGGCGCCGGTGGGCGGCCGGGTGAATTTGTAGGCGCCGTGCGAGGTGCCGATGGCGATCGCCAGGGCGTCGACGCCGGTAGCCTTGACGAATTCGGCGGCTTCGTTGGGATCGGTCAGCAACTGGTCGTGCGACAGCGCGCCTTCTGCGCCGTGGCCGTCTTCCTTCTCGCCCATGCCGGTTTCCAGCGAGCCCAGGCAACCCAGTTCGCCCTCGACCGACACGCCGATGGCGTGGGCGATATCGACCACATGGCGGCTCACGCGCGCGTTGTACTCGAAGCTGGCCGGGGTCTTGGCATCTTCCATCAGCGAGCCGTCCATCATCACGCTGGAGAAGCCGGAGCGCATCGACTGGATGCAGATCGCCGGGCTGGCGCCGTGATCCTGGTGCATCACGATCGGGATGTCGGGATGGGTCTCGATCGCGGCCTCGATCAGGTGGCGCAAATAGGGCTCGCCGGCATACTTGCGGGCGCCGGCCGAGCCCTGCATGATCACCGGGCTGTTGGTTTCCTCGGCGGCTTCCATGATGGCCTGGATCTGCTCCAGATTATTGACGTTGAAGGCCGGCAGGCCGTAACCGTTTTCGGCGGCGTGGTCGAGCAGTTGACGCATGGAAACCAGGGGCATGGCAATCTCCTAAGTATGAATTTACTGTGACTCGTTTTACGGCTTATTGGTTCGAGCGATGCTCGCCCACTTTGACGATCTTCATGGTGTTGGTGCCGCCCGGCTTGCCGATCGGCTCGCCGATGGTCAGCACGATCAGATCGCCGACTTCGACGGCGCCGGCGGCTATCAGGGCTTCCTCCGCATCGAGCAGCACCTGGTCGCGATCCTGGCCGCTCTGCCGCATCATGACCGGAAACACGCCCTTGAAGATGCTGACCTTGTAGCGTGTCCGCACTTCCTGGGTCAGGGCATAGATCGGGATGCCCGTATTGAGGCGCGACATCCACAGCGCGGTCGAGCCTGACTCGGTCAGCGAGGCGATGGCCTTGACCTTCAGGTGATGCGCGGCGAACAGCGCGGCCATGGCGATCGACTGATCGATGCGGGTGAATACGCGATGCAGGAAATGCGTGTCGAGCGGGAAGTCGGAGGATTTTTCGGCTTCGACGCAAATGCGCGCCATGGCCTCGACGGTCTGCACCGGATAGTCGCCGGTCGCGGTTTCCGCCGAGAGCATCACCGCATCGGTGCCGTCGAGCACGGCATTGGCCACGTCCGACACTTCGGCACGGGTCGGCACCGGGCTGTGGATCATCGACTCCATCATCTGCGTCGCGGTGATGACGAATTTATTGAACTCGCGCGCGGTGCGGATGATGCGCTTTTGCAGGGCCGGCACGGCCGCGTCGCCGACTTCGACCGCCAGGTCGCCGCGCGCGACCATGACGCCGTCGGTGGCTTCAAGGATGTTGTTGAGGTTCTCGATCGCCTCGACGCGCTCGATCTTGGCCACCAGCAGCGCATTCGAGCCGGCCGCCGTCAGCAGCGCTCGCGCCAGACGCATGTCGTCGCCCGACTTGGGAAAGGACACCGCCACATAGTCGGTGCCGATGCTGGCCGCGGTGCGGATGTCCTCCATGTCCTTGGCGGTCAGGGCGGGCGCCGTGAGCCCGCCGCCCTGTTTGTTGATGCCCTTGTTGTTGGAGAGTTCGCCGTCGTGGCGGTTGCGGCAAAGGATTTCCTTGCCCTGAACCTTCAGCACGTCGAACACGGTGCGTCCGTCATCGAGCAACAACACGTCGCCGGCTCGTACGTCCTTGACCAGATCCGGATAGTCGAGCCCCACCCGTCCCTCGTCACCCAGGGTGCAGGCGGCATCGAGGATGAATTCCTGGTTGGCCTTGATCTGCACCGGACCGGCGGCAAACTTGCCGATCCGGATCTTGGGTCCCTGCAGGTCCGCCATGACGCCCACGGTACGTCCGGCGTCATGCGCCGCGGCCCGCAAGGCATCGACACGCTGACGATGGTCGTCTGCTGTGCCATGGGAAAAGTTGATGCGGACTACATCCACTCCGGCAGCCACCAGCGCCAGCATGCGCTCCGGGCTGCTCGACGCAGGACCAAGCGTGGCAACGATCTTGGTCGAGCGCTGAAGCGAAGCCGTCATCCAGCCGCCCGTTGTTCGAGCATCTCGACCGCCGGCAATTTCTTGCCTTCGAGGAACTCGAGGAAGGCACCGCCGGCGGTCGAGATGTAGGACACCTTGTCGTAGATGTCGTACTTCTGGATCGCGGCGATCGTGTCGCCGCCGCCGGCGAGCGTGAAGGCCTTGGTATTGGCGATGGCCATGGCAATGGCCTTGGTACCCTCACCGAACTGGTCGAATTCGAAGACGCCTACCGGGCCGTTCCACACCACGGTACCGGCCTTCATGATGATATCGACCAATTCCTGCGCCGACTTCGGGCCGATGTCGAAAATCATGTCGTCGTCACTCACGGCGCCGGCATCCTTTTGCACCGCCGGCTCGGCGGCATCGAACTTCTTGCCGCAGACCACGTCGACCGCGATCGGAATCGTCGCGCCGCGCGCCGTCATCTTCTTCATCAGCGCCTGTGCCGTGGGCACCAGGTCATCCTCGCACAGCGACTTGCCGACGTTCCGGCCGGAAGCCTTGAGGAAGGTGTTGGCGATGCCGCCGCCGACCACCATCTGGTCGACTTTTTCGGACAGCGCTTCGAGCACGGTCAGTTTGGTCGACACCTTGGAGCCGCCGACGATGGCCACCATCGGCCGCGCCGGGGTTGCCAGTGCCTTGGTCAGCGCTTCGAGTTCCTCGGCCACCAGCAGGCCGGCGCAGGCCGCCGGCGCGAACTCCGCCACGCCGTAAGTCGATGCCTCGGCGCGGTGCGCGGTACCGAAGGCGTCCATGACGAACAGATCGCAAAGCGCGGCGTACTTCCTTGCCGTCGCTTCGACGTTCTTCTTCTCGCCCTTGTTGAAGCGGCAGTTTTCCAGCAGCACGACTTCGCCGGTCGCAACTTCGAAACCACCGTCGACCCAGTCGCGGATCACGCGCACCGGCTTGCCCAGCTTATTGGCCATGACGTCGGCGACCGGCTTGAGCGAGTTTTCCTCGGCATAGACGCCCTCCTCGGGACGACCGAGGTGCGAGGTCACCATGACCCTGGCGCCGGCCTTGAGGCACAACTCAATGGTCGGCATCGAGGCGGTGATGCGCGCGTCCGAGGTGACCTTGCCGTCCTTGACCGGCACGTTGAGGTCGGCGCGGATGAAGACGCGCTTGCCGGCCAGGTTGAAATCAGACAGACGCTTGAACGTCATTGCGAGTCTCCCTGGCCCCTTACTTCGCGACGTGCTTGACGAAGCGCAGCATGTTGCAGGTGTAGCCATACTCGTTGTCGTACCACGAGACGACCTTGACGAAGGTGCTGTCGAGCGCAATGCCGGCTTCGGCATCGAAAATCGAGGGCATCGAGCAACCACGGAAATCAGTGGCGACGACCTTCTCTTCGGTGTAGCCCAGCACGCCCTTCATGGCGCCCTGCGAGGCGGCCTTCATGGCGGCGCAGATGTCGGCGTAGGAGGCTTCCTTGCTCAGTTCCACGGTCAAGTCGACCACGGACACATCGGAGGTCGGGACTCGGAAGGCCATGCCGGTCAGCTTCTTGTTGAGTTCGGGAATCACCACGCCGACGGCCTTGGCCGCGCCGGTGGAGGACGGGATGATGTTCTCGAGGATACCGCGGCCGCCGCGCCAGTCCTTGTTCGACGGGCCGTCGACGGTCTTCTGCGTCGCCGTGGCGGCATGCACCGTGGTCATCAGGCCACGCTTGATACCCCAGTTGTCGTTGAGCACCTTGGCCACCGGGGCCAGGCAGTTGGTGGTGCAGGAAGCGGCGGAGACGATCTTCTCGCCGGCATACTTGGCATGGTTCACGCCGAAGACGAACATCGGGGTATCGTCCTTGGAAGGCGCGGACTGCACCACCTTCCTGGCGCCCGCAGCGATGTGCTTCTCGCAGCTTTCCTTGGTCAGGAACAGGCCGGTGGACTCGATCACCAGGTCGGCGCCGATTTCGTTCCACTTCAGTTCGGCCGGATCCTTGACCGCCGTCAGGCGAATCTTCTTGCCATTGACGATCAGGTTGCTGCCGTCGACGACGATGTCGCCCTTGAAGTTGCCATGCACCGAGTCGTACTTGAGCATGTAGGCCAGGTAGTCGGGCTCCAGCAGGTCATTGATGCCGACGATCTCGATGTCCGAGAATTCGGCCTCCTTGGCGACGGCGCGAAACACCATGCGGCCGATGCGACCGAAACCGTTGATACCGACTTTGATAGCCATTTGGATACTCTCCTGGTAGTGATTTAAATGAATTGCTCGACGGTCTTCACCACATTCGCCACGGTGAAGCCGAATTCCTTGAACAGCTGGCCGGCCGGGGCCGACTCGCCGAAACGATCGAGGCCGATGACCGCACCCTGCCCCGCGTCGGCGGCGCCGACATACTTGTGCCAGCCGTCGGTGACGCCGGCTTCGATGGCGACGCGCGGCACGCCCTTGGGCAGCACGGACTCGCGATAGGCGGCATCCTGACGGTCGAAAATGCTGGTGCAGGGCATGGATACCACGCGTACCGGAATCTCGGCTTCCATCGCCGCCTGTGCCTTGAGCGCGATTTCCACTTCGGAGCCGGTGGCGATGATGACCGCCTTGGCCTTGCCGTTCTTCGCCTCGGAAATGACATAGCCGCCGCGCGCGATGCTGGCGATGGTCGCCGCGTCGCGCGGCACGAAGGGCAGGTTCTGGCGCGACAGGCACAGGGAAGTCGGGCCGGTCAGTTTTTCCACCGCAGAAGTCCAGGCCACCATGGTTTCCACCGTGTCGCAGGGGCGCCAGACGTCCATGTTGGGAATCATGCGCAGCGTCGCGGTCTGTTCCACCGGCTGGTGGGTCGGGCCGTCCTCGCCGAGGCCGATCGAGTCGTGGGTGAACACGTAGATCACGCGCTGCTTCATCAGCGCTGCCATGCGCAGGGCGTTGCGGGCGTATTCGGAGAACATCAGGAAGGTGCCGCCGAAGGGCAGCACGCCGCCGTGCAGGGCCATGCCGTTCATGATCGCCGCCATGCCGAATTCGCGCACGCCGTAGGAAATGTAGTTGCCAGGCGTTTTGCCGGAGACGGCCTTGCAGCCGGTCCAGTTGGTCAGGTTGGAGCCGGTCAGGTCGGCCGAGCCGCCGAGGAACTCGGGCAGCGCCGGCGCCAGGGCGTTGATGGCGATCTGTGAGGCCTTGCGCGTGGCGACGGTTTCGGCCTTGGCGTTGACCGCCTCGATGGCCTTCCTGGCATGTTCGGCCCAGTTGGCGGGCAGTGCATTGGACATGCGGCGCTTGAATTCGGCAGCTTCGGTGGGGAAGGCCTTGGCATAAACCTCGAACTTGCGGTTCCATTCGGTCTCGCGCTCGGCGCCCTTCTGCTTGGCATCCCAGCCGGCATAGACCTCCTGCGGAATCTCGAAGGCTGCGTGCGGCCAGCCCAGATGGGCGCGGGCCGCAGCAATTTCCGCGTCGCCCAGCGGCGCGCCATGCACGTCGTGGCTGCCCTGCTTGTTCGGTGCGCCCATGCCGATCACCGTCTTGCAGCAAATCAGGGTGGGGCGCGTGGTGTCTTCCTTGGCCTCGCGGACCGCCGCATCGATGGCGGCCGGATCATGGCCATCGACGTTGCGGATCACCTGCCAGCCGTAGGCATGGAAACGCTCCGGCGTGTTGTCGGTAAACCAGCCTTCGACGTGGCCGTCGATCGAGATGCCGTTGTCGTCCCAGAAGGCGACCAGCTTGCCCAGGCCCCAGGTTCCCGCCAGCGAGCAGGCTTCGTGCGAGATGCCTTCCATCAGGCAGCCGTCGCCGAGGAAGACGTAGGTGCGGTGATCGACGATCTCGTGACCGGGCCGGTTGAACTCGTTGGCCAGCAGCTTTTCCGTCATCGCCATGCCCACGGCATTGGTGATGCCCTGTCCGAGCGGACCGGTGGTGGTCTCGACGCCGGCCGTATAGCCGTATTCGGGGTGGCCCGGGGTCTTGCTGTGCAACTGGCGGAATTGCTTGAGGTCGTCGATCGACAGGTCGTAGCCGGTCAGGTGCAGCAGCGAGTAGAGCAGCATGGAACCGTGACCGTTGGACAGCACGAAGCGGTCGCGATCGGCCCAGTGCGGATTGCGCGGATTGTGGCGCAGATGGCGGTTCCAAACCACCTCGGCGATTTCCGCCATGCCCATGGGGGCGCCGGGGTGTCCCGAATTGGCCTTTTGCACTCCGTCCATGGCGAGGGCGCGGACGGCGTTGGAGAGAACCGAGCCCACGGAGGCGGCGGCAGGTGCGGAGACGATCGACAGATTTGTCATGGCGGCATCACTAGATTGGTTGACGGGATGAGTTCCGTCCGGGTAGCCCGGTATTATCGGCGAAACCGGGCGGATCGCGCTAGGTAGACAGCTAGGTGCTTGATTCGCTGACGGTCATGCCCGTTTGCGATTTTCCATCAAGCGCAGAATCAGGGGCGTGAAGATCAGCTGCATCGCCAGTTCCATCTTGCCGCCGGGCACCACGATGATGTTCGGCCGCGACATGAAGGAACCCGCCACCATCGACAGCAGGTAGGGGAAATCGATGCCTTTCGGGTTGGCGAAGCGAATCACCACGAAGCTCTCGTCGGCCGTCGGAATATCGCGGGCGATGAAGGGATTCGAGGTATCGACGGTCGGCACCCGCTGGAAGTTGATGTGGGTGCGCGAGAACTGCGGTGTGATGTAATTGACGTAGTCGGGCATGCGGCGCAACACGGTATCCACCACCGCCTCGGTCGAATAGCCGCGCTGATGCTTGTCGCGCTGGAGCTTCTGGATCCACTCCAGGTTGATGATCGGCACCACGCCGACCAGCAGGTCGGCCTGCTGGGCGACATTGACCTTGTCGGTGACCGCCGCGCCGTGCAGGCCCTCGTAGAACATCAGGTCGGTGTCTCCGGGAATGTTTTCCCAGGGGGTGAATTCACCCGACTGCTGGCCATACGGCGCCGCCTCTTCGGCATTGTGCAAGTACTTGCGCACCTTGCCCATGCCGGTTTCGCCATAGGTCTTGAACAGACCCGCCAGTTCCTCGAGCAGATTGGCTTCCGGACCGAAATGGCTGAAATGATTGTTGCCCTGCAGGCGCGCGTCCTCCATCGCCACTTTCATGGCCTTGCGGTCGTAGCGATGAAAGGAATCGCCCTCGACGATGGCTGCCTTGAAGCCTTCACGGCGAAACACCAGATCGAAGGATTTGGTGACCGT
Source organism: Sulfuritalea sp. (assembly GCF_031426875.1). Classification (NCBI taxonomy): domain Bacteria; kingdom Pseudomonadati; phylum Pseudomonadota; class Betaproteobacteria; order Nitrosomonadales; family Sterolibacteriaceae; genus Sulfuritalea; species Sulfuritalea sp. Next base: position 91,658 of record NZ_JASJPC010000034.1, read on the forward strand.
GGACGTGCCGGCGCCGGATGATCCGGTGATGGCAACAATGGGATGCTTGACCGACATGCGAGCCTCCTGGTTTATTGGGTCCTGAACAACGAGCGCGTGGAAAACAGCGGTGACTTCAAGGTATCCGGCTCCTTGCCGCGGGCATACTCGTCATGATAGAGGGTAAGGCGCTCGACTTCGTTCTTCGAACCGAAGACCAGCGGCACGCGCTGGTGCAGGTCCGTCGGCGCCAGGTCCATCACCCGCTCGCGGCCGGTGGTCGCTGCGCCGCCGGCCTGCTCGATCATGAAGGAGATCGGATTCGCTTCATACATCAGGCGCAAACGGCCCGACTTGGAGGGATCCCTGCTGTCCTTCGGATACATGAAAATGCCGCCGCGGGTAAGGATGCGGAAGGTTTCCGCCACCAGCGAGGCCACCCAGCGCATGTTGAAATCCTTGCCGCGGGGGCCCGTCTTGCCGGCCAGGCACTCTTCCACATAACGCTTCACCGGAGGTTCCCAGAATCGCTCGTTCGATGCGTTGATGGCGAACTCGTGGGCGTCGGCCGGAATGCGCATCCGTGGATGGGTGAGGATGAAGGCGCCGATATCGCGGTCCAGCGTGAAGCCGTCGACGCCGTCGCCGGTGGTCAGCACCAGCATGGTCGCCGGCCCGTAGAGCGCAAGACCGGCGCAGACCTGCTCGGTACCCGGCTGCAGGAAATCTTCAAGACTGGCATGGTTGCCGGGGTTCGGCGCGCGCAGGATCGAAAAGATGCTGCCCACCGTCAGATTGACGTCGATGTTGGAACTGCCGTCGAGCGGATCGAAGACCAGCAGATACTTGCCGCGCCGGCAATGATCGGGAATCTTGTAGACGTCTTCCATTTCCTCGGAAGCCATGCCGCTGAGATAGCCGGTCCATTCGTTTTCCTGCAGCATGACTTCGTTGCTGATGACGTCGAGCTTCTTCTGCACTTCGCCCTGGACGTTGACCATTGCCCCGTCCTCGCCGGCATTGCCCAGGGCTCCCACCAGGGCGCCCTTGTTCACCTGGTTGGAGATGACCTTGATGGCCGTGGCCAGCGAATTGAGCAGGCCGGAGAACTCTCCAGAGGCACCCGGATGCTTGTGTTCCGCCTCGATGGTGTAACGCGTCAATGTGATGCGCTTCTGGTGCATGAGCCCCACTCCTAAAGTTTTGTCGAAGTATCCGCAACCCGCTACCGGCCCGCGTATCCCCGCTTGCTTAGCGGCCAATGTAATCGTATCGATCTATAAGCACCATTCACTTTTTCTTATCCTTCAAATAAGCCCGCTATTTTCCCGCAGACATCGCGGGAGAGCCCGCGGCGATAGCCTCTAGCGCGTCAGCTCCAGATACAGGCTGGGCAGCGTCTCGGGCAGGCGCTCGATGCGGTCGAGCACGCGCCAGCGCTTGCCGAAGATATCGCGCACATAGTCGTCGGCCCGCGGATCGAGGCTCAAACAGAAAGTCGTGACGCCCTTCGCCGCCAGTTCCTCGACGGCCTTGCGGGCATCGGCGCGCAAATGGCCGGGCTCGCTGACGTCGATGTCCGCCGGCTCGCCGTCGGTCAGCAGCAGCAGGATCTTCTTGTCGGCCTGGCGATGCGACAAATAGTGGCCGGCATGACGCAAGGCCGCGCCCATGCGCGTCGAGAATCCCGCTTCCATCGCCGCCAGCCGCGCCTTGACCGTGTCGTCCCAGCGCTCCGAGAAACCCTTGATGTGCTGGTAGCGCACCTCGTGCCGGGTGTTGGAATGGAAGCCGGCGATGGCATAGGGATCGCCGAGGCAATCGATGGCCCAGGCCAGCAGCGAAACGGCTTCCTGGCTCAGTTCGAGAACCGTCTGCCCGCTCGCCGTGCCGCCAGCGCCAACTCTCTCATTGAGCGATGCCGACAGATCGAGCAGTAGCAGGACCTCTATGTTGCGGCCGTCGCTACGGTGGCTCATGTTGATGCGTGGATCGGGAGTGGCGCCGCTCTTGAAATCGATCAGCGAGCCGACCGCGACGTCGAGGTCGAGCTCGCTGCCCTCCTCCTGATAGCGGATGCGTACCTTGTCCTGCGGCTTGAGCAGATCGAGCAGGCGCTTGAGCTGCTTGGCCAGCGCGGCATGCTTGGCCAGCAGGCGGTCGATCTCGGCGGGACTGCCGCTGGCATGCATGGCTTCATAGACGCTGACCCAGTCCGGCCGGTAGGTCTGGCTCGCGCCGTCCCATTCGGGGTAGCGGCGCGGCGGCAGGCCGTGCAATTCTTCGCCGGGTTCCAGCTTGCGCTCCTCGTCGAAGGCCTCTTCCTCGTCGCCTTGCTCGATGAATTTCCACAACTGGCGATTGTCGTCGCGGTAGTCGATGACCGTGTCGTCGAAATGTATCCTGGCGAGCTGGTCGCTCTGGCGGCGGGTCCGGGTGACATAGGCCAGCGCCAGCGTGGCGCTTTCCGCGGTGCTGGATTCACGGCCAGCCAGCATTTGATGGAAGCACCGGACGAAATCGAGCAGCACCGGTTCGCCGTAGCCGTGGCCGGGATCGAGCAGGGCACGCGAGAGCATCGCCAGGCGGTGGCGCAGGCAGGAGGTGGTTTCCGGATCGCAGGCATCTTCCAGCGGCTTTGGATGCAGGGCCAGAAAGATGCGGGAGAGGCCCGGATATTCGCGCATCAGCAGGGTTTCGACGCGGCAGTCCTCGAAGAACTCAACCGCCATGCGCTGGAAGGGACTCCAGTTGTCGGCGATCTGCGCCTGGCTCCAGCGGCGATGGCCGACCATGTGCGCCAGCACGGCGCGATAGCGGTCGAGGCCGCTGACTTCGCCATCGGGGCCGCGAACGTCGTCGAACACGTCGGGCACGCGCATGCCCAGATGGTCGTAGTAGGGCACGGGCTTGCGCAACTCGCCGCTCGTCAATTGCGCGGTCGAATACGGCACCAGTTGTTCGCTGTCGCGCCACAGCGCGCGCAGATACAGATCGAGTTGCCGTTCCACGTCGGCGAACAGCGTGCCGTGGCGTTCACGCTGCAGCACGGCATGGCTGTCGGCCGACTGCAGGCTGAAATAGTCGACCTGGCGCTCCGGGTGATTGGCGTAATTGCGAATGCCGTACTCGGTCCAGTTCCGCAAGCCGGTGGTCGACAACAGGCCGAGCAGGCGCGGCGCCTGCGCGAAGAACTCGGGCAGGGCGGGACTGGGGAAGGTGGTGTGGTGGCCGTGGATCGATCCCGAGGTACGCGCCATCAAGTCCTGTGAGATGTCCAGGTAGATGCGCAGCTGATCGGCGGACGGCAGGCGCCGCGCGACCGCCGCCAGCGTCTGCAGGAAGGGCGTGATGGCCTTGCTGTTGGGCGACTGCTGCATGGCGCGAATGGCGCTCATGACCGGCGGCAGCAGGCCTTGCTGATCGACTCCGGCGGCGGCGGCCACCGCCGGCCATTCTTCGAGAAAAGCCAGCAGCGGCTCAGGCCCGCGACCGAGCTTGCCGATGTAGCGCGCTGCCTCGATGAACGCCTCCATCTGCGGCTTGCTGAAGCTGCTCAGCGCTTCGTACAGACACTCCTCGAAGACATCGGCCACGGGTGCGAAGCCACAGTCGAGCGCCTGCCACCAGGCCTGCGCCTGGGGATGCGCCATCTGCCGCTGGCGCGCGTCGGTGACGGGGCGAAATCCGGTCGCCATGGTTCGCTGCTGATTGAATGGGCTCTTGTCGCGCCGTGTCGCCATCCGCTACGGCGAGGAGAGCGTTTCTTGCTCGACCGCCTTGTAGCGCAGGGGTTTCATCAGCGCCAGCTCTTCAGGCGAAGACTGCGTCGATGGCGTGATCGAGCGTGGCGCGGATGTCGGCGTCGTCGGTGATCGGCCGCACCATCGCCATGCGGCAGGCATCGGTCGGCGCCACGCCGCGCCGGATCAGCGTCGCCGCGTAGACGATCAGCCGCGTCGAGATGCCTTCTTCGAGGCCATGGCCCTTGAGGTTGCGCGCCACCTGGCCGATCTTGACCAACTGACTGGCAACGGCTTCCTCGATCCCGGTTTCCCTGGCGACGATGCGGGCTTCCAGGCTCGCCTCCGGATAGTCGAAATCGAAGGCCGTGAAGCGCTGCTTGGTCGACTGCTTGAGATCCTTCATCAGGCTCTGATAGCCGGGGTTGTAGGAGATGACGAGCTGGAAATCGGCATGCGCCTCGATCAGCTCGCCCTTCTTGTCCAGCGGCAGCATGCGGCGATGGTCGGTCAGCGGATGGATCACCACCGTGGTGTCCTGGCGCGCCTCGACGATCTCGTCGAGATAGCAGATCGCACCGATGCGCGCGGCCGTGGTCAGCGGGCCGTCGAGCCAGCGCGTGCCGCTGGCATCGAGCAGGTAGCGTCCGACCAGGTCGGACGCCGTCATGTCCTCGTTGCAGGCCACGGTGATCAGCGGCTTGCCCAGCTTCCAGGCCATGTATTCGACAAAGCGCGACTTGCCGCAACCGGTGGGGCCTTTCACCATCACCGGCAGCCGCGCGGCGTAGGCCGCCGCGTAGAGATCGACCTCGCGGCCTTGCGGCGCGTAAAACGGTTCGACCCGAATCGAGTAGGCGCCGTTCATTTCAAATTCGCCTTATCCACAGATTGCGCAGATTGACGCAGATGAACATCGTTTCAATCTGCGCAAATCTGCGTCATCTGCGGATCAAAGCCGTCACCTGTGCGAACCGATCTTTTCGCGCCAGCCCGGATACAGCTTGTCGGCATCCTTGGGGAAGGACTCGAAGGCGCGGGCGAATTCCTTGTGCTCCCTGGCGTACTGGATCGGATCGGCGCCGGCCTTCCAGCACTCGTAGGCCTGGCGCAGCGACTTGGCGCCGGCGGCCGGGCTGTCGATGTGGCCGTAGGCGCCGCCACCGGCGGTATTGATCACGTTGCCGTGGCCGAGGTTCTCGAAGAAGCCGGGCAGGCGCAGCGCATTCATGCCGCCGGAGATGATCGGCGTGGTGGCCTTGATGCCGTCCCACTTCTGGAAATAGACCGGGCCCTGGCACTCGTCGCGTTCGATCATGTAGGCGATGATCTTGTCGTCGCCCTCGCCTTCCATCTTGCCGTAGCCCATGGTGCCGACGTGGATGCCGGAAGCGCCTTGCAGGCGCGACATCTTGGCCAGCACGAAGGCCGTGTAGCCGCGCTTGGCGGACGGCGAGGTGATCATGCCGTGGCCGGCGCGGTGGTAGTGCAGGAACTGCGCCGGGTACTGGCGCCGGGCGGTGGTGACCATGCCGGGGCCGCCGACGAAACCGTCGACCAGGAAGGCCAGCTTGTCGGCGTCTGGACCGAAGGTTTCCAGCGCGAAATCGGCGCGGGCGCACATTTCGTAGTGGTCGTCGGCGGTGATGTTCATCGAGAACAGCTTGGCCTCGCCGGTCTCGTCCATGGCGCGCTTCATCGCGTCATAGACCAGCGGCAGCGTTTTCTTGATCGGGGCGAAAACCTGGTTGCCCTGCGGCTCGTCGTTCTTGATGAAATCGCCACCCAGCCAGAACTGGTAGGCCGCGGCCGCGAAAGGCTCGGGACGCAGGCCGAGCTTGGGCTTGATGATGGTGCCGGCGATGTAGCCGCCGTCCTTGACCGGGCGGCCGAGAATGCGCCACATCTCTTCGATATTGGTGGCCGGGCCGTCGAACTGGCGCACGACTTCGGGCGGCATGAAGAAGTCGATCATCTTGGCGTGGGCGATGTCGCCCATGCCCTGGTTGTTGCCGATCACCAAGGTCAGGAAGGAGACCAGCATGAAACGGCCGTCGATCACGTTGCGGTCGAACAGCTCCAGCGGATAGGCAATCCGCATGTCTTCGGTGGCTTCGTCGATGTAATACACCAGGGCGTCCACGCCCTTGGTGAAATCGTCGGTGGTGGAGACTTCGACGTTGGTGCCGGTCGAAGATTCGGCGGCGAAGTGGGCGGCGGCTTCCAGGTAGCCGATGCCGTCCTTCGGCTTCATCTTGTAGGCGACCAGGATGTGCCGGCCGCCCCTGATCAGGTCCTCTTCCTTGAGGCTCAGGTCGGCGTAGCGATTCGATTGGTCCATTCGGTTCTCCTCATTCTCGGCGTAGTGAAGTATTGCATTCGTGGGTGGCTTCAGGAGACATCTTAGTCAGCCTCAACCATAACTAACAGTCACGTCTGTTTATCATTACCATCATTTTTTACTGATGAACTCCTGATGCCAGGTACTTAGCAGCTCAAGGTCGACCATGGCCTTTCCATGCATGTTGCCGCAGCGCACGACGCTGGGCCAACCCGGTTCGCCAAGGTCGGAGAGCACCGCGACCGCGCCCGAAAAGTCATGGCCATGGCTGTATTCGCTCTCGGTCACCAGTGTCGCCAAACCGGCACCCAAGCTGGCCTTGAGGCCGTTGGCCGAATCCTCCAGGGCAAGGCAGGCCGCTGCCGGCAAGCGCAGTTCTTCCAGCACCCAGCGGTAAATGTCCGGCGCCGGTTTTTTCGCCGGCACCACGTCCCCGGCGCCGATGGCCTCGAACCAGGACACGGCGTCCGGCGCCAGGCTGGCGCGCAGCAGCGTGGTGACATTCTCGGGCGTGGTGGTCGTGGCGATGGCCAGGCGCAGCCCGGCGTCGCGCGCCGCCTCGATCAGGCGGCGCACCCCCGGCAGCAGCGGAATGCCGCCGGCCTCCAGCAGCGCCAGGTAATGGCGCGTCTTGGCCGCGTGCAGGAATTTGATCCGCGCCTCGGCATCCGGCTGCCGCAGGAACTCGCGATCATGGCCTTCGGCATAGAAGCGCATGCGCTCCTTGCCGCCGGTAACCGCCAGCAATTCGCCGTAGAGCGTCGCGTCCCAGTGCCAGTCCAGGCCGGCTTCGGCAAAGGCCGCGTTGAAGGCGGGGCGATGGCCGTCGCGTTCGGTATCGGCCAGCGTGCCGTCCACATCAAAAATCAGGGCTTCCAGCATGAAGCGCAGCATAGCCGTCAACTACCCATAAGCGATAGTCATGCTTTCTTATGGCGGTGATAAGATGATCCGAGCGCAGTTGCGTCATCATTGTTGCGTCATTGTCGCGTCATGCACCCGGTCCCGGAAGGTCCCTGTCGATGAAGAACATCACCCTGCGTCAGCTCAAGATATTCGAGGCCGTTGCGCGCCATCTTTCGTTTTCGCGCGCGGCCGAAGAACTCCACCTGACCCAGCCTGCCGTTTCGATGCAAGTGCAGGCGCTGGAAGACCAGGCCGGCTTGCCGCTGACCGAACAGGCAGGAAAAAAGGTGCGCCTCACCGCCGCCGGCGAAGAAGTGGCGCGTCAGGCACGGCGCATCGCCGAGCAACTGCGCGAAGCCGGGGAAGCATTGGCCGCGCTGAAGGGCGTCGAAGCCGGACGCCTGAAGATCGGTGTGGTCAGCACCGCCAAATACTTTGCGCCGTCGTTGCTGGCCGAATTTCGCCGGCGTCATCCGGGTGTCGAACTGCAGCTCACGGTCAACAACCGGGGCACCATCGTGCGCCACCTGGCCGAGAACGACATCGACCTGGCGATCATGGGTACGCCGCCGGCCGAGTTCGAAACCGTGGCGAAGATCTTCGCCGAGCACCCGCTGGTCTTCATTGCCGCGCCCGGCCACCGCCTGGCGGACAAGCGACGCATCGACCCGCAGCGGCTGGCGGAGGAAACCCTGCTGATCCGCGAGCCCGGTTCGGGCACGCGCGGCGCGCTGGAACGCTTCCTCGAGGAGCATCATGTGACAGCCGGCACACGCATGGAACTGGGCAGCAACGAGACGATCAAGCAGGCCGTCATGGCCGGCCTCGGCCTGTCCTTCATTTCGGAACACACCATTGGCCTCGAACGCTCGGTCGGCCGCCTGGTCGAGCTCAACGTCGCCGGTTCGCCGGTGAGGCGTCAGTGGCGCCTGGTCTATCGCACGGACAAACGCCTGATGCCGGCCGCAACCGCCTTTGTACAATTCATGGACAGCGAAGGTTCGCGCCTGATCGAGGCGCAGGTCGGCAAGCCGAAACCCACGGTCGCCGAACCCGCCTCGCGTGGCGGCGAACGCCGGGCGCCGAAGAAGCCGCCCCCAGCGTAAGTATCGATGTGCGGTAAAAATGCGCCTGCTGACCTCGATCAGCAATGGAATATGCCCCGGAGGATGCCGACAGATGAACCAGACCGTTCCCACCCAGCAATCGCAGCTCAACGCGCTGCAGGACCGACTCGATTTTGCGAAGAAGCTGCAGGCCCTGTCGACCCGAATCCACGCGACCGACAATATTTCGCAGATCATGCTCGACCTGGCGCCGGAAATTTGTGCGCTGTTCCAGTGCGAGCGCCTGACCCTCTACGTGCTCAACAAGGAACAAGGCACCCTGATCTCCAAGGTAAAAACGGGCATCGACTCGGACAAGGATCTGGTCTTGCCGATCAGTCGGCAGAGCATCGCCGGCTATGTCGCGCTGACACGCAGCACCGTGCGCATCAACAATCTCGACGACCCCGTGGAACTGCACGACATCGACCCGGAATTGCGCTTCTTCAATGATGTCGACCGCGCCACCGGCTTCAAGTCGAAGCAGATGCTCGTGGCGCCCTTGTTGCAGGGGATAGCCAAGGAACTGGTCGGCGTACTGCAACTGATCAACCATTGGGGCGACGGGCGCTTCGACAGCATCGCCGAGGAAGGTTTGGAGACCCTGACGGCCACCCTGGCGCTGGCATTCTTCCAGCGCATCAGGACCGGCGCCTTGCTGCCCAAGCGCTATGAAGTCCTGGCCCTCCAGGGAGTGATTTCAGCACCTGAGCTGGAACTGGCCCAGCGCTGGGCACAACGCAAGAACAAGGATCTGGAACAGGTGCTGGTGGAAGATTTTCAGGTGCCGCTGTCCGCGATGGGTAGCGCCCTGGCCAAGCAGGCGAATCTCGCTTATCAGCCCTATGACGCCGGCTGGCGCCCGAACCCGGAACTGGTGAAAAGGCTGAGCCGGGCCACCTGTCAGCAGTATCAATGGTTGCCCCGGTCGCAAGAGCAGAACCTGTTGGTGGTGGTCACGACCGACCCGGACAATCGCATCGGCAACGACAACCTGCATCGAAGCTTTCCCTACAACGAGATCCTGCTGCGCTACACCACGCGGACCGAATTCGACAAGATGCTGGAGAAATACTTCCCGACGGTGAAGTGAAGCGGCAGGCATGCCCGATTGCCGGCCCGGTTGCAGAACCGGGAGTGCCGGGCCGGTGCGGCGCGCGGCCTATTTCCCGGGCGGGATCGACCAGAGCGTCGCCGTTACCCCGAACGGAGTGATGAAGGCCTTGACGTGATAGCCGCCGACGGTGAGTCGTTTACCGCCCTCGGGCAAGGCGCTCATGAAAATATCCGTAATCTGGTCTTCAGAGAGCGTGGTCGTGCCGGCGGCATGCCAGAGCCTGACATGGCCGCAATTGTCGCGATCGAGCAGCAGGGCCTTGTCGTTCCTGGCGGCAGGCAGGCGAATGGTCACGCCGTCGCTGTTCTCGTAGGCGCGGGCAGGGCCGAAGCTGGTCGGAATTTCGTCGCCGCCGCCGGGCTTCGCGGCCGCCTCGAGCGTCATGACCTCCTCGTCGGACAGCTGGCTTTCTCCCTCGGTGTGCCAGACCGTAAAACCGCCTCCCGGCCGCAACTGGATCAGCAGCACGTTATCGTTCGCCCAGCCTGATGTCACCAGCATCAGTGCGGCGGCAAACAGCAGGATTCTCATGGAGTTCGCCACTTGATCGAGCAACCGATGCCGGCGATCTGCTGTGCGGGACCGGTGCCGCTCAAGGCGACCTGCCGCATCGCCTCGAACAAGTCGCGCCGGGGCCGCCCGTCGGCGCCTCCGGCCGCGGTTTCCTTGCGCGACTCGTCGAGCCGGCCGCGGTACTGCAGTTCCAAGCGATCGTTGTAGCCGAAGAAATCCGGGGTGCACACGGCGCCGTAGGCTTTCGCCACTTCCTGCGACTGGTCCAGCACATAAGGGAAGGGGAACGCCAGATCGCGCGCAAGCTGCACCATGTTGTCCCAAGAGTCCTCCGGGTAATCGATCGGGTCATTGCTCATGACGGCGATGCTGCCGACGCCCAGCGCGGCCAGTTCCCGCGTGTCATCGACGATGCGGCGGATCACCGCCTTGACATAGGGACAGTGATTGCAGATGAACATGACCAGCAGGCCCTTGGGGCCGCGCGCGCTGGCCAGGCTGTGACGCCGGCCGTCGACCCCGGGCAGCTCGAAGTCGATGGCCGGACGACCGAAGTCGCAGACCGGCGGCGAAAGACTGACCATACCCTGGCTCCAAAAATTGGTGATAATCGCTGCATGATACCGAGATTTTTCTGCCCCTTCCCGCTCCACCCCGGCGCCACGGTCGAGCTTGCCGCCGAAACGGCCCACCACGCGCTGAAGGTCTTGAGAGTTGGCGCTGGCGACACGGCGACGCTGTTCGACGGGCGCGGCGGGCAATGGCGGGCCACACTCAACCCGGCCGGCAAGAGCTTGCGCGCGACACTCGAGGAGTTCGACGCCAGCGACTGCGAGCCGCCGCTGGCGCTGACGCTGGTGCAGGCGCTGGCGGCCAGCGACAAGATGGATTTCGTGGTGCAGAAGGCCGTCGAACTCGGCGTGCGGCACATCCAGCCGGTGGCGGCGAAGCGCAGCCTGATCCGGCTTGCGGGCGAACGCGCCGAGCGCCGCGTCGAGCACTGGCGCAACGTCGCCATCGCCGCGTGCGAGCAATGCGGGCGCAACCGCGTTCCCAGCGTAGCGCCGATTCTTGATCTGCCGCAATATCTTGGCCTCGCAGCGCAGGACAATGCGATACGCTTCGTCTGCGCGCCGGGGGCCACCGGGTCTCTGCGCGACTTGGCCGCACCCGCGCTACCGGTCAGTCTGCTGGTCGGCCCGGAAGGCGGCTTCGAGGAAGGCGAATTGTTGGCGGCGCGGGCGGCCGGCTTCGAGCCCATCGGCTTGGGGCCGCGCATACTGCGCACCGAAACCGCCGGACTTGGCGCCGTGGCGGCAATGATGGCACTTTGGGGAGACTGGTGATGTTCGAATCTGCGGAAATCGGTCACAAGATCGACAAGGACACTTACAAGAAGGCCGTACCGGAACTGCGCGCAGCCCTGCTCGACGCCCAGTTCGACCTTAAGGAAAACGGCAAGATCCCGGTGATCGTGCTGGTCAGCGGCCAGGACGGCGCCGGCAAGGGCGAAACCATCAACATCCTTTACGAGTGGATGGATCCGCGCTTCATCTCGACGCTGGCGTTTTCGGCGCCGACCGACGAAGAGCGCACGCGGCCCTTCATGTGGCGCTACTGGCGGGCGCTGCCGCCCAAGGGTCGGGTCGGCATCTTCGCCGGTTCATGGTATTCGAGCCCGATTCACGACCGCCTCGAAGGCGGCATGAGCAAGGCGGACGTGGATGCGCGCATCGACCAGATCAACCGCTTCGAGGCCATGCTGGTCAACGAAGGTGCGCTGGTACTGAAGTTCTGGTTCCACCTGACCAAGGATGGCCAGAAACGTCGCCTGAAGACACTGGAAAAGAACCCGCAGACGGCCTGGCGCGTCACCAAATGGAACTGGGAGCGCCTGAAGACCTATGACAAATTGCAGGACGTGGTCGGCCATGTGCTGCGCATGACCAACACGCCCTGGGCGCCCTGGATCATCATCGAAGGCGAGGACGACCGCTATCGCTCGCTGATGACCGGCAAGATCCTGCTCGATGCGATCCGCCACCGCCTGGACAATGCCGGCATGCAGACCACGCCGGTGGCGCCGCCGATCCGGGTGAGCATCGACGGCCGCAATGTGCTCTCGGAACTCAACCTGAAGAGAAGCCTGACCGACAAGGAATACGACGAGCAACTGGCGAAGTGGCAGGGCAAGCTGTCGGAACTGGTGCGCGACTCGCGCTTCAAGGGCCGTTCGCTGATCTGCGCCTTCGAGGGCGCGGATGCCGCCGGCAAGGGCGGCGCGATCCGCCGCATCGCCGCGTCCATGGATGCGCGCGACTACCAGATCGTGCCGATCGCGGCGCCGACCGAGGAAGAGCGCGCGCAGCCTTACATGTGGCGTTTCTGGCGCCACATCCCGCGCAACGGCCGGGTGGCGATCTTCGACCGCACCTGGTATGGCCGCGTGCTGGTCGAGCGCGTCGAGGGATACTGCGCCGAGGCCGACTGGCTGCGTGCCTATTCGGAGATCAACGACTTCGAACACGAACTGTCCGAAGCCGGCGCCATCGTCTGCAAGTTCTGGCTGCAGGTCAGCCAGGAAGAGCAGCTGAAGCGTTTCAAGGAGCGCGAGAAGATCGAGTTCAAGCGCTTCAAGATCACCGAGGAAGACTGGCGCAACCGCGAGAAATGGGATGCCTACCAGCAGGCGATCTGCGACATGGTCGATCGCACCAGCACCGGCACCGCGCCGTGGACCCTGGTCGAAGCCAATGACAAGGGCTACGCCCGGGTCAAGATCATGCGCACCCTCTGCGAAAGACTGGAAGCCGAACTGGAAGGCAAGGCGATCCCGACCGCGAAGCCCGAAAAGCCGTCCAAGAAGGACAAGAAGGCGAGCAAGGAGGCCGCCAAGGCTGCGCCGGCGGCGGTCAAGGCCGCAGCGCCGGTGCCGAAACCGGCACGGCCCAAGGCGCCGCCCGCTCCCAGAAAAGCCGCGCCGAAACAAGTCACGCCCAAGAAAGGCAAATCCGCCACATGAGCCTGGAAATCCGTAGCAGCCAGCCCGACACCGACGCCCGCCTGGTCGCCTGGGTGCGCCAGGCGGCGCCTTACATCCACGCCTTTCGCGGCCGCACCTTCGTCATCGCCTTCGGCGGCGAAGTGCTCGAAGCGGGCGCCGCGCAGGCACTGATCCACGACATCGCACTGCTCGACAGCATGGGCATCCGCCTGGTGCTGGTGCATGGCGCGCGGCCGCAGATCGATGCCGAAATGCACGCACGCGGCCTGACGCCGAAGTTCCACAAGGGTTTGCGCGTCACCGACGCGGAGGCGCTGGAGTGCGTCAAGCGCGCCATGGGCGTGACGCGCATCGAGATCGAGGCCCTGCTCTCGCAAGGCCTGCCCAACACACCGATGGCCGGCGCCTTCCTGCGCGTCACCGGCGGCAACTTCATCACCGCGCGTCCGGTCGGGGTCGTCGACGGCATCGACTTCCAATACACGGGCGCGATCCGCAAGGTCATCGCCGAAGAAATCCAGGCCGACCTGGCACAGGAAAACGTGGTGCTGATCACCCCGATCGGCGCCTCACCGACTGGTGAAATCTTCAATCTGGCCTGGGAAGAAGCCGCCGAAGCCGTTGCCGTGGCGGTCAAGGCCGACAAGCTGATCTACCTGTGCGACGCGCCGGGACTGGTCAATCCCAAGGGCGCACTGATCGACGCCCTGACCGCCGACGAAGCGCAGAAACTTGCCACCAAGCACTTGTCGGCACAAGCGCCCGAAATCGCCCGGGTCCTGCCCAGCGCCATCCGCGCCTGTCGCGCCGGGATCGGTCGCGTGCATTTCCTCGACCGCCAGGCCGACGGTGCAATGCTGATGGAATTTTTCACGCGCGACGGTGTCGGCACCGTGATGACCAGCGTTCCGCTGGCGCAACTGCGCGACGCCACGATCGACGACGTCGGCGCGATTCTGGGCCTGATCGAACCGCTGGAGGCCGACGGCACGCTGGTAAAGCGCGGGCGCGAACGCCTGGAAATGGAAATCACGCGCTTCTCGGTGGTGGAGCACGACGGCGTGATCGTCGGTTGCGCCGCGCTCTATCCCTTCTCCACCGAGAAATCGGCCGAACTGGCCTGCCTCGCCGTGGTGCCGGACTTTCGCCGCAGCGGCTACGGCGATCAGTTGCGCAACCACATCGAGGCGCGTGCCCGGAAGATGAAGCTCAAGCGCCTGTTCGTGCTGACCACCCGCACCGCGCACTGGTTCATCGAACGCGGCTTCGTCGAGGCCGGCGTCGACGAACTGCCCGCCGCGCGCCGCGAACTCTACAACCTGCAGCGCCGTTCGAAGGTACTCGTGAAGTCCCTGTAGCTGTCGGCACAAGGTAAACTGGGCGCCTTCTTGTAGTCTTTGCGAAAGGAAACACTGTGGCACGCATGGTCAATTGCATCAAGCTGGGACGCGAGGCCGAAGGCCTCGACCTGCCACCCATGCCCGGCGAAATGGGCAGGAAACTGTACGAAAACGTTTCCAAGGAAGCATGGCAGCAATGGATCAAACTGCAGACGATGATCATCAACGAGAACCGTCTGAGCCTGGCCGACGCCCAGCACAGGAAGTATCTGGCCGAGCAGGTGCAGAAGCACTTTTTCGGCGACGGGGCAGACCAGGTCGGCGGCTACGTGCCACCCGCGAAATAACCGTGGGCCGAAGACAGTAAGATTCGCGGCGCCTGGCGCCGGCGAGCTTCTGTCAGCGGTCCGCTGTCATCTCGAGGCGACTTCCTTTTCCATGGCCTCGAGACCGATGTGGCGCACATCGCGCCCCTTGACCAGATAGACCACGTACTCTGAAATATTCTTCGCGTGGTCGCCGATGCGCTCGATGGAGCGGGCGACGAACAGCAGATCGAGCGAACTGGAAATGGTGCGCGGATCTTCCATCATGAAGGTGATCAGCTGGCGCATCGCGGCCTTGAAGCCCGCATCGACTTCACGGTCCTGACGCACCACTTCGGCCGAGGCATTGACGTCGAGCCGGGCAAACGCATCGAGGGCCTTGCGCAGCATGGCCACGGCAATATCCGCCGGCGGACGCAAATTGACACGCGGCACGACGCGGGAGTCGCCGCCATGGATGTCGCGCGCCATCTTCGCGATCTTTTTCGCCTCGTCGCCGATGCGCTCGAGATCGGTGATGGTCTTGACCACGGTCATGATCATGCGCAGATCGACCGCCGCCGGCTGACGCCGGGCGATGACGTTGTTGCAGGCCTCGTCGAGTTCGACTTCGTGCCGATTGACCTGGCGATCATTGGCGATCACCTGGTCGATCAGCGCCATGTCGCCCGATTCCAGCCCGTCCATGGCGCGCAGCAGTTGCTGTTCGACCAGGCCGCCCATCGCCAGAACGCGCGTGCGCAAGCCCTCGAGATCGGCATCGAAGCGCCGGCTGATGTGTTCCTGGTTCATGGCGTCACCTTTTCGTCCAATGCCGACACTATAACGAACGCGCGTGAAGGAATTATTTCAGCGCAGCGCGTCGGCGTAAAAGCTCTGCACGCCCTCGGCGGTGGCCAGCAACAGGACATCCGCACCACGCTGGGCGAACAGTCCGTTGGTGACGACGCCGACGATCTGGTTGATGCGCGTCTCGAGGCCGACCGGGTCGGTGATGGCCAGGCCATGCACATCGAGGATCAGGTTGCCGTTGTCGGTCACCATGCCTTCACGCAGTTTCGGCGTGCCGCCGAGTTTCGCCAGCTCGCGGCCGACGTAGGCACTCGCCATGGGGATTACTTCCACCGGCAGCGGAAATCTGCCCATGGTCTGTACCCGCTTCGAAGCGTCGCAGATGCAGACGAAGGTGCCCGCCACGGCGGCGACGATCTTCTCGCGGGTCAGCGCGCCGCCGCCGCCCTTGACCATGGCCATGCTGCCGTCGATCTCGTCGGCGCCATCGACATAAATGCCCATGGCGTCGATGTCGTTGAGATCGAGCACGCGTATGCCATGGCCGGCCAGGCGCTGCGCCGTCGCTTCGGAACTCGCCACGGCGCCACCGAGCCGGTCCTTGATCGCGGCAATCTCGTCGATGAAAAAATTCGCCGTGGAGCCGGTGCCGACCCCGAGGATTTCGCCGACCGGCAAGCGGTCAGCCACGTAGTCACGCGCCGCACGGGCGACGGCCTGTTTCAATTCATCTTGTGTCATAAGATCCTTCAGGAAATACGGGTGAATTCGATCCGGTCATAGTCCGGCCCTCGGTCGAGCAGGGATTCTAGCCGCAGCCGCCAACGCCCGACTTCGCTGCGCACGTCAACCTCGATCTGGTCGACAAAGGCTCCCGCCGGCAAAATCAACTCCCTGCCCTCCTGGCTGACGATGATGGCGTCCGACCAGCCATGGCCGCCGCCATCGGCCGCGCGGGTCCAGGCGCTTTCCTCGCCGACCGGTTTGGCCAGGGCGCAAATCGACGGCCAGGCCAGGGTTTCAACGCCGACGCTGGGGCGATTCGCGGCGTCGCGGCCGATGCGGCGGACCAGGCCCAGGCGCCAATCCATGCCCTCGGCCTCGCGCAGACAGATCAGCAAGCCGATGCGATGGCGCGGCAACACGGCCGGCATCACGGCGCCGAGCCCCGTCGCGCTGGCATCCACCTGGGTCCAGTTTTCCATCTGGGCCTGGTCGCCGCCGGTTTCCAGCCGGCGCAGAATCTCGAGCGGCGTCTTCGCTGCTGCCGGTTCCTTCGCCGCAACTGTTTCCGTTTTCAATCCGGCGTCTTCCGGCGCGACGGTGCCGAAGCGCGTTTCATCGAAGAGCCGCAGCACATCCTCGCCTTCATACTCGAAACTGCGGCCCATGCGGGCAAATTGTGCCGATGCGATCATGCGCCGGGCAAGGCCGAAACCGAGCACCACGCGCAATTCGCCGGGCTGGCTGACGCGATCGTTGCCGCGCGTGGGCGGCGCCTGCGCCCAGTGGTTCATCAGGATCAGGATGGTGCTTTCGATCTGCTCGCGGCTGGCGGGAACGTGAGCCAGCCATTCGGGCGCCTCGTTCGGCTTTTTCACCTGGGCTGCAAGACGCAGCACGGCGCCGCGCAGCTTGCGCACCGAACAATAGCGGATGCTGCTGCCGCCCGGATCGCCCTGCTTCAGCCGCTGCGGTCCCAGCGCCGCGGCCAGGTCGATGCGATCGGTGCTCAACTCGTTGGGCTGCGACATCAGGTCGAGGCCGTCGGTGGCGCGCAGGAAGCCCTCGGCGAATTCGAGTTGCTGCGGCACCACGTTGCCGACCAGCACGAATTCGAGGTACAGCCCGATCAGGTACTCGCCCAGCGGCGTCGATGCGGCCTCGTTGCGATAGGGCACGACGCTGGTTTTCAGCAGGCCCAGCCGATTCAGCACCTGCAGCAGGTCGTGGGCTTCCTGCCACAGTTCCGCTCCCGGCGTGCGGTAGCGGAAGCGCTGCAGCTTCTTGCGCAAGGCCCAGGCCATCAGCGCGCGCGCGGCGCAGCGGGCGGTGCGCACTTTGTCGTCGTCCGTCGCGAGTTCGATCGAGGTGTTCAGAAAGGAGCGGTAGCTACGGAACTGGTGGGCGGCATGGGTATCCAGCGCCGACCAGACCGAATCCGCCAGGTATTCGCGTTCCCCGATCGACAGATAGCGCGTGAGCAATTGCACCACGCTGGGCCGGGAAAACTGGTCCAGCCGGGCCAGCGCCCGCAGCGCCAGCTTGGGGCCGATTTCGGCGACCGTGGCATCGAGCCCGGCCAGCGACTCATCGACGTCGAACAGCAGGCGCCGCGGATCGGACTGCGGAATGTCGGCCATCAGCGCGTTCAGACTCGCGTCTGAAGCCCATGGATGGTCCGACGTCTTTTTTTCCTGGAATCGTGAGAGGAACTTGTTGAACACAGTTCCGGGAGTGTACCCGGATCAGCTCATTTTTTACGCATCGGCGGCAGGTCGGTGCAGCTGCCATGCGCCACTTCGGCAGCCATGCCTATGGTCTCGCCCAGAGTCGGATGCGGGTGGATGGTCTTGCCGACATCCACTGCGTCGGCGCCCATTTCGATCGCCAACGCAATCTCTCCGATCATGTCGCCGGCATTGGGACCGACGATGCTGCCGCCGATCACGCGATGAGTTTCTTCGTCGAACACCAGCTTGGTGAAGCCGTACTCGGCGCCATTGGCGATCGCGCGGCCGGACGCTGCCCAAGGGAATTTGGCGACGCTGACCTTGCGTCCCGACCTCGAAGCCTCATCTTCGCCGACGCCGACCCAGGCCACCTCGGGATGGGTATAGGCGACGCCCGGAATCACCGTCGCGTCGAAATGGCTCTTCTGGCCCGCCGCGGCTTCGGCCGCGACGTGCGCCTCATGCACCGCCTTGTGCGCCAGCATGGGCTGGCCGACGATGTCGCCGATGGCGTAAATGTGCGGGATATTGGTGCGCATCTGGCTATCGACCGGGATGAAGCCGCGCTCGTTCACCGCCACACCGGCCTTGTCGGCGTCGATCTTCTTGCCGTTGGGCGCGCGCCCGGCGGATTGCAGGATCATGTCGTAGCGCTGCGCCTCGGCCGGCGCCTGAGTTTGCCCATCTGCGCCCTCGAACTTGACCCAGAGGCCGTCCGGCTTGGCGTCGACGGCAACGGTCCTGGTCTTGAGCATGATCTTGTCGAAGCGCTTGGCGTTCTGCTTTTCCCAGACCTTGACCAGGTCGCGATCCGGCCCCTGCATCAGGCCGTCGAGCATCTCGACGACCTCGACTTTGGAACCCAGCGTCGAATACACGGTGGCCATTTCGAGGCCGATGATGCCGCCGCCGATGACCAGCATTCTCTTCGGCATGAAGCGCAGTTCCAGCGCGCCGGTCGAATCGACGATGCGCGGATCCTTCGGTATGAAGGGCAGATGGAAGGCCGCACTGCCGGCGGCGATGATGCATTTCTGGAAACGGACCACCTTCCTGGCGCCGGTCTTGTCCTGGGACGTGCCCGTGGTTTCCTCGACCTCCAGGTGATTCGCATCGAGGAAGTGGCCATAGCCGCGCACGGTTTCCACCTTGCGCGCCTTGGCCATGCCGGACAGGCCGCCGGTGAGCTTGGCAACTACTTTTTCCTTGTGCGCGCGCAGCCGGTCGATATCGACCTTGGGCGCGGCGAAACTGACGCCGAGATCGGCGGCATGGTCCGCTTCCTCCATCACCGCGGCGACATGCAGCAGCGCCTTCGATGGAATGCAGCCGACATTGAGGCAGACGCCGCCCAAAGTCGCGTAGCGCTCGACGATGACGGTCTTCATGCCGAGGTCGGCAGCACGGAAGGCCGCCGAATAGCCACCGGGCCCGGCGCCGAGCACCAGCATTTCGCATTCGAGGTCGGCCTTGCCGGCGAATTTGCCAACGGCGCCTCCAGCAAGCGGCGCTGCCATGGGCACGGCGGCGGGAGCCGGTGGCGCCGCCGGCGCCTTGGCCACGGCGGCCACGGCGGGAGCAGGCGCCGTAGCGCCAGCGCCAACTTTCACGACGGCCACCAGCGTGCCTTCCGCCACCTTGTCGCCGACCTTGAGCTTCAACTCCATCACCACGCCCGAGATCGGCGAAGGCACATCCATGGTCGCCTTGTCGGATTCCAGCGTGACCAGCGAGTCTTCGGCCTTGACCACGTCGCCGACTTTGACCAGCACTTCGATGACCGGTACATCCTTGAAGTCGCCGATGTCGGGAACTTTCACTTCAACGATGTCACTCATTGGGCTTTCCTTCCAGTTTGAACTCATGGACCACGATCGGCGGCCCCGACGAGGTATCGAATTCGATGCCGGCGGCGACGCCGGCTTCGGCAATTTGCGCCGCCGACAGTGCGCTGTCGTAGAGCGCATGCATCGCGCCGAGCGCGAAGCTGCGGCCGGAACCGGCGGCCCAGACCCGGTCGAACTCGAACACCTCGCGGTACGAATAGACGCCGTAGATGCCGGTGGTATTGGCGATCAGCGCCGTGATCTGCGAACTCTCGTAGGGATCGTCCTCGTCTTCCTTGGTATTCAGGAAGGCGTGTTCCTTGAGGATGGGGTGCAGGCGGCGGAAGGTTTCATAGACTTCCATGCGCGTGCCGAGGCGGATCTCCTCCAGCTTCGAAAACGCCGAGAGCAGCACCAGATGGTGGGCCGAGGAGCCGCAGATGCCGATCTTCGAGCCGGCGATGTCGAGGATCTTGTCGTGCTCGCCCTTGTAGCTGCGCGCCAGGCGGGTATCGCCGAAGGTGGTGAGGCCGTCGGCGGCAATCGCGACTTTGTCGCCCTTCTTGACTACGGTCAGCGTGGTCATAGCATGCTTCTCCGCATGTCGGCCAGGAGCTGCGCCAGATAGACGTTGAAGCGCGTCGCCAGTGCACCGTCGATGACGCGGTGATCGGCCGTCAGCGACAGCGGCAGGTTCAGGCGCGGCACGAATTGCTTGCCGTCCCAGACTGGCTTCATCGCCGATTTGCTGACGCCGAGGATCGCCACTTCCGGCGCATTCACAATGGGCGCAAAGCCGGTGCCGCCGATGCCGCCGACGCTGGAAATGGTGAAGCAAGCGCCCTGCATGTCGGCCGGCTTGAGCTTGCCCTCCCGCGCCTGCTTGGCCAGTTCGCCGGTCTCCCGCGCCAGTTCGAAGACGCCCTTGCTGTCGGCATTCTTGATCACCGGCACCATCAGGCCGTTCGGCGTATCGGCGGCAAAGCCGATGTTGAAATATTTCTTCAACACCAGATTGTCACCGTCGATCGACGAATTGAACTCGGGGTATTTCTGCATGGCCTTGACACAGGCCTTGATCAGGAAGGCGAGCATGGTCAGCTTGGCCGCCGATTTGTCGCCGCCCTTCTCGTTTTCCTTGTTGATCTCGACGCGAAAGGCTTCGAGGTCGGTGATGTCGGCGTCCTCGTGATAAGTCACGGCCGGGATCATGATCCAGTTGCGCGACAGGTTGGCGCCGGAAATCTTCTTGATGCGCGACAGCGGCTGCACCTCGATGGCGCCGAATTTCGCGAAGTCGATCTTCGGCCACGGCAGCAAATCCAATCCACCCAAACTCGCAACGCCCGAACCTGAAGCAGGCGCGGCAGCGGGTGCCGCCGCGGCGCCGACCACGCCTTTGACCCAGGCCTGGACATCGCTTTGCATGATGCGTCCCTTGGGCCCGCTGCCCGGCACCTTGGCGATGTCGACGCCCAGCTCGCGCGCAAAGCGACGCACCGACGGGCTGGCATGGGCCGCATGGCCGGACAGCCGGTCCACCGGCGAGAGCATGGCGACACGGGGGGGCGCGGCGATCAGGTCGGCGTCGCCGGGCCGATAGTCGGCGCCGACTGCGGCGGCAGACGTGCTTGCGGGAACCGCCGCCGGACTCGCCGGCGGCGCCGCGACGGCCGCGGCGGCCGCCGTCGGTGCCGTAGCGGCAGTGATCGCCGTGGCGTCAGCGCCAACTGTTACCAAGGCCAGCAACACGCCTTCGGCGACCTTGTCGCCGACCTTGACCTTCAATTCGCTGACGACACCGGAAACCGGCGACGGAATGTCCATGGTCGCCTTGTCCGATTCGAGCGTCATCAGCGAATCCTCGGCCTTGACCGAGTCGCCGACCTTGACCAGCAACTCGATGATGGGCACTTCCTTGAAGTCGCCGATGTCGGGAACCTTGACTTCGACCACGGACGTCCTGCCGACAGCGGCTGCGGCCGGCGCAGAAGCCGCTGCGGGAACCGGTGCCGCCACGGGTGCCGGCGCCGTGGCGTCAGCACCAACTTTACCGGCCGCGGCGGCGACTTCGATCAATGCCACCAGCGTGCCTTCGGCCACCTTGTCGCCGATCTTCAGCTTGAGTTCGGTGACCACGCCCGAAACCGGCGAAGGCACATCCATGGTCGCCTTGTCGGACTCCAGCGTGACCAGCGAATCCTCGGCCTTGACCGTATCACCGACCTTGACCAGCAGTTCGATCACCGGCACGTCCTTGAAGTCGCCGATGTCCGGTACTTTCACTTCGACTATGCTCATGGCTTACACCTTCACCGGATTGGGCTTGTTCGGATCGAGGCCGTATTTCTTTATCGCTTCGGCCACTTTCTCCCGCTTCAAGGCACCGTCCTCGGCCAACGCCGAGAGCGCCGCGACGGTGATCCAGTAGCGATCCACCTCGAAGAAATGCCGCAGCTTTTCGCGCGTGTCCGAGCGGCCGAAGCCATCGGTACCCAGCACCGTGTAGTGGCGCGGCACCAGGGCGCGGATCTGCTCGGCGAAGACGCGGACGTAGTCGGTCGCGGCGACGATTGGCCCGCGCGTCTCCGCCAGGCAGGCGGCGACATGCGCCACGCGCTGCTTCTCGGTCGGATGCAGCAGGTTCCAGCGCGCGCAGTCCTGGCCGTCGCGCGCCAGCTCGTTGAAGCTGGGGCAGGACCAGAGATCGGCCTCGACGCCCCAGTCCTTCTTCAGCAGATCGGCGGCGGCGATGGCTTCCATGAAGATGGTGCCCGAGCCCAGCAGCTGCACGCGCGGTCCGTTGGAGGCGGCACCCTTCCTGAACTGGTACATGCCCTTGATGATGTCCGGCGCGGCATCGGTCGGCATCGCCGGGTGCTCGTAGTTCTCGTTCATCACCGTCAGGTAATAGAACACGTCCTCCTGCTCGGTGACCATGCGGCGCAGGCCGTCCTGCATGATCACCGCGACCTCGTAGGCGAAGGTCGGATCGTAGGAAACGCAGTTCGGCACGGTGCCGGCAAGAACCTGCGAATGGCCGTCCTCGTGCTGCAGGCCCTCGCCGTTCAGCGTGGTGCGCCCGGCCGTGCCGCCGACCAGGAAGCCCCGCGCGCGCTGGTCGCCGGCGGCCCAGACCAAGTCCATGGTGCGCTGCATGCCGAACATCGAATAGCAGACATAGACCGGAATCATCTGCACGCCGTGCGTCGAGTAGCTGGTGCCGGCGGCGATCCAGTCGGCCATCGCGCCGGCTTCGTTGATGCCTTCCTGGAGGATCTGGCCGTCCTTCTTTTCCTTGTAGAACATCATCTGGTCGGCGTCCTGCGGCACGTAGTTCTGGCCGTCCTGGTTCCAGATGCCGATCTGGCGGAACAGGCCTTCCATGCCGAAGGTGCGCGACTCGTCGACCACGATCGGCACCACGCGGCGGCCGATGATCTTGTCCTTGAGCATGACGTTGAGGCCGCGCACGAAGGACATCGTAGTGGAGAACTGGCGCCCCTCGCCGCCCGCCTTGAGCAGCGCGTCGAAGGCCGCCAGCGGCGGCACCGGCAGGGACTCGGCCTTGCGTCGGCGCGCGGGCGAATAGCCGCCCAGCGCCATGCGCCGCTCGCGCATGTAATTGAGTTCCTTCGAGCCCTCGGGGAAGGTCAGGTAGGGCAGTTTGTCCAGGTCGGCGTCCTTCACCGGCAGCTTGAAACGGTCGCGGAAGGCCTTGACCGAGGTGGTGCCCATTTTCTTCTGCTGGTGGGTGATGTTCTGCGCTTCGCCGGCTTCGCCCATGCCGTAGCCCTTGATGGTCTTGGCCAGGATCACGGTCGGCTGGCCGGTGTGCGCCACGGCAGCGGCATAGGCGGCGTAGACCTTGTGCGGATCGTGGCCGCCGCGATTGAGGCGCCAGATGTCGTCGTCGGACCAGGTCGACACCAGCTTCAACAGTTCCGGGTACTTGCCGAAGAAATGCTCGCGCACATAGGCGCCGTCGCGCGATTTGAAGGTCTGGTAATCGCCATCGACGCATTCCATCATGCGCTTCTGCAGCAGGCCGGTCTTGTCCTGCGCCAGCAGCGGATCCCAGTAGCTGCCCCAGATCACCTTGATCACGTTCCAGCCGGCGCCGCGAAAATCGGATTCCAGTTCCTGGATGATCTTGCCGTTGCCGCGCACCGGCCCATCGAGCCGCTGCAGGTTGCAGTTGATGACGAAAATCAGGTTGTCGAGGCGCTCGCGCCCGGCCATGCCGATGGCGCCCATCGACTCGGGTTCGTCCATCTCGCCGTCGCCCATGAAGGCCCACACCTTGCGGTTGTCGGTGGGGATCATCTCGCGGTGCTGCATGTATTTCATGAAGCGCGCCTGGTAGATCGCCTGCAAGGGGCCGAGCCCCATCGACACCGTGGGGAACTGCCAGAAATCCGGCATCAGCCAGGGATGCGGATAGGAGGACAGGCCCTTGCCGTCGACTTCGCGGCGGAAGTTGTCCATCTGCTCCTCGGTCAGGCGGCCGAGCATGAAGGCGCGCGCATAGGTGCCCGGCGCCGAATGGCCCTGCGACAGCACCAAGTCGCCGCCGTGCGTGTCGGAGGGCGCATGCCAGAAGTGGTTGAAGCCGATGTCATAGAGCGTGGCCGCCGAAGCATAGCTGGCAATGTGGCCGCCGAGGCCCGAATCGTCCTTGTTGGCCCGCAGCACCATGACCAGCGCGTTCCAGCGCGCGTAATTGCGGATGGTCTGTTCCAGCTCGTAGTCGCCCGGCGTGACCGGCTGCTGGTCGGGAGGGATGGTGTTGGTGTATTCGGTATTGGCGCTGTAGGGCATGTTGATGCCCGTCTGGTGACCCAGCGCAATCAGTTGTTCGAGCAGGAAATGCGCGCGCTCGGGGCCTTCCTGGGCGATCACCGCCTCCAGCGCATCAAGCCATTCACGGGTTTCCTGCGGATCGGCGTCGGAGGACGCGAGTTGGGGGGCAGCCATGACAACTCCTCGTACTGTGTTATTGGAGTCCGCGGCACCTCATCGCAACGGACTGTCTTGGTCGCGGCCGCTTCGCCTGGCGCCGATCAAGCCGGCGTTAGCCTGCACTGAAGCTCCGCTTTGTTGCTCAAAGCATAGACCTAGTTTCACTGCTGTCCGGCTAAATCGCGAACAGATTCAATTGGTTGTTGATGATACTG